>CANGJU010000005.1 GCA_947453935.1 Bacteroidota bacterium | reverse complement strand
GGAAATGAATTTAGAAATTTTGATGTTCGAAGTGTAAAATTTCTGACACAATATATTGATCACATTCAAATTGATTCGCTCAATAAATTATCGAGCGTATATTTGAAAAAAGAAGAGAAAAAAAATACGCAGCGTTATGCAGTTTCAGATGACATTAACGGACGATTTTTAATTAAGGTTTATGAAGGACAAGATGACGCACTTGAAGCCGATTATGTTTATGTGAATTTTAATTTACCGGTAATGGAAAAATTTGATAGTGCCGATGTATATCTATTTGGACAACTATCCAATTGGGAATTTAGTCCAGCCTACCGCATGCACTACAATGAAGAAGAAGGCTGTTATGACAAAACACTATTAGTTAAGCAAGGCTATTACAACTACTTGTACTTTATGAACGAAAAATCTTCTGGTAGCCCCACGCCTCTTCTTATTGAAGGATCTCATTTCGAAACAAGAAATAGTTATCAGCTTTTCTTTTATTCCAGAGACATTGGGAGTCGTTATGACCGACTTTCAGGATATGCTGTAATCGAGAATTAATTTTTACCCATTATAAAAGCCATTAACCTCACTTTTGATGCGCTTTGTCAAATTTTGTCATGAGTAATTCATTTCCGCTATATTTTTGGATAACCTAAAAAGCCATTCATCTAACATGAATATATTTACAGAAGTAACAGCGGGGATAAAAGTAAGTGTAGAGACGTTTTATCAACCAACTCATAGCACTCCAGGATTTAGTCAGTATGTTTTTGCTTATCGCATTACAATTACCAACGATAGCGACTATATCGTACAACTGAAGAAACGCCATTGGCATATCATCGGCTCTGATAATTCTCATAGAGAAGTAGAGGGAGAAGGTGTTGTTGGAGAGCAACCATTTATAGCACCGGGCGAAACCTTTCGCTATGTTTCAGGGTGTAATCTGAATACCGAAATAGGAAAAATGTATGGAACCTATCTCATGGAAAGAGTAACCGATAACAAACTCTTTTTTGTGAAAATTCCTGAGTTTAAAATGGTAGTACCATCACGATTAAACTGACACTCAATTATCAGTTAACCAAGACCCCTGAATCAATCTCAGGGGTTATTTTTTCTACAATACTCGCTGCATACAATACCAGCAGCCACCGCCACATTCAACGATTCTGCTTTACTTGATTTATTTACTGGTCGGGGGATATGAATTCCTTGGGTTATGAATGTATTCAGAATAGGATTCACTCCGCGACTTTCGTTACCTAATATCACAAAGCAAGATGCATTTAGTTCTGATTTATAAATATTCTCACCAGCTAAAAGCGTTGCATAAACAGGCCATTTATTCCCATCTGCATTTTTTAATAAGACATCAGCGAGTGAACTATAATTTATCTTTACATTAAACACGCTTCCCATGGATGCTTGTATCACCTTCGGATTGAAAACATCTGCTGTGTCGGGTGAACATATAACGGATGTTATACCAAACCAATCTGCAATTCGAATAATTGTCCCAAGGTTACCAGGATCCTGAATCTGATCTAATAATAAGTGAATGCCATTCGAAAGTGTATTTATAGGGCCTTCTAAAACAGGTATCTCCACTACTGCAAGTACCTTGTTCGGTGTTTGAAGTCCACTCACCCGCTCCATCTCTGCCTCCGTGATAATTTCTACGGGCAAGATTTCATGTTGATCTGGAATCCAGCTACTCGTAGCATATAGCTGTCTGACTTTAAAATCAGACTTCAAGACTTCTGAAACCATTTTAGGTCCTTCTACAATGAAAACCCCTTCTTCATTTCTGAATTTCTTTTGTTGTAGGGAACGTAAAAAACTTATCGTTGATTTAGAAGCCATTGAAATTTAATATTCGTTTAATATTGTATTTTTACAGCTGAAAATGAAAAGCCATAAAGACAATATTCACTTAGTTGTCATTTTATCTTTTTTAACGATTGTATTCCTTTCGGGATGCTCAGCCACCAAAAGTGTTCCTGATGGAAAGCACTTGCTTTGTAAAAATACAATTAAAACAGACAGACCCGAATTAAAAGAAAATTTTAATGCTGTTATAAAGCAAAAGCCCAACAGGAAAATTTTCGGATTTGTTCGTTTTCACCTAAGCGTTTACAATTTTGCATTTGGAGGAAAAGAAACAAAATTCAATCATTGGCTAAAAACAACTGTTGGCGAGGAGCCCATATTGGTTGATACTTCAAAAGTACGTAAGTCGAGCGAGCAATTACTAACCCTACTACAGAATAATGGATTTTTTAATGCGGTTGTATCTGACTCGATTGAGTACTGGAAGAAAAAAGCATTTGTGTCTTATAACCTACAAGGGAATTCTCCTTATACATTTTTAAAAGTTAAATACGATATACCTGATTCATTAGTACGACAAGTTGTTTTGCAAAATGATTCGCTTACGATGATTCACAAAGGCGACAATTATTCAGCAACTACCTTACAAAAAGAAAGAGATCGCATTACAGCTTTATTACGAAATACGGGATTTGCCGCATTCAATTCACAATACATACGTTTTGTTGTAGATACGGGATTTAAAACAAATCAAGCAGAAGTAACCATGCTAATTTCTAATCCTAATCCAACAGAAGAGCAGCTAAAAAATAATATCATACCCAAACACCTATTAGGAGTCAACAAAAGCATTAGTGTTGATATGGATTACGAACCTATCGACTTAAATCGTGTAGCTGTAACCGACAGCTCTGTATTTAATAATTATGTTTTTTACCCTAATCGCGATTCCATATTTCTTTATAAGTTCAATCGACTAACTGAGCATATTTACATTTTGCCCAATTCACTTTATTCTCAAGAGAATATAGATTTGACGTATCAGAGACTTGCAGACCTTGGGGTGTTTCGTTTTGTGAATATAAAATACGAACAGGTAGATGGTCTTGATAGTCTTGGCAGGAATCAATATCAATGCAAGATTATGCTTTCGCCACAGTATAGACAGTCCTATAAATTTGAAGCAGAAGGAACGAATAGCGGTGGTAACTTAGGAATATCAGGAAGTTTCGTATATCGAAATAAAAATGTTTTTCGTGGCGCAGAGTTATTAGAATTTAAAATAAGAGGTGGCTTAGAAATACAACGTTCATTAACAACAGAAGAAAATAAATCTTATAAATTCGGACTATTCAACACCTTTGAATTTGGACCTGAATTAAGTTTAAGCTTTCCGAGAGCGTTGTGGCCATTCACAATTAGAAATTCCAGAAAAGTAAGTAATCCTATTACCTCTGTTTCGATTGGTTATAATGTACAAAGCCGACCAGAGTATTTCAGGCGTTTAGCAAACCTCTCCTATTACTACACCAAAAGAACATCTAAATACAATCGTTTTTATTTTTACCCTGCAGAGATTAACTATTTGAAAGTAGATTTAGATTCTGCATTCAATGAGCAATTATTGTCGTATAATAATATCAACCTGATTAACTCCTATACTGATCAGTTAATTATTAATGGTCGATTTAGTTATTTATATAACAACCAAATTGTAGGCAAAGCAGGTAATTTCACCTTCTTTCGATTCAATATTGAATTTGCAGGAAACACTCTTTCGTTATTACCTACCAGCAGCTATAAAATTTCGGAATCGAATAGTCGCTTGATTGGAAAGGTGCGTTATGCGCAGTATGTTCGTCCCGATTTTGATTTCAGATATTACCTAAACTTCAACAAGACCTCTTCATTAGTCACAAGATTAGTGTCAGGTGTTGGTTATGCCTATGGCAATTCAACATTAGTCCCTTTTGAAAAAGCTTTTTACGCGGGAGGCCCGAATGATATCAGAGCTTGGAGATCACGCTCATTAGGACCAGGTTCTAATGTAACAACAGATTTATTCCAGCAATTTGGGGAATTTAAAATCACAGGTAATGTCGAATATCGATTTAACTTGTATAAGTTTTTGAAAGGAGCTGTCTTTACCGATTTTGGTAATATTTGGATGTTAAATGACTCGGAAGATAAACCAGGTTCTGGAGTAGGTATAAGTACCTTTGGTGATGAAATAGCTATCGGCTCTGGTGTCGGTATCAGAAGCGACTTCACTTTCTTTATTTTCCGATTAGATGCGGCAGTTAAAATGAAAGACCCATCTAAACCTGCTGGTAGTCGTTGGACAGCAGGCGCAAATAACCTAACAGATGTTACTTTTAACTTTGGAATTGGTTATCCTTTTTAATTTTATTGCATCTGCATGATTGATTTTTTCGACAACATCAATTGAAATCTTACAATGCAATTTAGTTCAGCAAATTTGAATTATAAGAGAAGAACTCGAAATTAATGTTGCTAATTTGATGATATTTCTTTTTGAATCTTACATTTTTCAAATCACCTAATTGCTTAAAAATATCACAATGTAAGAATCCAATCATATTTTTAAAATCGTGCAAGCAGGTCAGGGTATTTTTACTGCATCAAATATTTCAAACCAATGCATAAAATTTTACTTGTTGACGACCGCCCTGAAAATCTGTATTCACTTGAGAATATACTCGTGAATGAAAACAGGATAATACTTAAAGCTTCATCGGGTGAAGAAGCCTTAAAGATTGCTTTTAGTGAAGACTTAGCATTAATACTTCTTGATGTTCAAATGCCAGTGATGGATGGATTTGAAGTCGCGCATATGTTAAAGCAAACTAATAGGACAAAGAAGACCCCAATACTATTTGTAACTGCTATCAGCAAAGAAAAGAAATACATGCTTAAGGGCTATCAAGAAGGTTGTATTGATTATTTATTCAAACCTCTTGACGTAGATATAACACAAGCAAAAGTAAACACTTTATTAAAGCTGCACGATCAACAGCGTGAACTTGAAATTAAAAATGCAGAGCTTGCTAAATTAAATCAAGAGAAAAATTATTTCTTAGGTGTTGCATCTCATGATTTAAGAAACCCGATTGGAAATATTATATCACTCGTTCATATTCTTGAAGATGAATTAGGCGATTCATTATCGCTAGAGATGAAGGAAATGCTTCAGATGATGCATGATTCAGGAAGAGACATGCTGGAATTGCTTAGTAATTTATTAGATGTTTCTAAGATTGAATCAGGTAGTATGAATCTAAATTTAAAAAGCGATTCAATAGCCGGCATCATTCAAAAATCTATCAATGATAATATAAGAACTGCCAATGCAAAATCAATTGTACTTGATTACAACATTGCAGATAATATTCCGCAAGTAGCTTTTGATAAAATACATTTACAACAGGTACTTAATAATTTAATTTCAAATGCCGTTAAGTTTTCATTTGGAAACACGCATGTAGAAATTAATGTAATACGAAAAGACGAAGATGTAATAATTTCGGTAAAAGATCAGGGACAAGGAATTCCTTCGAATGATATACACAGAGTATTTATGCCATTTGCAAGAACCAGTGTTGCAAGTACAAACGGTGAAAAAAGCACAGGACTAGGATTAACCATTGCAAAGCGCATTGTAGAAGCACATGGTGGAAATATCTGGCTCAGTAGTGAAGTTGGAAAAGGGACAACGTTCTTTTTTAGTCTGCCAATACACGAACACAAACGAGAACTAATTCCTCTCGAATTTATAAAAAGATAGCTGTTTAATTTGAAATCAGGGCACCTCAAAAGGGTGCTCTTTTTTTATGCACGCTCAAGAATCATAGCATACCCCTGCCCTACACCAATGCACATAGTAACCATCGCATATTTCTTATTCCCCTCGGCTAATTGATGTGAAGCTGACAAAGCAATTCTTGCTCCGCTCATTCCTAAGGGATGACCTAACGCAATCGCACCACCGTTCGGATTAATACGACTATCGTTATCAGCCAAGCCCCAGCTACGTATGCATGCTAAACTTTGCGCAGCAAAAGCTTCGTTGAGTTCAATAATATCCATATCATTCCAGGTAAGTCCTGCATTTTTAAGTGCTTTGTTCGCAGCTTCAACGGGACCAATACCCATGATATGCGGTTCAACACCAGCAATACCAATTGCTACAATTCTACTTAATGCTTTCAGATTATTCTTCTTCAAACCTTCTTCGGAAGCTAATAAAACAGCTGCTGCACCATCATTCAATCCACTCGCATTACCAGCTGTAACAGTACCGTCTTTACGAAAACTTGGTTTTAATTTAGCTAATCCTTCTATTGAAGTAGATGGTTTAACAAATTCATCTGCTGTAAACAATATAGGATCGCCTTTTCGTTGTGGAATTTCAACGGCAACAATTTCATTTTCGAACTTACCAGCCTTTTGAGCGGCAGTAGCTTTTTGCTGCGACCATAGCGCAAACTGATCTTGATCTTCGCGAGAAATATTATCACGCACTGCAAGATTTTCTGCAGTTTCGCCCATGGCATCAACACCAAATTTTTCTTTCATTAAAGGATTGATAAAACGCCATCCAAAACTTGAATCGAACATTTGTGCATCACGTCCATAAGGAGTTGATGTTTTTGAAATCACCCATGGACCACGCGTCATATGTTCAACACCACCAGCAATCATTAATTCGGCTTCGCCTAACATTAACGAACGCCCTGCAGATGCAATGGCTGACAATCCTGATGCACACAAACGATTTACTGTTTCTCCTGGAATTGACACAGGCAATCCTGCAAGCAAACTAGCCATGCGTGCAATATTACGATTGTCTTCACCGGCCTGATTTGCACAACCCATGATAACATCGCCAACAGAAGAAAAATCGACTCCGCTATTTTTTTCAGCAAGCTTTCTTAATACCAATGCAGCTAAATCATCTGCACGAACAGGTGACAATGTACCACCAAAATTACCGATTGGTGTTCTAACACCATTAACAATGTATGCGTTCTTAATCATTTTCTTTTTCTTGTGGAAACCATTCCTTTGATGTTCTGTAAACTACTCCTTTAAACAATGCAACCGTTTGCGATTGTTCATTTGTTACAGTAATAGAATAAATTCCAATTTTATTAGTTAAACTTTTTTCTTCTGATATAGCATAAATCACATCATCTTCTTTCAATGAGATGGTATGTGATATTGACGTTTCAACAGAGACGCTTTGGCGACCATGCGAATTAGATGCAAATGCCAACGCACTGTCGGCAAGTGAATAGGTTATTCCTCCGTGAGCAATACCAAATCCGTTGAGCATTTCCTTTCTGATTTTCATTTTTAGTTTGCAAAAGCCAGGAGCTACTTCGAGTACTTCAATACCTAACCACTGACTAAACCAATCGTGGTCATACATTCTTGCAACAATTTTCTTCGCTTGATTCGAATCCATAAACCCTTCGAATTAATTAAAAAAGGATTTATTTTCTCTTGCCATCTGACGCAATAAAACAGAAGCACGATAACGATCATCGTGATACTCTACATAAAAAGAGTCTAGCAATGACAATACTTTTTCAACTCCTATTTCATCAGCCCATTTTAATAATCCCTTCGGATAATTAACTCCTTTTGTCATTGACAAATCGATATCTTCAGCCGTTGCTATTTTATAATACAATGCATCAGCAGCTTCATTGATTAGCATTGTTAAAACACGAATAACAATTTCACTTGCTAAATCATCATTTACTTTTACTTCGGGTATAACAGCATTTTCACTGTAATCGTAATACCCCATTCCCGTCTTTCTGCCTAATCTTCCTGACTCAACCATTTTTTTTTGAATTAAAGAAGGACGAAAACGAGCATCAAAATAAAACTGCTTCCAAACAGTTTCAGTAACAGTGTAATTTATATCGTTGCCTATTAAATCCATTAATTCAAACGGTCCCATTTTAAATCCACCTTTCTCACGCATTGCAGCATCAACGGTTACCATATCAGCAATCCCTTCTTCAACAATCTTTAATGCTTCGCCATAATAAGGACGCGCTACACGGTTCACAATAAATCCAGGAGTATCCTTAGCAATTACAGGAACTTTTTTCCATGCTTGCATTAATAGTTTACATTCTTCTGCTAATCCTTCTTTTGTTTGCAAAGCAGGAATTACCTCTACTAACGGCATTATAGGAGCAGGATTAAAAAAATGCAATCCAATCACTCTTTCAGAATGATTACATGCTGCGGCAACAGAAGTAACCGATAATGAAGAAGTATTAGATGCAAGAATACACGATGGACTAACTACTTTTTCAAGAGCAGAAAAAATCTCCTTTTTAACTTCTAAAATTTCAACCACTGCTTCAATGATTAAATCAGCAGAAGAAAATCCGTTTAGCGAATCTATAACGGTAATGCGTTTACACAAAGCTGTCATATCATCTGATGACATCTTTCCTTTCTCAACAAGTTTTGCTAATGAAGTTTCCGTTTTTTTCACAGCATTACTAGCGGCTCCTTCTTTAGCATCAAATAAAAAAACCTGATGACCAGCAGCAGCAGCTACTTGCGCAATTCCGCTCCCCATTGCACCAGCACCAATAACACCTACAATTGATTTTTCTGATAACATATTATTCTCCTTTAAATACCGGCAATCGTTTTTCAAGAAAGGCATTAACACCTTCTTTATGATCATAGGTTTGTCCTGCTTGTGCCTGATATACTTCTTCTAATTTAAGTTGCTCTTTTAAATTTGAAGTTGCAGATTGATTCAACAGCATTTTCGTTAAGGCGATACCTTTAGTAGGCATATTTGCCAGCTGATTACAAATTTTATCGGCTTCTAATTTCAATGAAGCATCATCAAAACATTTATAAACCATTCCCATTTCTGCTGCTTCTTTTCCACCTACTTTATCAGCAAGCATCATTAAACCTGCAGCTCTCTGAGATCCAATTAAGCGTGGAAGGAAGAATGTTCCGCCGCTATCAGGAATTAATCCTATTTTACTGAAAGCCTGAATGAATGAAGCCGACTCACCTGCAAGCACGATATCGCACGCTAGAGCGATATTAGCTCCTGCACCTGCAGCTACTCCATGAACAACAGCAACTACTGGCTTTTGTGCTTCGCGAATTTTAATAATAATTGGATTATAATGTTCATCAACAATTTTCTGAATTCCTGGTCCATCAGGCGCAATTGCCTCTGATAAATCCTGGCCTGCACAAAATGCTTTCCCTTCTGCATCAATTAAGATACAACGAACATTATTATCAGAGGAAAATGTATCGAGCGCAGCTTGCATTTGCAAGGCCATCTCGCGATTAAAACTATTAAATTTTTCAGGGCGGTTTAGCTTGATACGGCCTACCCCGTTTTCAATCGTAGCAGTAATTAAACTCATATTAAATTTTCTTACTACAAAGAAAACTAAAAAAGGCGTTCGTTAAGCTATAATTCTGAATGAAGTATCAGTGACATTTGAACTGCTCAAAGGGCTGACAACAAGCATTACAAAAGTGCAATGCTTTGCAGGCTGTTGAGCCAAATCGGCTAGTTAATGAAGTATCTGTTGAACTACAAAAAGGACAAGCTACGGGGCCTTTATCATTATTAGCAAAAGGATGCAAATTTTCGAAAGACAATTTCTCAGGTGGAGCGATACCATAGGCTCGTAATTTCTCCTTTGTTTCATCCGACATCCAATCGGTTGTCCACGCTGGTTTATAAATCGTTTTAATTAGTGGAGTTAATCCAACCAACAAAAGTTTAGCTCTAATTTGCTCCTCCATGTTTTTCAGTGCAGGACAACCAGAGTAAGTTGGTGTAATATCGACTTCAATGTTGGAATCGGTTACACGAACATCACGTACTACGCCTAATTCTACGATACTAATTGCAGGAACTTCGGGATCAGGAATAGAATTCAGCAAATCCCAGATTTCACTCAATTCTAATGTTACCATACAGCATCAGGATACATTCGAGGCAAGTATTGCATTTCCGCTAATAAAAATCCGAAATGTTCGGTATGCACGCCTTTCAAGCCACCAGTAGGAAAATACGTGTTATTTTCAGGAATTGACAAAGTAGCTTTTGCAAAAATCTCCGTTACCATTTTTGTCCATTCGGATCTAAAACTTTCTTTATCGAATGCAATTCCATTAGTGATTAACAACGTATCGATATTATCTTGCTCGAAGAGTTCATTCGTGAATGGCCATAATTCGTTCAATGAATTTTGAACACGCTCATGACTTTCTTGCGTGCCATCACCAAGGCGAACAACCCAATCACCTGCATGACGCACATGATATGTTACTTCCTTAATTGATTTAGCTGCAAGTCCGGAAATAGTTTCGTCAGTACTTTTCATCAAATCACGAAACATTAGATAATCGAAACAACCGTTCAAAAACAATTTCATCATTGTAAATCCGAAGTCTTTATTATCGGGTAACTCAACCATTAATTTATTTCTAAACTCTCTTTCTCCTCTGTGAAAAGCGTAAACATCTTCTGTTTTACCATTCGCTTCAATTTGTGCAGCGTAAGTATAAAATCCACGCGCCTGCCCAATAAGATCCAACGCCACATTACTCATTGCTATATCTTCTTCGAGGATGGGTCCGTGTCCTGTCCACTCCGAAATACGCTGTGCGTGTATCAATGAATTATCAGCAATACGAAGACAAAACTCATTTAATGCTTTATTTAAATCCGTCATCATATTTGTTTTAAACCGTCAGCAGTTTTGAAAAAATTAGGAGAGCGATACATTTTATCGTTGGCAGGATCGAAGAATGAACCAGCATCTTCCGGAGATGAAGCAATGATTGCATTACTTGGAACTACCCAAATATTAACGCCTTCTTGTCTTCTGCCATATACATCTCTTGCATTTAAAAGTGCAATTTCACCATCAGGAGCGTGAACACTACCTGCATGCTCATGCGCAGCACCTTGTTTTTTTTGAGTGAACACTTCCCATGTAGGCCATTGATGATTTGAATCCATTTTATTAATCTATTATACTCTTAATTTGTTTTTTTCTTTTCTGCATATGCTTTGGCAGCATCGCGCACCCATTGACCATTTGTATGTGCATCGTTACGTTGTTTCAAACGTAATTTATTACATGGACCATTACCATTAATAACCTGGAAGAACTCATCCCAATTTATTTCGCCGAAATCATAATGGCGAGTTTCTTCATTCCATTTCAGTTTATCATCTGGAATTTTCAAACCAATAGCTTGCGCTTGTTCAACCGTTCTATCAATAAAACGTTGGCGTAAATCGTCGTTGGTAAACAACTTTACCTTCCATTTTAGAAGGTCGGCGCTATTTGGTGACTCCTTATCAGACGGGCCAAACATCATAAGAGCAGGCCACCACCAGCGATTCATTGCATCCTGAGCCATTGCTTTTTGCTCCTGCGTACCTCTCATAAGGTAAGCTAAAATCTGATAACCTTGCTTATTATGAAAATTCTCTTCCCTGCATATACGTAACATCGCACGGGAATAAGGTCCGTATGAACACTTAGCCAATACCGTTTGATTAACAATGGCAGCTCCATCAACCAACCATCCGATGGCACCGATATCAGCCCAAGAAATTGTTGGATAGTTGAAAATAGAAGAATATTTTGCTTTTCCAGCCAAAAGTTGATCAATCATTTCAGAGCGATCCATACCCAAAGTTTCCGCCGCACTGTAGATGTATAAACCATGTCCGGCCTCATCCTGAACCTTGGCTATTAGGATAGCTTTACGTGCTAATGAGGGAGCTCTTGTAATCCAATTACCTTCAGGCAACATTCCAACCACCTCTGAATGAGCATGTTGTGACATCATTCTTAATAATTGCTTTCGATACTTTTCAGGCATCCAGTCCTTAGGCTCGATTACTTTACCAGCTTGAATACTGTCGTTGAATGCATTTTCCTTTTCGGATACATCATCCGTTTTTACATTTATATCCATCGAAATATCGTGTCTTATTAACTTTGCTAAAATAATAGTTACGACGAACCTACGCAAATGAGTTTCGTCAGATAAGATTAACATTTTAGTCAACTTAAAGTTTATTCGAAGATGTTTAGATTTTATGTAACATCGTAGAAAATTTTCAGTATAACGTCCACCCGAAAGGGCATATTTATAATCAAACCAACACACTATTATGAAAAAGATTCAACAATCTTTTATTGCGCTTACTTTATTATTGTTTTTAGGATCATGCCGAAATGTAATGGAGGTAACATATTTTCAAGAATCGAAGGACACTGCTGTTGTTAGTAAACAGAAATTTATCGAAGAGCATTATACCTCTGTAATTCAGCCATACGACATCTTGTCAATTTATGTTAGCAGCTTAAATCCGGAAGCAACTGCGTTCTTTAATGTGTTCAGTAAATCAGAAGGTCCTACTGTTGGAGACAGCTACTCTACCCGACCGAATGTTGGATATTTAGTAGATGCAGAAGGATATATTGATATGCCATTAGTTGGTAAAATTAAAGTCGCTGGTTTATCCACAACACAAGCCAAAGATTATATTCAAAAACAATTAGAAAAGTATTTACAACAACCTAGTGTAAGAATCTACTTTGAAAACTTCAAGGTAACATTATTAGGTGAAGTTACTCATCCTGGGGTTTACACTGTAACAAATGAAAAACTAACATTACCAGAAGCAATTGGAATGGCTGGTGACTTATCTATTTTTGGAAACAGAAAAGAGGTGATGCTTATTCGCGAAGTAAAAGGAGAAAAAGTATATATTCCAATTGACTTAACAAGAAGAGATTTATTTTATTCACCATACTACTACTTACATTCAAACGACATTTTATATGTACCTCCGGTGAAAGACAAAGTATCACAATCGGACAACTTCTACAAAATAGCTCCTTTAATTATCAGTTTAGGAACGTTATGCGCATTCGTGTTATTTAACAAATAACATTTTACTTACACAATTTATTAAGACGATGAATCAGGAAACTACAAACGGGCACGACTACAAAGTAAACAACCCTAATAACGATCAAAAAAACGAAAGCGAAAACACAATTAACCTTTCGCAAATATTTAATAAATATTTTTTACGATATTGGTATTTATACATCTATACCTTAAGTCTATCCTTAGTTACTGCTTATTTTTATAACTGGTATGCAGATAGAGTTTATTTCTCATCGTGTACTGTTCTGATAAAAGACGAAAAGAAAAATGTAAACAGCAGTGATTTATTAACCCAGCTAGGAGCATTTAATAACGAAGGTGGAATTGAAAATGAAATTGGAATTATTCGTTCGCGAATGCTTATTTCGAAAACAATTGAAGACTTACAGCTTTACAAAAGTTATTATTTAATTGGCGATGTTAAAACATCTGAAATTTTCGCATTAAAGCCTTTCGATTTAAAAGAAGACACTTTGTATAGCCTCGCTTACAATACTTCTATCAAGTTAGAAATAATAAATAACAATAAGTATAAACTCACCTATCAAAAAGGAAACACAGAGCATGTAGGATACTACTTGTTTAATAGAAAAATCAGCAATGATTTAGGAATATTTTCAATAGACAAAGCAGTCGACTTCAGTCGTCAACCATACGAATCGAAAAATTTCTCCAAACGTAATTTCATAATTAAAGTAGCTGACAAAAGTTTATTAACAGATATCTACCAAAGCGCTTTAAAAGCAGAACCGATCAGCAAACAAGCTTCCATGCTACAAATTTCAATTCAGGGAGCTACGCCATCGAAAAATGAAGCTTTTTTAAATAAACTATGCGATTTATATGTTAAAAAAGGCATTGAAGTTAAAAACGAATATGCTGTAAATACTCTTAGTTTTATTGAACAACAATTGGGAGCTTTAACAGGAGAAATAAATGAAAACGAAGTTAACGTTGAAAAATTCAGAGTATCCCGAGGAATTACCGATTTATCAATTGAAGCTAATGCCTATTTAGAAAGCGTAAAAAACTTCAATGGTCAGATTTCCCAATTAGCAGTACAAAGTAGTTTTTTAGATTATCTCGGAGATTATGTAAAAACAGATAGCAAGAATTTAACAGGTAATATTTCACCAGGAAGTATATTAGTTAACGATCCTCTTTTACAAAGTCTCGTTTTAAAACTAAACGAATTAGAAAACAAGAAAAAATCTCAGTCCAACCTATCGAAAGAGGATAATCCATTAATGGTAAGTTTGAATACTGAGATTGCAAATACCAAAGCTGCACTATCTGAAAATATCAAATCTTTAAAAAGTGGAATTAACGCATCACTAAACGAAGCTAAATACCAAAGAACAGGAGTTGAGGCTAAGCTTAGAAGACTACCAACCGCTCAACGAGAATTACAAGGAATGTTAAGAGGTTCGAATATTAAAGAACAACTTTACTCTTACTTGCTTCAGAAAAAAGCAGAAACTGCTATATTACTTGCATCTACCACAGCCGATAATCGAGTAATTGATAATGCAAGAACATTTATAAAGCCACTTAAACCAATTCAAAGTTTAAGTTACACCATTGCCGTTATATTCGGTTTGATATTACCTGCATTCTTTATTTATATCAGAACAGCGTTTAACGATCGTATCATTGACCGTAATGATTTAGATGCAAGAACGAATATTCCAGTTATTGGTATGATTGGATTAAGTGCATCTAAATCAAGTTTAGTTGTTACAGAAAAACCAAATTCACATATCTCTGAAGCCTTCAGAACTATTCGTACTAACTTACAATATTTCAATCAGGGAAGTCAGAAAGCAACCATCCTGGTTACCTCTTCTATCTCATCAGAAGGAAAAAGTTTTACATCCGTAAACCTTGCTTGTATGATGGCAATGTCGGGCCGTAAAACTATTCTTGTAGGTTGCGACTTACGTAAGCCTAAAATTACAATTGGTTTCGACTTCGTTTCTGAAATTGGATTAAGTAACTATTTGATTGGTTTAAATACAGAAAAAGAAATTATACAGAACTCCGGCACAATTCCAAATCTGGATATTATTTTATCTGGGCCTAAGCCCCCTAACCCATCTGAATTAATAATTTCTCCAAAGATGGATGAGTTGTTTATTTATTTAAAAGCCAACTACGATTATATCATTTTGGATACGCCTCCGGTAGGATTAATTACAGATGCGATGGTATTATCAAAATATGTAGATATAAATATTTATTTAGTTCGTCAGCGCGTAACAAGAAAGCACCACTTGAACTTTATCAATAAATTATATAATGATGGTAAACTTAAAAATGTTTGTATAGTATTTAATGCCATTAAAGCATCGAATAGAAGCTATGGTTATGGATACGAATATGGATATGGCTACGGATATGGCTATGGTTACGGATACGGCTATGGTTATTACGAAGAAGATAAAGAAAGAAAAGGTTTAAAATCTACTTTTAAAAAGCTATTTAAACGAAAGAGTTCCAAAGCCTAACTTTACAAAGTAGACGATGAAACAAATTCGTGCTAAACTAAAATCTGTTTTAGACGGAGAAACCCAAACACTATTCAAAAATAGTGTTTGGGTTTTTGTCGCGAATTTTTACGGAATATTGCTCGCCTTTTTAAGGTCAATTGTAATAGCTCGTGGATTAGGCGCTGAAATACTCGGTATTTACTCAGTTATAATTGCTTTTGTACTTACTATACAAGAAGTAATTAAATTAAACGTGCCTCTAGGAATTATAAAATTCGGAGCTCAATTTATTTCTCATAAATCGCCAGAAAAAGTTATCAGCCTGTTAAAAAGAGGAATTACTTATAGCATGCTATCGGCATTGCTGTCAGTTATTGTAATTGCAATTATTACGCATTTCTTATACCCTCACTTTTTTGATATTGAAGGTTTACAAAAATTCATCATACTGTATGCAATTGTAAATGGCATTTGCTTTTTAGACAATATTGGCAGAGCAGTATTGAAGATATTTTATCGATTTAAAGTAAATTCAATAGTTCAAATAATAATGGACACGGTAGAGTTTGCTGCAATAACTTTCTCCATCTACTACTTTCCTAATAATCTTGATTATTTCTTTTACACCGTAATTTCTACCAAACTATTAAACTCTTTAATTTGTAATTTATCGGTAATAATTGAATTAAGAAAAGACTTATTGCCTCATTTTAAAACACCTGTCAATGCAATTGAAAGTCACTACGCAGAAATAAAACATTTTATTTTTGGAAACTCATTCGGTAATACATTAAAAACATTAATTGGTCAAGGAGATATATTACTATTGAATTTATGGGGGTCAAACGCAGCAGTTGGATTTTACACCATATCTAAAAAACTCGCATCGGCTATTCTTGCCATCACAGATCCACTTGTAACTTCAATATTTCCACAACTATCTCATTTGGTAGCTCAGGAAAAATGGAAAGAACTTAAAACAATGCTAGCTAAAACAACTAGCATTGCAATGATACCTTCTCTGGTTGCATTAGTAATTGTATCATTATTCAAAGGAGAAATCATAACGATGATTTATGGACCTTCATTTATTAAATCCGTCCCCACGTTCACAATTCATTTTTTAGGTGCAGCATCTGGTTCAATATTATTCTGGAGTACACCATTGATGCAAAGTCTTAATCTGACAAACAAACGAATTAAAATTTATTTGATTGCCATCCTCTTCAATTTTGCTGTCGCTTATTTACTTACACCTAATTACGGAGCAGTAGGTATTGCATTAGGATTACTAACTGCAAATTTATTTATCAACTTTTCGTTCGCATTTTATTGTTTAAAGAAAATAAACAGGAAAATTATTCTAAGCGACGAGAAGCGAGAAACAATTTATATTTACTTATCGCCATATGATATTTTAAGACCAAGAACTAACCAACTTAGTGACGTTCGTTTTTGTGATGGATTTGTGCAAAATGGCAGAACCATTCATTTAGTTGTACCTTTTGTAAAACGCGATGATAATATTTCAAAGAATGATGTACCTAGAATATATGGCATATCAGACAAACTTAACATCCATTATTTAAAAACTAATTTCAAGTCAGATGTAAGTGGAAAATTAAATCTTATCAGAATTGTTATTCTCAATTATTTTCAAATCAGAAAACTATCATATGATAAGCAATACAATTATGTGGTTATTTCAAGAAGTTTGGCCATTTTATTACCATTCTTAATAACAAAAGCATTTAACAGAAAGAATTTGAAATTCACCTATTGGGCACATGATTTTAGCAAGAAGAAATTATTTCATTGGAGTTATGGACTGTGTGATAACATAATTGCGACAAACTCGTCAATTATCAACTCTATTTATCAATTAACAAATTATCCGATTAATAAAACAATCGTTTCATCAAATCCTATTACTCAAGATCAGGCAGATGACTTTATTGACAAAATAGAAGCGAGAGACTTACTTGATATAAATCACTCCAAACCAATTGTTGTTTACACTGGCAAACTTGCAATTGACTACAATTTAGAATTGGAATACATTCTCAAAGCTGCGAAGAAATTACCTGGATACGAATTTATTTTTACGGGAGGAAAACCAATAGCTGTTGATTATTGGAGAGAATGGTGTGAAAACCTTGGTATTAACAATGCCGTATTTACAGGCTATATTCACGACTATCAAAAAATTAAGTATTATCAATTTGCTGCAGACATACTTGTTTCATATTATACTAAACAAGGACATGACGTAAATTATAATTTTCCAAATAAAATTTGTGAATACATGTTAACTGGGAACCCAATTATTACGCCCAATTATCCAGCAACACAAGATATTTTAAATGAACATAACTGCTATTTTGTAGCACCAGAGAACGAGAATGAATTAGCAAAGAAAATCAAGTTAGCTATTGAAGACGAAGAAAAGTCAGCAATAATTGCTAGTCAAGCAAGATTTGATGTACAACAAAATACGTTTAAAATAAGAGTATCAACCATAATTAATTTTTTAGAAAGCAATGAATAACCTTTCAAAATATTTGAATTATGGTTATACCAACCGACCCAGTAAATACCTGTCAAAGGTTTTACCTGATCGTTTGATTTTATTATTGTTTGTAGACAACTATTACTTAAAAGAAATAAGTTCGGAAGAAAAAGCAAAAAAAATCATAGTACCTAAAATAAATTCAAATAACAATTTTGTTAATGAACTTAAACAACTTTGCGATAAGTATAATTTAGAAAAGTCTATTGCACTTGCGATTTTCGGAAGCATTGCTTCGGAAGAAATAATAAGCTATAGCGACTTTGATGGAATTTTAATTTATGATGAAAAAGAATTTGCAAGTCATGATAAAATTAAAAAATTAAAAAATCTCATTCAGGAAATTAATTTGATTAGTCATTTGCAAGATATCCTTCAGCATCATCGTATTATTGTTATCGGCAAGCAGGAACTAATCGAAAATCCCGATGATATTACTTACCATTTATTAAAAGAATCGAAATTAGTATATGGTTTGAACGAAATAAAAATCAGCAATCAGTCAAAAGCAGATTATCGCCATTCATTGACAAAATTAATCAACAGTATTCAAAACAAATTGAGTCAAGACCAGCTTTGGATGAATCAATACTTCTTCAAAAACTTATTAAGTGAATTATTACTCCTGCCTTGTTCATATTTACAATATCAACATCAAAAATACATCTCTAAAAAAGATAGTTTTGAATTAATTAAAAGCCATTTCGAATCAAGCGATCAGTCGATAATAAATAAATTAGAAAATATTAGAGCAAACTGGATTCAGAAAGAAATAAGCAAATCTGAATTAAACAAAAATAAAATTGAAAACCTTAAAGCAAATTCAATAACACAAGTTGAATTTATTACTATTTTATCTGAATTGAAATCAGATTTACAATTACTACTAACAAGAATAAAACCGAATGATTAAAATAGCTTTTATAATCGACAAAGGGTTTATGCAATCACTAATAGAGAAATGCAGAAAACAGCTATTGTCTGATTTTAATTGCAACATAGAAACGATTCAATGGAATCATAATTTACGTAAAAACTTCCCTAAGGCAAGTGAGTACAAGTATGTAATTAATTTTACTACTCACACTTTATTTAAGAAAGATTACCCTTTTGATAATCTAATTCAAATTCCATTTATCTCAAACCTAAGAGCGGGTATTTCACGTGAGCTTTATCAAGGAATTATTGATAACGATGAAAGCTTCTTGCTAAATACGATAAAAGCATACGCAGGTAAACAATCCTTCCAAGTACACGAACATCGTTATTTATTAACTCATCATTCTTACAGCCGCTCATTTAAGTTTATTATTGATAAAATACCAACATTGCTTGTAGAATCAATTAAAAGATTTAACAATCACAATCAACTTATCTGGCAAGATAACCACCCGAAATCCATTCCATTAAAACACTACAAAATTGTTGTTTTCTCAAACAAAATTAAGCACTATCTGAAAACATTCTTCACGTACCACTATTGGAAAACAGGAATAATTGAAGATACAATTTCAGAAATAGTAAAAAACAAAGTGCTATTAAGACAAGTGCAATGGATAAAAACAAAAAACAAACGTGACTTTATTGCTGACCCATTTGGATTCACAACAGGCAAAGGTGATTATGTTATTTATGAGAAGTTTAATTCAAAAATCCAAAAAGGACATATTGAAGTAATTGAACGACTAACACAAAAAGTTGTATATAAATTAAAAGCCAATTTCCACTTCAGTTACCCTTTTGTATTCGAAGATAGAAATGAAATTTATATCATTCCTGAAACACATCAGACCAATTCAATTGATTTGTATAAATGGAATGATAACAAACAAGAAATGCAATTAATAAAAACGCTTATTGATAATTTTCCTGGCGTTGACAACTCTATTTTAAAACACAATAACAAATACTGGCTATTCTGCACAACATCAAAACATAAAATGTCGGATCATCAATTACATCTTTTTTACGCTGATGAATTAATTGGAGAATGGACCCCTCATCCTTTAAATCCGATTGTAACATCTATTTCAAATGCACGGCAAGCTGGAAGCTTTATAAAATTAGGAAATAAAATAATCAGACCTTCGCAAAACAGTGGCATAACATACGGAGGTCAAATAGTTTTAAATGAAATAACAGAGTTGTCTGAGACGAACTACTCAGAAATAAAAGTTGAAATAATTACTCCAGAAGATTTTAAAAACAAAAGTATTGTTGGAATACATACAATAAGCACTTTAGGTAATTCTACATTGGTAGATGCAAAGTTCACAGGATTTAAAATTGGTAAATTTCATTTCTAGCATGCAGATCATCAATTATCCATTAGCCGGTTATAACAAAGAAGATTATTTTCATTTGTATGATAAGGTTGTTGATTCATTGAAGCACAATTCCGATGTGAAATGTATCTGTACTTTTGGAGGCGTTAATCAACCGGGCATATCTGATATAGACCTACTTATCACTTTTAAAAAAGATAGTACTTTTAGTGGCGATATTGTTTCAAATTTAAGTACTAAAGAAAAAGCTTTATTTACTCATGGCATTATGGCATTGTCCGAAGATCATTGGTTTCAAAATAAAGCCTATGCAATGTGGGATAATCAAAAATTATTAGTTGGCGAAGAACCTAAGGGCGATGAAATTCTAGTTAGTGAATCTGAATTAATTGCACTTAAAAAGCAAACTGCCTTAGAATTTTTGTTTACAAATTATATCGATTTGACTTTGCAAAACGAGTATGGAATAATAAAATTAAGAGATTTGCTTCAACATACAAAAGGAATAACATATGATCTGAATTATTTAAACCTGACCAATACTTCAATAGATTTGTATATAGCTCAAGCCAAAGAATGGATTACTAATTGGCACTTAAAACAACCAGGGAATAAAGAAATAACACTGTGGTTCAAGGAATTTTATAAAGCATATACTTCCTTTATTCAATCTACCTTTGAAACGAATAAAATCTATTTGCCCAAATCAGTAAATAGAAATTTCTCTAAAAACATTTCTTTGAATGAATCAACAACTACAAACTATAATCGAAGTGGAATACGTTTACCAGCATTTGTAGCAACAATAGGTCAAAAAAGAGTATTGAAGCTTATGAACAAGTTAAACAGGTTTGAGTTTTCAATGCCGACTACCGATATTGCAGAAAATAGTATTTTAGAAAAGCGAATACAGTTCTTTAAAGAAATGAAAATGTATAATCAAACGCATTTTCCAAAACTCGGATTACTTACTACGAGTTTAATGTCAAAATTAGTTTAACAATGGAATTAAAAAACCCCGGAGCATTAATTGAAAATAATTGGAGATACGATTTCTTAAAAGACTATTTTAAGAACAATCCATTTAAAGATGCAACCCTTCTTGATTTAGGATGTGGTCCACGCCCCTACTATTCTATTTATAAAAACTATTTCGATAAATCAATTGGAGCTGAAATGGCAGATATGCCATTCCCTCAACAAGCAATAGACATCTACTGTTCTGCTACCGATGTTCCATTGCCTGATGAAAGTGTTGATTGTATTTTATGCACCGAAGTAATGCAGGACATGAAAGAGCCATCCGAATTGATCAACGAATGTTATCGTTTGTTAAAAAAAGGCGGGACCTTAATTCTTACAACCCCTTATCTTGTACCAATTGCTGATGGACAATGGGACAATTACCGATTCACACAATACGGATTAAAATACACAATCGAGAAAGGTGGATTTAAAGATTTATCCGTTTATCCTGTAAGCGATGTTGTAGGTGCTGGAATTACACTTCTTGTTAAACCAGTATTGCGTTTCTGGAATTTACTAGCAAAAGCTACGCGCATCAAATTATTAGGGCAATGGTATAATCCCTTTTTGTTTGTCACAGTTATGATTCCTCAATTGGTTTATATGGCCTTACGACCATTACCAATTTTGAAATCTGCATTCAAAAAATTCAGCTACGGACCAATAGGTTATATTACTGTATCAAAAAAATAAAATGAGAGTTTTACATATCATATGGTCGTCGAATATAGGAGGGATAGAAAGTGTTGTGCTTAATTTAGCCATAGCGCAGCAAAATAATGATATTGTAAAACCTACACTCTTTGCAGCTAAATCAGAAGGTCCACTAATTGAAAAAGCCAAAGAGAAAAACATTAAAGTTATCAAAGGTAATTTCAAAAAGGGAAGCAGTAATATTTCAAAATTAAACGAATGTGTCAGCTTATTTAAGAAGTTCGATATTCTCCATCTTCATTCATTTAATCCAATTATTGCGATAGCTGCTATTCAATCAAAAAAGAAAATTGTATTTACGGAGCATGGCAACTTTGCGTTTGAAAGAAAGCAAGGATTAGCAGAGCTAATTTCAAAAAAACTGCAGCAACTATTCTTAAATAAATTTACCAATCATATAACATTCAACTCCCATTTTTCAAAAAACACAGCCATTGAAAAATATCAACTGCATAAAAAATCAATAAGTGTGGTTTATAACGGTGTTGACTTACCGACTTCAAATTTTGATAAAAAAGAACCATCAGAAACAATTCGAGTAGGATTTGTTGGTAGATTGGTAGAAGTTAAACGAGTTGATCGTTTATTAAAAACAATTGCGGCCATCAAAAATAAATCAACCATTAAAGTAGAACTAATTGGAGATGGCCCATTAAAGGATGGAATTTTACAACAAATTATTTCTTTTAATTTAATAGACACTATTCAGCTTTTAGGATTCAAAAATAATTTATCAGATTATTACAATCAGTGGGATTTACTAATAGCTTCATCATCGAATGAAGCATTTGGACTCGTAGCAATTGAAGCTTATTCGCATGGATGTGCAGTTGCTGTATTTAATGATGGTGGTGGATTAGCAGAATTAGTCAATCAATGCGAACCGAACATGGTTTATAATTCAACTGATGAACTTACTGCTTTCATTGAATCTTTAATTGAAAAGTCGAACGATATAAATGAAACTATGCTTCGAAATCATCGTAAAGCATTCGCTCAGAAATTCTCAATAGCACAAATGGAATCATCCATTAATCAAGTTTACTTATCTTTATAATATGTGTGGAATTAACGGATTTATGATGCTTGGAAATAGCTTGCCAATAGAAGCAAGTGAATACCTCGTACGAATGAATCAGCGTATTCAACATAGAGGTCCGGATGATCAAGGTACTTACATCAATACAGACAAAGGCCTTGCACTTGGACATTTACGTTTAAGTATCATTGATTTGTCGGATGCTGGTCATCAGCCAATGTTTGATGAGCGAGGAAACTGCATTGTGTTTAATGGTGAGATTTATAATTACCAATCAATCAAAAAGGATATCACCGATTGTAATTTTAAATCGGACAGTGATACAGAAGTTTTATTACAGTTATATCAGAAAGAAGGACATGCAGCACTACATAAACTCAATGGTATGTTTGCTTTTGCCTATTTCGATAATAAAAACAATGTACTTAAATTAGCGAGAGACCGAGCAGGAAAGAAACCACTCTATTACTCTACAATGGGTGGCGTATTCTCATTTTCATCAGAAATAAAAGCATTACTCGAATTACCCTGGATTAAAAAAGAACTCGATGAAGAAGCACTCTATCATTTTCTAACTTATAATCATGTTGATGCACCATCAACATTTTTCAAAGGGATTAAAAAACTTGGGGCGGGTGAATACATGACCGTTAGCACTAATGGAATTGCAGAATTAAATTCCTACTATAACATCAACTATCAGAATTTAACGCATACCTCTGAACAATCAATCGAACATACCTTATTTGATAAATTAAACAAGGCAGTAGATTTAAGAATGGTAGCCGATGTACCGGTAGGTGCCTTTTTAAGTGGTGGTGTAGATTCAAGTGCAGTTGTTGCGATGATGAGAGCAAGAACAGCTGGAACTATCAAAACATTTTCTGTGGGATTTGAAGGACAACCAGACTACGATGAGAGGATTTACGCTCAAAAAATTTCCAAACAATTCAACACCGACCATTACGAGAAAATAGTTGGGAAAGAAGATATCGAAAACTTTCTTCCATCTGTTGTTTCTATTTTTGATGAACCAATGGCAGATGCAACCTGTATACCTGTTTATTTCATTTCTGAATTAGCTAGAAAACATAATACGATTGTTGTACAAACTGGAGATGGCGCTGATGAATTGCTGGCCGGTTACAATAGCTGGCAAAAATATGAGCAGATTTACCCTTATTATAATCTACTCAACAAACTTCCAAAGAGCTTATTAAAACTTGCTTCCAACTCCATTGGATTTGATGATAATAAAACAGGCATTAAAGAAATAATTTACAGAGCGGCTAACGGACAAGAATTATTCTGGGGCGGAGCAAAAGCATTTAAAGAAAGTACCAAAAAACAAATTCTGTCTGCTGATTTTTTAAGTCATCATGGTTCGTTGGATTCATATTCTGTAATTAAAAAACATTTAACCGCATTTGAAAATATTCGCGAACAACATAATTGGTTAAGCGATAAAGACTGGATGTGTTACCTCGGCTATAAGTATTTAATACCTGCAAAATACCTTTATCGTATGGACCGAATTGGTATGGCTCACAGTATAGAAATTAGAAATCCGTTTTTAGATTATGAATTTGTGGATTATGCACTATCCATACCTTATTCATTAAAATCGAAAAACAAAATACCAAAGTACATTTTAAAAAAGTCGTTAGAAGGCACGCTTCCTAACGATATCCTTTACCGTAAAAAAATGGGATTTTGCGTACCGTTAAAAGAATGGTCGCAAGATATTATCATCCGAAATATCGAAAATGACTTAAGCAGCTTTTGTAAAAATGCAGGCTTCTTCAGTGAGTCAGGATTAAGAACACAAATTAATGCTATGAAAAATGGACAGAAAGATTATACCAATAATCTTTGGACAATCTATTTTATAATGCAATGGTTTAAAAAATGGATGTAATGAAGAAGGTTGTTTTAATTACCAATATTCCTAACCCTTATCGTGTTCCGTTATTTAACGAGTTGTCGAAGCAATTACAAAGTGATAATATTCATTTAAAAATAATTTTTGCTAATAAAACTTATAAAAGAAGACTCTTTCAACTGAACGAAAATGATTTTCAATTTGAATATTCTTATTTAAATAATGAAGCTATCACCGTTGGGAATAATAGTGAAAATTCTTACTTCACCTACAAAGGATTATTTCAGCAATTAAAAAATGAAAAACCAGATTCAATTATCGTTTCTGGATTTTCGAGTGCAACAGTAAAAGTATTTTTATATTCGATCATTAACAGAACACCGTATATTATCTGGAATGGTTCGATAGCAAAACAAGGCAGAAAAGATAGTTTTATCAGGACAGTGCAAAGGAGATTTTTAACTCGTTTTGCAAATGCATTTGTTGCATACGGAACAAAAGCGAAAAGCTATTTAATGAGTATTGGCGCTTCCGAAGAAAAAGTATTTATTGCCACCAATACAGTAGATACAAGCTTCTTTGAAAAGGAAACTGAAAAGCAAAGAGCAAGATTGGTTGATGACGAAATACATCATTTTATTTACCTTGGTTATTTAGTACCTAGAAAAAATGTTGGACAACTAATTGAAATTGCTAAAACATTAAAATCGCATCGCAGTGATTTCTGTATCGATATTATTGGCGATGGAGAAAGTAAAAATTCATTGGAGTCCATGGTGAAAGAATATCAACTATCTGATCAGGTAAAGTTTCATGGATTTAAGCAAAAGGAGGAACTCCCCCCCTACTTTGCAAAAGCAAAAGCGCTTTTATTTCAAACGGACTTTGATATATGGGGACTTGTGTTGAACGAGGCGATGGCTGCGGGAGTACCATGCCTTTCGTCGGTTAATGCAGGTGCCAGCGAAGATTTAATTGTGAATGGAGAGAATGGTTACATAGTAGATTATCAAAACAAGGCAGATATATTGGAAAAAATCAATTTTATTATTGAAAATCCTGAAAAAGCTGCGGAATTAGGGAAACATGCGGGGGACTTTATCCGTAAGAACGCTTCGCTTTCGAATGCCTCAAAAGGCTTTGTGAAAGCTATTAAAACGTCATTGCACTTATTTATCTAACAAAAACTATTTTTACATAAGCATAATTGCTGAGTAAAAATTAAAGATTATGAACTTTCGAATTTGGCTCAAGTGGTTTAAGTCGCTGCACATTACTAAAAAGTGGTTCATTGTTCTGATATTAATCAGACCAATCGTCGATAACTTTTATGAGCTCAAAGAAACATCTTCTTTAGCAAGTCCGCTTTACATTGTTGGAGTATTGACTCCAATTTTGATTTTATTTAGCTCGACATCCAATAAGCTTGCGAGTATTAAAAAATCTGTTTACGATAGTCCCTTTAAACTATTCACCTATTTCTTAGTTGGAAACTGTTTGGTTTTTTATGCTACCCAGTTATCAATAACTTCAATTGGAGATGTCATCAAGTATACTACACCAGCTTTAATATTCTTTTATTGTCGCATGTTTGTGCAATCAAAAGCAGATCTCGATGGAATTTTATTTGCATGTTTAATCGCTTGTATCTTCCCATTAGGAATGATGTTTTATGAATCAATTTTTAACCCTATTGCAGTTGAGTATGTGAGTGAGGGGCGTGGTGGTGGATCTCGTATTCGTGGTGCTTATGCAGATATCATGAATTACGCTATTTACATTGAGATTTTATTTATAACCGTGAGTTATTATTTCTTGACGTACATCTATAATAAAACAAAATTAAAAATCACTCCCTTTCATATTGTTGTCACCTTAATGATTGTATTCTTTGGACTAACAAAAATCAAACAAGTATCATCATGGGCAGTAACACTTACCATCTTTGTATTTTTAATGGTACATAACCTAAAAAATGTAAAAGGAATAATAGTAGTGTTTTTTGTTTGTATCATTGGAGGACTCTTCTTTGCCCAAGACATTTACAATAAACAAATCGCTCCTTTAATTGATAAAGAAATTAAAGTGGTAGATAATGAAAATGATAAGTCGCAAGCACTCAACGGAAGGATGAGTCGATGGGAAAAATATTTTGAAATATGGGAACAAATGCCAGCACTCAATCACTTTATAGGTGTACCTAGCTCAAACTTTAAGGAAACAGATAATATGATTAGTGCTGGTATGCACTCCGATTATGTCCGTTTATTATTCTTGACAGGATTTATTGGTGTTGGTGCTTATACTATTTATTTTATTCTGATAAACACCGTTTATTTTCAACTCTTAATTCCTGAAAAGTTTCTTCTAATATCAACGACAGCAGCATTGCTATTATGGTCAGTCAGTACAATCCCTACCCTCTATGCGCCTTGGATGTATTTCATGTTCCCAGTAGTAGCATACGCATCACTTCCTAAAAAAATGCAGTACTCATGAGTAATAAAAAAAACATATTACTCTTAGGCAAACTACCTCCGCCCTATATGGGGCCATCGATTGCAACTGAATTATTATTAAAATCTGATTTGTCGCGTAATTTTAATTTATTACATGTAGATACGAAGGTTAATACCGACTTAAAGAATATTGGCAAATTTAATTTTGACAAAATCAAAAAGAATTTAGCTATTTATAAAAAGCTAATTAAGATTAATCGCAACGACAAACCTGAATTAGCCTTGATTCCGTTTAGTCAAACTACGATTGGATTTATTAAGGACTCCATTTATATTCATATTTGCTTATTGCTTAACACAAAAGTTCTCTTACATTTAAGAGGAAGTGAATTCAAAATATGGATGAATCATTCAACTAAATTAACGCGTTGGTATGTTAAATCAACATTGAATAAGTGTGAAGGCGTAATTGTTCTAGGTAATAATTTAAAATATTTATTCGACGATTATTTACCTGAGAAAAAAATACTTGTTTGTCCAAATGGAGGCACCTATCAATTACCTGCTAAAAATAAAACAAGCAATAAAATCAAAGTGCTTTATCTTGGAAATCTACAGCCATCAAAAGGAATCGAAGATGTTATTGATGCAGCAAAACTATTAGCAGAAAGAAATATTAATTGCACTTTTGATATTATTGGCGGTTGGAGAAACGAGGAAACAAAAAATAAATGCTTAGCAATCGTTAATGACAATAAACTTGATGTCCATTTTTACTCGCAAGACGAAAGCACTCGTAAGTTCGAATTGATGGCACAATCAGATATTTTCTTATTCCCACCTCGTGCACCGGAGGGACATCCGTGGGTGATCATTGAAGCTATGGCATCTTCGTTACCTGTTATCAGTACTGACGAGGGAGCTATTGTTGAATCTGTGATTGATGGAGAAAATGGTTTTATTGTTAAAACAAAATCACCTGAGCAGATTGCCGATAAAATTGCCATTTTGGTGAACGATGAAAATTTAAGAAATTCGATGAGTCGTAAATCGAGAGCACTTTATGAAGCGAATTTTACTGAGGAGAAAATGGTTCAACGATTAACAACTATAATCAATCAAATAACAACTTAACAATGGAACAATTGACACAAAATTTAAAAGATGGCGCGATGCAAATAATGCAAGTCCCATTTCCTGCACTAAACGCAGGTCAGGTGCTTGTTCGTAATCATTATTCATTAATAAGTGCAGGCACAGAAGGAAAGACAGTAAAAGATGCGCGTTTAGGTTATATTGGAAAAGCAAGAGCAAGAAAAGAAGAAGTAAAAAAAGTTATTCAAACAGCAAAAACCATCGGGATTTTAGAAACCTATAAAATGGTAATGAATAAACTGGATGCGCCGAGTGCATTAGGTTATAGCTGTGCTGGTGAAATCATAGCTATTGCTGAGGATGTGAAAGATTTTAAAGTTGGAGATAAAGTAGCATGTGGTGGAGCAGGTGCTGTTCATGCAGAAGTTGTAGCGATTTCAGTTAATTTATGCGTTAAACTAGATGATAAAGCTGATTTAAAATCAGCATGCTTTACAACAGTTGGCGCTATTGCTATGCAAGGTATTCGCCAGGCTGATTTACGCTTAGCAGAGAATTGTGTTGTTATCGGATTAGGTTTAATTGGACAGATTACCGTATCTCTTTTAAAAGCATCCGGAGTAAATGTAATTGCTATTGATATAGACCCAAATCAGGTTGCGAAAGCAACTATTATGGGAGCAGATTTATCATTGACAAGAAATGATGAATTACTTTCCAATAAAATAAACGAATACACCAATGGATACGGTGCGGATGCAGTAATTATTACAGCAAGCACAGGCTCCAATGATCCAATAGAATTAGCAGGGGAATTGTGCAGAAAGAAAGGTAAAGTAATTATTGTTGGTGCAGTGCCAACCGGATTTTCAAGAAAGAACTATTACATCAAAGAACTAGAACTTAAAATGTCGTGTTCGTATGGCCCAGGCCGTTATGATGCAGAATTTGAAGAAGAAGGTATTGACTATCCTTACGCTTATGTTAGGTGGACAGAGACACGCAATATGCAAGCATTTGCTAAATTATTACAAGAACAAAAAATTCCAATTGATAAAATCATTACGCATGAATTTGAATTTCAAAATGCGAAAGCTGCATATGATTTAATTCTTGAAAGAAGCGAGCCATTTGCAGGCATTGTTTTAAAGTATGATATAGAAAAGAAGATTGAATCGAAAGTTGTACTTAACCAAACTAAAAAATCGAGCAAAGTAAATATCGGATTGGTTGGAGCGGGCTCATTTGCTCAAAATATTTTATTACCAAGAATTGCTACAACAGAAAGCTCCTTCATAGGATTAACAACTGGCAAGTCGAATAATGCAATAAATATTTCGCAGAAATATAAATTCAATTACTGCACCAACGAAGTAAATGATCTATTTGCAGATGAAAATATCAATACCATTTTTATCACTACCCGTCATGATAGTCATTTTGAATACGTAAAAAAAGGAATTGAAAATGGCAAAAATATTTTTGTAGAAAAGCCACTTTGTTTAAGTGAAGAAGAATTAACAATTATCAAGAATGATGTAGACAACCATAAAGGAAACATCATGGTTGGATTCAACAGGAGATTTGCGCCTTTATTACAAACTATAAAATCGAAAACGAGCAGTGATAGTCCTGTTTCTATTCATTACCGAATAAACGCAGGTGCTTTAGCTGCGGATCACTGGACACAAAATCCGAAAATTGGCGGTGGAAGAATTATTGGAGAAGTTTGTCATTTTATTGACTTATGCGCATACATTTCAGGAAGTAAAATAAAATACGTTTCTGGATTCAGCATGCTAACGGCAGGCAATACCGAAGATACTGTTACTATTAACCTGATTATGGAGAATGGTAGCATTGCAAATATTTGTTATTACGCAAATGGTTCAAAAGAATTAGCTAAAGAACGAATTGAAGTTTATAATGGTGGTAACACATATATTCTCGATGATTTCAAATCGCTAAACATGTTTGGAAAAAACAATAAAAAAATTGAACAAAAACAAGACAAAGGTCATCAGCAAGAAATAACTGAATTCATCAATTCAATTAAAGAAGGTAAATCAAATCCAATTGCCTTTGATGAAATTTACAATTCGATGCTTGCTACTTTTAAAGCAATTACATCTATTCGCAGCAACGGACAGTCATTAAAGGTTGAATAGTAGTATGTCAAGCATTGAAGATTCTTTAGTTAAACTACAGCGTTACATCGAAAACGAATCGTATAAAGGGTACGATCCATACGATACATTAATGTCGTTTATACCTTTTGTAAGAATCAATAAGTGGTTAGCAATCATAGCAACGCAAATCCAAAAACGAAATCCAATTAATATTCGCCCCCTATTAGGAATAAAAAAAGATTATAATCCTAAGGGACTTGGCTTAATGTTGCATGCCTATTCAATATTGCAACAAAAGCAACCAACCAAAGATTATTCAAAACAAATCGAATTACTAATACACTTATTAAAAGAATTAAGTACCAAAGGTTATAGTGGCTATTGCTGGGGATATAATTTTGGATGGTGTAGTCCTGAAAAATATTTAAAACCCTACTCTCCTACTTCAGTTGCAACGGCATTTATCATCAAAGGATTTTATGAAGCCTACAAAGTAAATCCTACAGAAGAAATCAAATCTATTATCCTTTCTGCTTCTGATTTTGTTTTATGCGATTTAGCTTTTACTGAGGATGAATCAGGAATTTGCTACAGCTATTCCACAGAAAAAAAAGACATCTGCTATAACGCTTCTTTGTTAGCTGGAGAAATATTGGCTATTAATTACGCTATAACAAAAAATGAGTCTATCAAAAATAAATGCCATCAAATAGTGATTTATGTTGTAAACAAACAACATAGCGACGGACATTGGGCTTACAGTAAAAATAAGTCTAACGGGAACGAACGAACGCAAACCGATTTTCATCAGGGATTTGTACTGGAATCAATTTCAAATATTGTAACTAATTGCAAGATTATAGATGACAACATTGAAAAATCATTGAATAAAGGTTGCAAGTATTACATACTTGAACAATTTGAATCAAATGGTAGGTCATTGTTCCGAATTCCAAAGCAATATCCAACAGATATACACTATCAGGCACAAGGCATAATCACTTTGTGTCGATTAAAAAACAATTCAACCGAATTACATTCGTTTGCCAAATCAATTGCCGAATGGACAATAGACAATATGCAATCGAAGAAAGGATTTTTTTATTACAGGGTTTATAAATGGTTTAAAGATAAAACATCATATATCCGTTGGGGACAAGCATGGATGTTTTTAGCATTAGCAGAATTAATTGAAGAAGAGAAATGAAGAGAATAATAATATACATGGGGCACCCTGCTCACTTTCACTTATTCAAGAATACTATTATCTTGTTGAAGGAAGCAGGACATGATGTAAAAATTCTAATAAAGAAGAAAGATATATTAGAGGACTTACTGAAAAACCAAGGTTGGAACTACACTAATATTCATTCGAAAGAAAGAGGAGATTCGAAATTCAAAATTGCATTAGCCTTATTAAAACGTGAATTAGCACTATTAAAAATAGTATTACACTACAAACCACATTTAATGGCGGGGACATCTGCTGAAATAACACATATTGGAAAGATAACAGGAATACCATCTATTGTTGTAAATGAAGACGATGCTGATGTGGTTCCTTTATTTGCAAAAGTTGCTTATCCACTTGCTACTACTGTATTAGCACCTAACTGCTGCGATTGTGGCAAATGGAATTATAAAAAAACAGGCTATGAAAGTTATCACGAATTAGCCTATTTGCATCCGAATCATTTTAAAGCTGATGAAACAATCGTTACGCAATATATTCCAGAAAAAGATTTTATTATTTTACGCTTTGCAAAATTAAACGCGCATCATGATGAAGGAAGAAAAGGCATTGACGATGCATTAGCCTTAAAACTAATTGAATTAATTTCTCCCTTCGGAAGAGTTTATATTACGAGTGAAAGAGAATTATCGAAAGAACTCGAACCCTATCGTATTAGTATAAATCCGTTGCATATTCATCACGCAATGGCTTTTGCTAAGATGTATATTGGCGATAGTCAAACGATGGCTGCCGAGGCTGCTGTTTTAGGAACACCTTCTATTCGCTTCAACGACTTTGTTGGAGAGATTGGTTATTTAGAAGAGCTGGAGCAAAAATATCAGTTGACATTTGGAATAAGAACATCAGACCGCGAGAAACTTTTTGAAAAAACAAAAGAGCTGATTGAACAAAACAACTTGCGAGAACTGTTTCAAACAAGAAAGGATACTATGTTAAAAGAAAAAACAGACCTTTCGGTTTTAATGAAAGATCTGTTTCTCAAGTATTGTAACGCTTAGGCAGTAACTAAAAAGAGTTCCTTTAATTTCTCAACGGTGTAATCAATTTCCTCTTTTGTTGTAAAGCGACAAAACGAAAAACGAATTGATGGTCTTGACATATCAGCGTTAATTCCACGTAACACATGCGAACCAACATTACTTCCAGATGAGCAAGCACTTCCTGCAGAACAGGCAATGCCAGCAATATCTAAATTAAATAACAACATTTCTGCACTATCAATTTTAGGGAATGATACATTCAAAACAGTGTACAAACTATTTTCAGAAATATCTCCATTAAACCTCACACCTTCAATTTCATTCACTAAACGATTGGCCATATAATTTTTCAAACCTTTCACATGCGCCATGTCTTCTTCCATATCGGCATAAGCAATTTCTAATGCTTTTGCTAATCCAACAATCCCATAAACATTCTCTGTTCCTCCACGCATATTTCGCTCTTGCGCACCACCTGTGATAAATGGTTTTATTTTTACACGATTGTTTATGTATAAAAATCCAATCCCTTTTGGTCCGTGGAATTTATGCGCGGCACAAGTAATAAAATCAATTGGTAACGTTGATAAATCATGAGCAAAATGTCCTAACGTCTGCACCGTATCCGAATGAAAAATTGCATCATATTTTCGGCACAACTCGCCGACTTGCTGCAATGGAAGCAAAGTTCCGATTTCATTATTTGCATGCATTAAAGAAACAAAACTACGATCGTTATTTTTTAATAAATCTTCTAGATGGTTTAAATCGACATGACCTTGCTCATCAACATTGACAAGACTCAATTTGATTTCACCTTTATGTGCCAGTTCTTCCAACGTATGCAATACTGCGTGATGTTCTAATGCAGTTGTTATAGCATGCTTCAATCCTAAATCATGCATACCACAGCGAATAGCCATGTTGTCAGCTTCTGTTCCGCCAGAAGTAAAAAATATTTCAGCAGGTGATGTTTTTAAAAGTGTTGCGACTTTTTTTCGTGATGATTCGATTAAAGAACGCACTTCACGACCGAACGCGTGAATAGAAGATGGATTTCCAAATTGATTTTGAAGAACAGGAATCATCGCTTCTACTACATCGGGATGAATAGCTGTTGTTGCGGCATTATCGAGATAAACTTTCATAAACGTCGATTAATTATGTGAGGTGATTATTTCTTTGATGTCTGAAATTATTTTTTCTGCCAAGGTAGCTGCAGTTGTTATTGATTCACTTTCAGAATAAATTCTAATGATAGGTTCAGTATTCGATTTACGAAGATGCACCCACTCTTTATTAAATTCTATTTTTACTCCGTCGATTGTATTAATTGGTTGCGCAGCGTATTTTTTCTTCACACCTTCTAACACTTCATCTACATTTATTTCTGGAGTTAATTCGATTTTGTTTTTAGAAATATAATAATCAGGATAAGAGGCTCTCAACATTGAACAACTCTTACCATACTTTGCAAGTTGGGTTAAGAAAATAGCAATACCTGCCAACGCATCACGGCCGTAATGTAACTCAGGAAGGATCACTCCTCCATTTCCTTCACCTCCAATCACAGCATTCGTTTCTTTCATCTTGGTTACAACATTCACCTCGCCAACAGCAGCTGCTGAATAACTACATCCATGTTTTTCTGTGACATCACGAAGTGCGCGCGTAGAGGATAAATTAGAAACCGTATTACCTTTTTTATGCTGAAGAATAAAATCTGCAATAGCTACTAACGTATACTCCTCACCGAACATTTCACCATCTTCACAAACAATCGCAAGTCTGTCAACATCTGGATCAACTACAAGACCAACATGTGCTCCCTTCTTTCTTATCTCTTTCGCTATCTCCGTTAAATTCTCTGGCAGCGGTTCCGGGTTATGAGGGAATTGCCCGTTAGGCTCACAATAAAGCGCTAAAATATTTTCAACACCTAATGCTTTTAAAAGAGCAGGCACAGCAATACCTCCTGTTGAGTTAACACAATCGATAGCCACTTTAAAATTCTTTTCTCTGATTGCATTCACATCAACATAAGGAAGAGCTAAAATCTTTTCAATATGGCGATTGATTGAATAATTATCTTCTGTAATCTTCCCTAATTTATTGACATCAGAAAAAACAAGCTCATCACTTTCTGCAATTCTCAACAACTCTTCTCCATCGGCAGCAGAAATAAATTCGCCTTTATTGTTTAATAACTTTAATGCATTCCATTGTTTAGGGTTATGGCTAGCCGTTAGTATAATTCCTCCACTCGCATTGTGATGCGGCACATCCATTTCAACTGTAGGTGTCGTAGAAAGTCCGGTATTGATTACATCGACGCCCATTGATACCAAGGTAGAGATCACAAGTCCTGAAACCATCTCACCTGATATACGTGCATCGCGTCCCACCACCACTTTACAACTTTGATTGTCACTTTGATTTTTCAACCACACAGCATATGCTGCAGTGAACTTTACTACATCTAAGGGTGTTAATCCGTCACCTTGACTTCCGCCAATAGTGCCTCTAATTCCTGATATTGATTTTATAAGTGTCATTCGTGATTAATCTTTGGATTTTAATAAATGTCCCATTTTATCTCTTTTAGTTTTAAGATAAAATTCGTTATGCTCATTTGCTTCTATTTCGATTGGAACGCGTTCCAGAATTTCTAATCCGTATCCAATAAGTCCTGCACGCTTTGTAGGATTATTCGACATCAATTTCATTTTAGCAATTCCTAAGTCACGGATAATTTGTGCACCAACACCATAATCTCTTTCATCCATTTTAAATCCGAGCTGCAAATTAGCTTCAACAGTATCTAAACCTTCTTCTTGTAATTTATAGGCTTTTAGTTTATTCAATAGACCAATACCTCTTCCTTCTTGGTTCATGTAAACGATTGCACCTTTACCTTCTGCTTCAATTTTTTTCATGGCTTGATGCAATTGCGGACCGCAATCACAACGACAAGATCCAAAAATATCACCTGTCAAACAAGATGAATGCACTCGAACAAGAACTGGTTCATCTTTATCCCACTCTCCTTTTACTAAAGCCAGATGCTCCATACCATTGTTTGATTGTGTGTAGGCTATCAATTTAAAATTCCCGTATTCAGTTGGCATATCCACTTCAATGTTTCTGTGGATTAATGTTTCGTGCTCTAAACGGTATTTTATAAGTGCTTCGATTGAGATGATCTTCATGCTAAAGCGCTCTGCTATTTCCATTAGTTGTGGCAGTCGAGCCATTGAGCCATCTTCATTCATAATTTCAACGATGGTACCTGATGGATAAAAACCTGCTAAAGATGCAAGGTCCATAGAAGCTTCTGTATGACCTGCTCTTCGAAGTACACCACCTGTTTTTGCTTTCAATGGAAAAATATGTCCCGGACGACCAAGGTCAGAAGGCTTTGTATTGACATCGATCATCGCCTGAATTGTTTTTGCACGGTCTGATGCCGATATACCCGTTGTGCATCCATTACCCAACAAATCAACCGAAACAGTAAATGCGGTTTCATGCGATGCAGTATTAGTATTTACCATCATTGGTAACTGCAACTCCTCACAACGAGCTTCTGAAATAGAAACGCATATTAATCCCTTACCATGCGTCGCCATAAAATTTACTACTTCTGGTGTAACGCTTTGAGAGGCGATTAAAAAATCACCTTCATTCTCTCGGTCTTCATCATCTACAACAATAATAATTTTCCCTTCACGCAAATCTTGCAATGCTTCCTCAATTGTATTTAACTTAAAGCTTCCCATGGTAATTTTTTGTGATTGCGAAATTACAAAATAGTGTTGTTTGATTTCTATTTTGCCGTAACAATAATTGAAATAAAAAAACTTTTGAAAAAATGTAACCAAAGAATAAGTGCTTCCGTTAGACAACCCAGATTTAGCAATTAAATCTTTCGTTCTGAAAATAAGATACTGTTTGGATTTGAAATTTATAAACCCCGTAAGGTTTTTGATTTTTAAACTTCCAATTACAATAAAAACATTTTGCCCCGTAAGGCAAGATTAAATGGTTTTGGTGTTTTAGGTTAAACGTCTAGAGAGTAGCCCCGTAAGGCTACTCTCAATAGACAACTTGAAATTTAAAAAATCTTTAATCAAAAGCATGGTTAGCTTTTCAGGTTGATTGTCAGTTATGGAGTAGCCCCGTAAGGCTACTTCGGGCTGACTAAAACAAAAGTTAATGAAAAAAAAATGGTTAGGTTTTTAGGTTGATATCGGAAGGGGAGCTTGCCTCCCCTCTGATATTTTTAAAGACTGAATCTCCACAAAATAAAAAGTCCAGACAATGTCTGGACTTTTTTATTTTAATGCTGTTTCTTCTTGAGATTCAATATTGAAAAGTCTGAACTTTCCTTTTTAATAGTGTTTTGCAAGCAGCCTAATCCATCAATCGACATTTCCACCACATCACCTTCTTGAAGCCATTGAACCGGATAGTTCGGGTCATTTAATTTCCCTGTTCCGTTTAACTCCAGAAAGCAACCTGTTCCAACGGTACCAGAACCGATTACATCACCAGGGAAAATATCAGCGCCATAAGCACAACGTTCAATAATCTCAGCAAAAGTCCAGTCCATATCAGCCATATTTCCCTCACTTACCTGCACCCCATTAACCCAACATTTCATTGCGAGGTTATAATTATTTCCTTCATGATCCTTTTTAGCTGATACTTTAAATGCTTCCAACTCATCGGGAGTCACCATATAGGGCCCAATTACAGTTGAAAAATCTTTTCCCTTTGCAGGACCTAAATTCAATTTCATTTCTTCCATTTGTAAAAGGCGAGCCGACATATCATTCATGATCATATAACCTGCGATATATTGATCAGCATCTTTAGCCTTCACATTTCTCCCGCGTTTACCAAGAACAACAGCTGCTTCCAATTCAAAATCCAACTGTCGAAAATGATCAGGCATACAATAAATATCTCCGGGCCCTTGAATCGCATTATGATTCGTAAAATAGAAAATCGGATATTCATCAAACTCAGCAATCATTTCTACTCCGCGATTACGACGAGCGGCAGCCACATGCTGACGAAACGCATACCCATCGCGACAAGAAGTAGGCTGAGGAACAGGAGCTAACATATTAACTGAGTTCCATTCCAATCCCGCGAAATCGATTTTACCATCGATGATATTTAATTCCATTTCACGGGCAGCATTCATTGATTTCTCCTCTCCTTCTAATAACTCTTTCATTGAAAACGGAGCTGAGATACCTTTTACAGATGCTATTTCGGCATACGGATAAATCTTTCCATTCACATAAAACGCTACCGCGGGACCTTTGGGTGTATTAATACTAACAAGTTTCATATTTTAAAATTTGGATACAAAAGTAACCATTGGTTAAATTTGTCGGACTAAAAAGTGAATATATTTCCGATATTCGCAACAGACAAAAAAGATTATGCCTCAATATCACAAACAAGGATCAATCCCACGCAAACGACATACACAATTCAGAAATGAGGAAGGAAAGTTATATGCTGAGGAATTAGTTTCTACACATGGATTTTCGAATATTTACTCGCTGATTTACCATTGCCATCCTCCAACAATGGTTAAATCTTTAGGAGAACCTTTTTCAAGAGAGCCCAAAATTGTCGCGCAACGTTTTTTAAAACATCAGAGCTTTTTAGGATTTAATATTCAGCCTGAGGATGATTACATTGAGAGTAAAAAAGCGGTACTTGTTAATAATGATTTGCATATCTCACTTGCTGCACCACGAAAATCAATTAGTGATTATTACTTAAAAAATGCAGATGCGGATGAAGTGATTTTTGTACACAAAGGATCTGGCGTTTTAAAAACTATTTATGGTGATATTGAGTTTGGATATGGAGATTATTTGGTAATTCCGAGAGGAACCATTTTTCAACTACATTTCAATGATGAGAACAATCGACTTTTTATTGTTGATTCATTCACGGCTATTGAGTTTCCGAAGAGATATATGAATAATTATGGGCAATTTGAAGAGCATGCACCAATGTGCGAGCGTGATATCAGAAGGCCTGAAAACATGAAGACGCATAATGAAACGGGCGACTTCAAGGTTATGATTAAGAAGCAAGGGATTGTTTATCCGTATATCTATGCTACACATCCGTTTGATGCCATTGGCTGGGATGGCAATCTTTATCCATATGCTTTCAATATTCAGGATTTCGAACCGATAACTGGAAGGCTGCATTTGCCTCCACCAATACATCAAACATTTGAGGCTCACAACTTTGTTATTTGTTCATTTGTGCCGAGGATGTATGATTACCATCCGTTATCGATTCCTGCTCCTTACAATCACAGCAATGTAGATTCAGATGAAGTTTTATACTATGTTGATGGCGATTTCATGAGTAGAAAATCAGTTACCCAAGGTCAGATTACGCTGCATCCTTCCGGAATACCCCATGGGCCACATCCCGGGACTGTTGAGAAAAGTATCGGTAAAAAAGAAACGATGGAGTTAGCTGTAATGGTTGACACTTTTAAACCACTTTGGCTTACTGAGGATGGGGTAAAAATCATGTCGGATGACTATTATAAATCTTGGATAGAATAAATAAAATACTGGATTAAAAAACAGGGACAATTCCCGGTTTTTTATCTTTAAAAGATATTGACAATTGGGACGTATCACAATTGTTGAAAATTCATGCGAAAAAACTAGCAGGATATGCTGTGTTATATCAGAATTTTTCTATTTTTGAAAATTAACAAAATCTGAGATTAAAAAACCAACTGAAAAAACCAAATACTTACTTATGAAACGACTGATACTTACGCTTTTGTTATTCGTTAATGTTACGATGTTAAAGGCGCAGTTCACAGAGAACTTCGACGGACCAGGTCCTTATGGTCTAACATCAGCAGGGAATCCTGGCTGGAACATCGATGCTAACTATTCTACCAGTGCCCCGAACTCTTACAGAGGTCGTTATGGAAATGGCCAGACTGTTACATTAACAAGCAATACATTTTCAACAGCAGGAAACAACTACGTTGTTTTAAACTTCAAGCAAATTTGTAAAATTGAATTTACAGATACTGCAAAAATCGAGGTTTCCACTGACAACGGTGCTACATGGACACAGGTGACTGGAACCAACAGCACGTACCTTGGAACTGCCGATTTTATCAATCAAGGAAATCGTTTCAGCGAGCTTTCTTATGGTATTTGGGCGCCAGGAACTCCTACTGCTCCGGCTGCAAACTGGTGGCAAAACGAAAGTTTTGACATCTCTGTTTTAGCAGCAAACGCAGCTTCTGTTCAAGTTCGATTTACAATGGTTGACTTTAACAGTAACAATGGTTTAAATGGTAGATACGGATGGTTATTAGACGATATTGAAGTTATTGCTTCCCCATGTGAGTTAATTCCTCCAACAATCATAAACACGCCAGGCTTCCCAACTTGGGTTAATGCTGTTTACAATACTGGACCATACGATATTTACGCAAACATTTACGATAACTCTCCCACTCCTATTCAATTTGCAGATCTTTTATATTCTGTAAATAGCAGTCCTTATAGCTCAACAGGTGGTATGTTTTTATTCTACCCAGATACAACTTGGTATGGTCAATTATTTCCAGCAAACATTGGCGACACTGTTTGTTGGTATATAGATGCATATGATGGATGTTTCAATATTGGCTCTTCAGATACTTCTTGTTTTATTGTTAGTGATGGTGCAAGTATTCCTTTTTGTGATGATTTTGAAAATGTTTCTGGCTCTCAACAATTATGGGGCTTTAATACAGTAGCAGGTACTCCATGGGAAATTGGAAATACTTCTATTGTAACTCCACACGGTGGAAGTAATGTATTAGGATTTCCTCTTTCAGGTACATACTTAGATAACAGCGAAGCTTATGTTTCAACACCAATTTGGGATTTCTCAGGGGTGTCGTTAGCTAACATGACCTTCTGGCAAGTAACTAATTTGGAAAACAATTATGATGGAGTTGTATTACAATTCTCTTCTGATCCGACAGTAGCAAGTCCAACATGGACAACAATTGGGGTTCAAAATGACCCTAACGGATTAAACTGGTATAATGGAACGATTTCAGGAGGTACTATAGATGCTTGGACAGGTGTTCCGAATACGACTAATTGGAATAAATCAAGTTATAAATTAGGAACAGTAGCTGGTTTAACTGGACAACCAACAATTCAATTCCGCTTTAAGTTCACTTCAGATATATCTGTTCAACGTTTAGGATTCTGGATTGATGACTTCTGCGTTACTATTCCATGTACAGGCGATGTTGGTATCAATGCTCTTAACTCTCCAACAAACGGTACAGGTATACCAGCAGGACAACCAGTAAGTATCGATTTAACATTAGAAAACTATGGTACTGCACCTCAATCTAATTTTAACTTTACCTATACAATCAATAACGGTACTCCTGTAACTACTCAAGTTGCGGGACCACTTACACCAGGTGCACAAATAAACTATATTCTTAACTCAATTACAGCTCAAACGGGTGCATTTACAGTTTGTATGTGGACAGATTTAGCTGGTGATTGTGATCATACAAATGATAGTGTTTGCGTAAGTTTAGTTGGTATCCCTACGCTAACAGCTCCTTTATGTGATGACTTTGAAAGTGGAAACCAAGGATGGTCTGCTAACATAGCACCAAATCAAAACCCAGCTGATACTTGGGAACTTGGTACACCAGGAACGGGTAATCCAGCATCTGCCTACTCTGGCTCTAATGCATGGGATGTTAACTTGAATGCTGCATATGGCAACAACGACTTAACTTATTTATATACTCCATACCTTGACATGAGTAACATTACTACAGGTGAATTAAAATTTGCTTTGTATTATGATGCTGAAAAAGGTTGGGATGGTGTTATTTTAGAGTACACAAATGATGGTGGTGTAACATGGAACTATGTAGCAAATGATCCGAATTGTGCTAAAAATTGGTATAATGAAAATATTCCATTGATGCCAAACTTTACTGCTTTAGACGCTTGGTCAGGTCCAACTTCAGGATGGATTTTCCCATCATACAAATTATGTTGTTTAGCTAACGTATTAGGAAGTTCAACAGCCGTTCAATTCCGTTTCACATTCTCGTCTGATGGTATTATCACATTGAACGGTGGTGCTACAATAGACGACTTCTGTGTGACCGGAACAAATGGTAATGATGTTGGTATTACGGTATTAGGTGGCGGTATTTCTAATTATCCTGCAGGAACACCTGTATCTTTAATTGCCACATTATCAAATGCAAGTGCAACACAAACTATTACATCAGTTCCAATTTCTTATACAACTTCAAGTGGTGCATCAGCTTCTTTTGTTTGGACAGGTACATTACCTCCATGTTCAAACTTAGATATCACATTACCTCCATTTAATATGATTGCAGGTCCTGTTACTGTTACAGCTTGGTCTGAATTACCAGGAGATGTGAACAATTTAAATGATACAGCATCAACAATTATCTATGGTCAGCCAACTATTACTCCAACATTTACGAATTATTATTCTGATAATTTCGAAAATGGGAATATCGGATGGGCACCAGCTGCTGATCCTTTAGCATCAGCAGGTAATGCATGGGAATTTGGTACTCCTAACTTTGGCGTAACAACAGGTGCATTCTCTCCTATTACATGTTGGGATATGAACTTAACAAGTGCGGTAGCAGGAGCTACTCAAGCTTATTTATACACTCCTTACTTCGATTTAACAAGTGCGGCGGGTGCGACATTACGTTTCATGCAAAATCGCGCTATGAATACTTTCGGCCCTGATTTCCATATTGAATATTGTTTAAATAATAATAATACTTGGTCAACTTTACAGCCGGCTTTAACATCAGATGCTACAAACTGGTATAATAATGTTACTCTTTGGGATGATATTTCTGGTGGATGGGTAATGAGCCAAATCAAGAACTTAGAAAATGCTACTAACGGTGGTACATTACCGAATTTAATTCAATTCCGTTTTGTATACACAAACAACTTCGGAACAATGGACGGAGTTTCAATAGACAACTTCGAATTATTTGTACCAATCCCATTATCAGTAACTCCAACAGTTGTAAATACTACAGTGCAAAATCAATTATTATTCCCTGGTCAACCAGTTAATTTCTCTGGAAACATTAAGAATAATGGTGTGTTTACTGTGAACAACCACATGGCTGTATTATCAATTGATGGCAATGTTGCGAGTTCTGACTTTGTAGATTACAGTGCAATTGGTGGTTTAGCAACTGATAGTTCTAAGTTACATGCATTCAGCACAAACTGGATTGCTGTACCAGGATATCACCAGGTTTGTGTTTATACTTACGATCCAAATAATCAAACAGATAATTATCAATTAGACGATACTACATGTATTAATGTATTAGTTTTTGACTCTGTAACAACTAGTCAATTACCTTACTGTACTGGATTTGAAAGCGGAAGTCAATGGGTAACTGCAAACTCTGATTCTTACGCTTATCAAGAGTCATGGCAAATGGGTAACCCAACTAAACCAACATTAAGCGGTACGCATAGTGGTAATATGGCTTGGGCTACTAATTTATCAGGCAACTATTCAAACATTGATTCAGCAGGTTTATTTTCAGCATTAGTACGTGTTGAACAAGGTCACTGCTATAAAGTTGAATTCTGGAATCGTTATAAAATGGAGTATGGTGCTGATGGTGGTGGTGTAGATTTCTCTGTTGATTATGGTCAATCATGGAACAATGTTGATTATGCAGGAACTCCAAATATTCAATTATATGGCGCTAGTCCTAACTACACTTATGTAACTTCATTAAACCCAAGCAGCCCTACTGTATTCGGATTTACAGGAAATAGAACAAGCTGGTTCAAAACTGAAAAAACAATTGATCCGGGTGCAAGTACACAAATGATTGTTCGTTGGAAGTTTGCTTCTGATTATTCAGCAGTTGACGAAGGTTGGGTGATTGATGATGTTTGTATCACTGACTTAGGTTTATGTACTCCTTTAGGTGTAAATGAAATTGCAGCTGATAATTTCGGATTAAGTCAAAACTACCCTAACCCATCATTGACAAATACAGCTATCGATTTTGTTATTCCTGAATTTGGTCAAGTTAACTTAACGGTTACTGATTTATTAGGACAAACAATTGCGGTACTTGTAAATGGAAATGAAGGTGCTGGTTTACATACAGTATACTATAATACTGCTACCCTTTCAGAAGGAATGTACATGTACACATTAAATTATAATGGAAAAACAATCACTAAGAGAATGATTGTTACTAAGTAATAAAACCTTTTAATTCTAAAAGCCCTGTAGATCATCCTATAGGGCTTTTTTATTTTATACGTTATTAGTATATTGCCAATAGATTCACAACTATGAAAAGTTTAATATTAGCTTGTTGCTTAATTATTGTTTCAAATACCTTATCAACTGCTCAGGTAATTATACCTTTTAATTACTGGTCAACAGAGCAATATTCAACGGCTCCATCCAGATACGCCTACCCACAATCTTATATAGGATTGAGCTATAACTTTTCATCTTTGAAAGCAATTCTTATAAATGCCCCTCTAGAAAACACAAAGAACAAACAGTCGTTACAAGTTTCACTTCCGATAAGTCTTAATAAACTTGTTACTTTCGAAATAGAAAGGACGTATGTAATGCATCCTGATTTAAATGCGGTTTATGATGAAATTCGAACCTACCGAGGACAAGGAATCAACGATCCTACAGCACGACTGTCATTGAGTATTTCACCAATTGGAGTTCATGTCATGATTGTATCTGCCGAAGGAGTTTTTTATTATGATCCTTTAAACAATTTTGATACACAGAATTGCATTCTTTATGAAAAGAAAAACTTTAATAGAACTACCGGTTTTAACTGTGAAACTAATGACCTGATAAAAGAAGTAAAGTCATACAAAAGCACAACAAATAATTTAAGAACTCACGGAACACAGCTTCGTAATTATCGATTAGCATTATCATGTACTGGAGAATACGCAGCATTTTATGGAGGAACAAAAGCTGGTGCACTAGCAGGAATGGTTGCTTCGGTCAACCGTGTAAATGCTGTTTACTCAGATGAATTAGCTATCAAACTAACATTAGTCCCTAACGATACATTATTGATTTATACAAACGCAACCACAGACCCTTTTACCAATACAAGTGGTTCAACAATGCTTGGAGAAAACATAACAACATGTAATAATATAATTGGCTCTGCCAATTACGATATTGGACACGTATTTAGCACTGGTGGTGGCGGAGTTGCCTATCTTGGAGTACCCTGTACTGCGAATAAAGCAGGTGGAGTCACTGGTTCTGGTAGTCCAGTTGGTGATGCATTTGACATTGATTATGTAGCTCATGAAATGGGACATCAGTTTGGTGCGCAACACACATTTAACGCTTCTACAGGATCATGTAGTGGAAACAGAACTGCGACCACAGCCTATGAGCCTGGTAGTGGTATTACGATAATGGCCTATGCAGGAATTTGTACATCAACAAATGATTTAGCTCCGAATAGCATTCCTTATTTTCACACAAAGAGCTTTGATCAAATAACCACTTATATAACCACTGGTGGTGGAAGCACTTGCCCTACTACAACCAACACTGGAAACACACCTCCTACTGTTACTTCTACATTAGTTTATAATATTCCATTTCAAACGCCGTTTGAACTTACAGCATCTGGAAGCGATGCTAACGGTGACGCATTAACCTATTGTTGGGAAGAATATGATTTAGGCGCAACTGGAAACTGGAATGCGCCTGTAGGAGATGCACCAATATTTCGTCCCTTTTCTCCTGTTAGTAGTCCAACACGTACTTTCCCGAAAATAAGCGACATCGTTAACAATGTAACAACCATAGGAGAGCTATTACCGAGCTATGCGCGAACACTGAAATTCAGAATAACGGTGAGGGACAACCGAATTGGCGGTGGTGGAGTTATGCATCCTGAAGACACCGTCAAAGTAAACGTAATAAATACTACTAGTGCATTTGCTGTTACAAGTCCTAATACCAATGTAACCTGGAACACTGGTCAATCGGCAGTAGTAACATGGAATATATCTAACACCACTGCGAGTCCTATTTCATGCACTAACGTAGCTATTTTACTTTCTACTGATGGTGGGTATACCTACCCTCTAACAATTCTAAGCTCAACACCGAATGATGGTACAGAAACAATCACTGTCCCAGCATACTTATCAACTACAGCGAGAATTAAAGTGCAAAGTGTTGGAAATATTTTCTTTGATATATCCAATACCAACTTTACCATTGCAGCAGGATCGACTGTTCTTTCGACATTAAACACATCATCACTTACGACTACCACTTATTGCAGCGGATCATCATTAATTATTAACTACACTGGCGATGGTCCTGCTAATGCAGGAAATATTTTTACAGCGCAATTATCAAACGCAACTGGAAGTTTTGCTATACCAATAAATATCGGAACATTATCAGCTTCAACAAATACTGGTAGCATCAATTGTATTATCCCTTCTAATACTCCAACAGGCAGTGGTTATCGAATTCGAGTTATTGCTTCGAACCCCGCAGTTACAGGGGCCGATAATGGTACTAATCTCACAATACAAAACCCAATTACAACCGCAGGTACAATATCAGGATTAAGCAGTATTTGTCAAGGACAAAATAGTGTTGTTTACACATCTACATCAGTTGCTAACGCTAGCACCTATTCATGGACGTTACCAACTGGATTTACAATTATTGCGGGCGCAAACAGCAACTCAATTACTTGTTCTACTTCAACTAATGCGGTTAGTGGAAATGTTTCTGTTGTTGCCAGCAATGTTTGTGGCAATGGACCAGCATCAGCAAATTATGCTGTAACAGTAAATGCACTACCATCAGCTCCCGGATCTATCACTGGAACAAATGCACTTTGTCAAGGAACCAATAACATAAACTATGTAATAACTACCATCGCTAATGCAACAAGTTACTTGTGGACATTATCAAGTGGTGCTCAAATAATCAGTGGAAGCAATACAAATGCAATTGCGGTTAACTTCAGTGACACTGCACAATCAGGAACCATTACAGTGCAAGGTGTAAATGCTTGCGGTAGCGGATCTACATCAACACTAGCAATTAATGTTTCAAGCGCGCCTATTTCTCCTGTAATTACTGCAAGTGGATCTACCACTTCATGTAGTAATCAAGGTGTTCAATTGAATTTTACTGCTCAACCTGGATATAATTACCAATGGCGATTAAATGGTAATGCAATTAGTGGAGCAACTGGTAATACCTACCTCGCCACAACAACAGGAAGTTATGATGTGATTGCTTCGATAACACCAATTGGTGCACAAACATTTAATTCAACTTCAACCTCTTTCATTACAGATAATTCATGCACAGCTGCAACAAATACAATTAATGTTAGTGGCTACAGTGGTACTATTAGAAGCAGCGGCATTTATGTAAAGATGAATATCACACATACATGGGTGGGAGATTTAGATATTTATCTTCAAGCGCCTGATGGAACAAGAATAGGATTAAGCGATCAGACAGGCAACACAAATAATAGTGGAGATAATTTCACGAATACCATATTTGCAGATTCCGGATCTGCAATATTAGGAACAAGTGGAGCGCCCTATACCGGATTATTTAAACCATGGAATACAATATTCACAGTAACAGGTTGTACCAATGCAACTACAACAACAACATTTGCATCATTAGGCGGTGGCAAAATCAATCCGAATGGTAATTGGTCTTTAGTAGCATTTGACAGAGCCGCTACAGATACAGGAAGAATTCAAAGCTGGTCAATTTACTTTCCTTATGCTGGAAGTAATTGCACTAAACTATCCAACAGCATCAATATATCAATTACTAATTCACCTACCATCACATCAACAACTCCAACAACGGTTCCCGTAGGTGGCACGATAACAATAACAGGAACCAATCTTAATAATGCAAGCGGCCTTACAATTAACGGAGGTGTTATCAGCAATTACACCATTAATAGTCCTACTTCAATAACAGCTGTTATACCTACGGGTGCTACTTCAGGACCACTAAGTGTTGTTACACCTTGTGGCGCAGCAAGCTCTGGAACTATTACTGTAACAAATTTCTTAACACTTAATGTTGCAGCATTTATTGAAGGATTTTATAATAACGGAGGAACATTAAATGCTGTTTCTTCTCCAAATGAGTCAGATACCATTCGAATTGAACTGCATGAGGTGATTAGTCCATTTGCACTAGTGCATTCCGTTACATCTACACTTGATACTAATGGAAATTCTACCAGTACTCTTCCTGCTTCACTACTAGGCAATGCTTACTACATCGTTTTACGACATAGAAACTCACTAGAAACATGGAGTAAAAACCCTGTTGTAATGCAACAAACGAATAACTTTAGTTTTAAATAATTAAAAATTATCCGACAAAACTGTTTTATTAATTGTCATCATTACCTTGCCTTTAAGAACACGATTTAAAAATGGTGTGTTGCGCGACTTAGATTTCAAATCAGTTAATCCATATACAACTTCAGCTGTTGGATTAAACAAGGTAAAATTGGCAATGGCACCTGATGTAATTAAAGGGACATCAACACCAATTACCATACGTGGATTTATTGAAAGCACTTTGGCAATATGATCTGGCTCTATGGTGCCATCAAAAGCAGAATTCAAAACTGAATAGGCTGTTTCTAATCCAATCATTCCGGATGCTGCATATTCAAACTCTACATCTTTCGATTCACTATCTTCTGGTGAATGATCCGTTACAACACAATCGATTGTACCATCCAATAAAGCTTCTTTCAAAACATCTCTATCTGTAACACCACGGAAGGGAGGTTTAACTTTATAGTTACTATCAAAAGTTGTTAAAACATCATCCGTAAAATAAAGATGTGCAGCATTCACTTCAGCTGTTACTGTTAATCCCATTTGTTTAGCAGTACGAATGGCATCTACCGCTTCAGATGTTGAAATACCACTACAATGCAATGGGGTATTAGCATATTCAGCTAAACGAATATCCCGCTCCAAAGCAATGCCTTCGGCAATTGATGGCGATCCTTTAAATCCAAGCTTGGTAGTTGTTGCACTTTCATTAGCGACAGATTCACCAGAAAGTGATTTTTCATCGGCGTATACAATTACTTTTGCACCGATATTATCTGCATATTGTAATCCTCTTAATAAGAGTCCGCTATTATTGATTGCTTTTTTATCATCAGTAAATATAACGGCACCGCCTAACTGCATATCGTATAATTCAGCAAGCTCCTTCCCTTCTCTATTCACTGTTAATGCACCTGCAACAAACACATCTACATTACTCTTCTTCGATTTGCCAATTAAAAACTCAACATCTGCTCTTTTATGAATGACAGGATTTACGGATGGCATTAACAATACCGCAGTAAATCCACCTTTCGCAGCTGCTGCTTGTCCAGTTTCAATTGTTTCTTTTTGTTCGTAGCCTGGCTCTCTAAAATTGGCTTTCATATCTAACCAGCCCGGAGAAATAAAAACACCTTCACAATGCCTAACATCTACATCCTCACTGTATCGTCTATCCGAAGCATGTTCAGATATTTCTGAAATAATTCCATCAACAATTAAAATATCAACCTTTTTGCGATTGAATTCAGAACGAGGGTCGGCAACTGTAACACCGTGAAATGCTAATTTCATATTGTTTTCCAGATTCTAATGATTAATATTTCAGCTAAAAAAGCGAGCAATGCGATAATGATACAATACTTCCAAAGAGCAATGCCTTCTGATAGACGACTAATTTTCTTGGTAAGACTTCCACCCTGGTCGTTGAAAAAAGCATAGTTCATTAAATGCGACTCTTCCGCTTTAGACTTCAAATCATCTTCGCTCATGAATTGCATGTTTGATTCTTTACGATTATAGTTGAATGAAAAAACCGCATAGGTATTATCACCGTTTTTCAGATTATAATATCCTGCATTCGTTAGTAAACCATTAGTAGTAATTTGTATTCCTCCATTCACCGTTTTTAATTGCGGAACAATATCCGTTTTGTTTTCTTCATTGATAAGATGTAACACATTATCTCCAACAGATAGATTTTCATTAACAAACAACTCATCTTTCTCACCAATGATTGCACTGTTCTGCGGGAGATTCATGCTTAGAATAGCCATTTTGTATAATAGCGGCACTATCAAAGCATGTTGCGACAAATTACAAAACGGACTACTTAAAGGAACTGTAAACAAATACACTTTCCCTTTTCCAATTTTATATTCAGCTAAGAAAGTTGCACCAGACTCTAATTGAAGTAATGAATTTCGACCTGATGATACTGCAGTGTTCAGCGAATAATAAGAATTGACTTTAGGCAAATCGAGATTCGTCTGATTTTTTGTTGATTCATCAAACACATCATTAAAAATTCCATTCTTAAAATCAAGCTTTGCAACTTTATCACTTGTTCGTACAAGAGAAGAATAACTCTCTCCAACCAATGATGTCAATGCAGGTGAGTATGAATTTAAATCGATGGCTGAATCCGGAAAACAAATTACAGAACCACCTTTCTCAACAAACTTTTTAAGTTCTTCTGCAAGTCCATTTGATATTTCCTTTAACTGATTCAGAACAATCACCTGGCTGTTTTGCATCACAGAGTAATCGACCTGATTTACTGGGACAGAAGAGAATTTAAAAAATGGGTCGTTGGCATAAAGTGCTTTCAAATAAGGACCGGGATTATTACCATCCAAAGCAATCACAGATAAATTTTCCTTCACATTAAACGAAAGAAAATAGTCGTCATCAAAAACAATCGGTTGATCGGTAATTGAAATTTTCATTTTTTGCCAACCGGGCTGTGAGATTGTAAAACTCATCTTCACGAGCGATGAACTATTGGCAGCTATGGCACTTGAAGCAACTGCCCTTTGCGTTCCATTAATTTTCAATGTAACAGGCACATTATCCAAATCATCTTCTCCGCTATTGTTCAAACGAACAACTAATTCTACTGTTTTGTTAAGTTGCACAACAGGACTTTCAATCCAACATGAATCGATGTATGCATTAGACGAATTTTGTACAGGCAACTCAATAAAATTTAAATGAGCCAGTGAATCAATTTTAATTTGATTAATATCAGCTGCCGACTTTTGAAAATCTGAAATAATATAAAGTTCTTTCTCTTCGCTAGCCTGTAAGTTAAATGCATCTAACTGTCGTGCGACAATCTGAGACATTGTTTTAGAAATTGGAGAAACCTTTACTCTATCGACCTCATCAATAAATTCATCTTTTGTTAAGAGTCGCTGATGCACCGATAAGAAATCATTCGTCAGTAATTGAAAACGCGCTGATGATGGATACGCATTCGCCACTTCAATCGCCTTCTTTTTTGCGACTTCAAGTAAAGGTCCATCCTTGCTCACCCCTTCCATACTAAATGAATTATCTACGAAAACGGAGATGTTTTTTTGATTCTTGATTTTTTTCTCTGCTGTTAGCGGAATTATTGGCTTGGTAAAAGCAAAGACTAAAAATGTGATTGCCAATAAACGACAAAGTAAAATCAACAGGTGCTTTAACTTATTAAGCTTTGTCGTCTCCTCCTTTAATTCTTTGAGAAAACGAACATTGGTAAAATTAACTTTCTTGTATCTTCTGAAATTAAATAAATGAATAAGTATTGGTATGGTTAAAAAAATAAGTCCTGCAAAAAATCCGGGAGCGAGGAACTGTATCGATAGGGCTATCATTTCAAGAGGCAAATTTAATTAAAAGTTGAATTAAAAAGACTAATTCAGATTATTTCTTTTGTGCTGCCTTTTTGCTAGTGCTTTTATTGTTGGAAGTTGCTTTTTTCTTTTCAACGGACTTAGACTGATCGACCTTTTTTAACGCAGACTTAACCTCTGTTTTTGGTTTTGTTGAAACAGGCTTTTTAGCTGAGGAAGTATCTGATTTTAAAACTTTAGAAGTATCGTTAATTGCTTTGAAAATACTATCTTTTCTGATAACAGAATCATTTTTCAAAGCTTCCTGATTAATACCTTTAAGTGCATTAGCTCTAGATTCATTGGCTAATTGTGCGGATCGAATCATAGCTTCAGCAGCCGCAACAGAATCGCGATGACGTTGTAAATCTGCTTGTTTTTCCTCTTCACTAACCGTACAGGCTGTAATGATTAACAGAAAGAAACTGAAAAGTAAAAGATGTAACTTATTCATGATTCGAAATTATAAAAATTTAGCATATTATGGTTTTAATTCAAAATCCTGAAAGTCGAAACCAGGATTTACATGACATGCGGCAAGGCAATAGTCTTTTTCTGGATGTACGCGAGAATAAAACCAAAGGCCTGCTTTAACAACATGCTGAAAAACTTCGCAATTAGCCAAATCAGGACCTAAAACGATGATGCGCTCATTTCCATTTTCGTCAACCTCTACAATTTCACAAGATGCACCATATTGGTAAAACCAGATTTCATCACTCTTAATTCGATGAGGCAAAGTCGCCTGCCCCCCTAACATCAGAAAATAAATAGAAGTACCTAAATTACGTTTTCCATCAAAACCTTCGAAATTGCCTTCCATTTCACTTCGGTAAGTCTCTTTGTAATAACCACCTTCGGGATGTTCAATTAAACCTAATTGATCAATAATTTCTTGCGCTATCATGCTGATTTTTTTTCAAATTTAAGATTTCCATGGATAACCAAGTGTGATTTTAAAATTGTTCGGTTATACTGACTAAATTTGTCGCATGAATAAAGTCGGATATCATCAATACAAATCACTGCTACTAAAGCTTGCTTTGCTTTTGACTGTTTATTCATGTCTTCGATTATTGTTTTATTTAAACTACCATCAAACAGGTGGCGAAAGTTTATTGCTTGATTTTATTTACGGATTACGATTTGACATTAGTGCCATCTGCTTATTAATGTCGCCAGTGCTTTTACTAGAAGTAGCACCACTGCCACTCTATTCAAATAAAATTTGGAGATTGCTAGCAGATGGGTATATGGTAACCGTGAGTGCTGTGAGTGTTTTATTAAACTTAATCGACACAGCATGGTTTGAATACACCGGCAAACGGACAACTGCCGATTTTTTCAGTTTGATTAGCTTAGGCGATGATGTTAATAATAATCTTGGCAATTACTTACTAAACTATTGGTATTTACTACTGGTGTTATTAATTCTATTGGGTTTATCAATTATGATGATTAATAAAATCAATCATCGCTATAACTCGAATAACTTTTCTAATCCTCCAATATTTTACCGCATCGGTATTTTTATTTTAATCATTGGCGCATCCTTTATAGGAATTAGAGGAGGAACACAATTACGGCCTATTAGCATACAAAATGCAATCTCTGGCGTCAATCCGAATGAAGTCCCATTAATACTCAATACTCCTTTTACCATTTTAAAATCTTGGAGAGATGACCCAATTCCGTCGGTAAAATTTTTAGACGAGAATCAGGCAAAGAATATTTTCAACTACGAAAAAAACTACCGCGACAGTATCTCCTTTCAAAAACTGAATGTAGTTGTACTAGTAATGGAAAGTTTTTCGAAACACTTAGTGGGTAGCTTTACTAATAATGAAACTTACACACCTTTTCTTGATTCACTCGCGAAAGAAAGCTTGATTTGCACGAATGCATATGCAAATGGCAAACGCTCGATCGAGGGAATTCCAGCTATATTAAGTTCAATACCACATTTAACGGATGAGCCATTTATTACAGGAGCGTATAATGTAAATCGTATAAACTCTTTTGCATCTATCTTAGGAAAAGAAGGATATACAACTGCCTTTTTTCATGGAGGACACAATGGAACAATGGGATTTGATAACTACAGCAAGATTGCAGGTTATCAAAATTACTTTGGGAAAAACGAATACAAAGGCAAAGCAGAAGATGACGATGGTAGATGGGGAATTTACGATGATTCGTTCTTGAATTTCATGAATGAAAAAATCAGTGAAATGAAAGAACCATTTCACAGCGCCTTCTTTTCACTCTCGTCGCACGACCCTTATGTAATTCCTGCTAAATTCAAAAACAAGTTTCCGAAAGGAAAAGAAAAATATCACGAAAGTGTGCGTTATGCTGATTATGCATTAGCATCGTTTTTTAAAAAAGCATCGACAAAGAAATGGTTTAGTAATACTTTATTTATCATCGTTGCTGATCATACTGGTCCTTCTAACGGGGACTACTATACGAATGCTGCAGGACAATTGACAATTCCTATTATTTATTACTGTCCAGCATTAAAATTAAAAGGAGTCTGCAATAGCGTTACTCAACAAACAGACATACTTCCAACAACTTTAAAAATGCTTCATTATACGGGTAAATTCAGTGCGTTTGGAAATCCGATTAATCAAGAAAAATCATTTAACATGAGTTATAGTAACGGAATCTGGCAATTGATAAATGATAAAACATTATTACAATTTGATGGCGAAAAATCGACGGGGATTTATGATTTAGCTAATGATAGTTTATTAAAGAAAAACCTTATCACAACGAAAATCAATTTTAGCAAAGAAGAATTACTTTTAAAATCCTATTTACAACAATTCAGATCAGCTATGTTAACTAATACCATTTGCAAACCATGAAAAAAGCCATTGTAATTTACAATCCTATTTC
>CANGJU010000004.1 GCA_947453935.1 Bacteroidota bacterium | reverse complement strand
TAAACAGGCTCGCATCACATGTTTTTATTTGTCCGAAGGAAAGCAAAGGCAAACATCCGGAGATAATAATGAAGATTATTTTTTTCATAATTGGGAATAAGATTTAGAGAAACAATCGTGCGACTGAATCCTAAATTCTCATTGCCAATATGCACTTACCCAACCCTGATAAAAAGAGATTTTCGGGAGGCGGATGTACCGCTATAAAAGTTAATGAAAGATGTTCAACTATTGGACTAACGAGTTCCGAAGAAATAAATGTTGCGCTATCAAAAAATGAAATTGAACCATTGGTATCAACAAAGTAAAGTGGTATGCCTACATAACTTGTAACTGTTTTACAACAATCACCCTGACTCAAGTTCTTTATGGACTGGTGTCCTTCATCACAGCAACAAGAGCTGACAACTTGCTTGCTTTCGCTATTGTCCATGCAAGTATGCAAGGACACTAACCCTCCTGCTATTCCCCAAACAATGAGCAACAGCAAAAACAAACGTCGGAATCGTTGCGTCTTTGACATGTTGCAAAGTTAGGAAGTATCCTCCCTAAAAAAAAGCAAAATCCTCTTTAAAGTTACAACATGATTTAGTCGGATTAAAGCGACCTTTTTACTACCTTTACGGCCTTAAAAAATCACTATATATGAGTTTAATTGCACTAATTCACGCAAGAGAAATTTTAGATTCCAGAGGAAACCCAACAGTGGAGGTTGATGTTTACACTCAAAATGGCACACTAGGCCGTGCTGCTGTACCATCAGGAGCATCAACAGGTAAACATGAGGCGGTTGAATTAAGAGATAATGACGATTCTCGTTATGTTGGAAAGGGAGTTTTGAAAGCTGTTTATAATATCAATACAGTTATTGCAGAAGAGCTGAAAGGCATGTCGGTTTTTGAGCAGAAACTAATCGACGAAAAAATGATTAGCATGGATGGAACAGAGAATAAGTCTGTTTTAGGTGCTAATGCTATTCTAGGTGTGTCGATGGCGGTTGCAAAAGCAGCAGCCTTAGAATCAGGAATGTCGCTTTATAAATACATTGGAGGAGTGAATGCTAATTTACTACCGCTACCAATGATGAACATTTTGAATGGGGGTGCGCATGCCGATAACAAAATCGACTTTCAGGAGTTCATGATTATGCCTGCGGGTGCTGATCGTTTTTCGGATTCATTGAGAATGGGAACTGAAGTTTTTCATGCGTTAAAGAAAGTATTAAAAGAAAAAGGACTAGGAACCAATGTAGGTGACGAAGGTGGATTCGCTCCTAATTTACAGAGTAATGAAGAGGCTATTCAGAGTGTTATGATGGCAATTGAAAAAGCAGGCTATAAACCGGGAGTTGATATTTTCATTGCAATGGATGCTGCAACTACAGAGTTTTATGATGAAGCAACGGGCATGTATATCTTCAAGAAAAGCACAGGAGAAAAAATGACCTCTTCAGAAATGGTTTCATTCTGGAAGGGCTGGTGTGATAAGTACCCTATTATATCTATTGAAGATGGTTTAGCAGAAGATGATTGGAAGGGATGGGCTGAATTAACACAGGTTTTAGGAGATAAGGTACAGTTAGTAGGTGATGATTTATTTGTAACCAATACCAAAAGATTACAAAAAGGAATTGACGAGAATGTTGCTAATTCTATCTTGGTTAAAGTAAATCAGATTGGAAGTTTAACAGAAACAATCAATGCTGTTTCATTAGCGAAGGAAAACGGATATACTGCAGTAATGTCGCACCGTTCTGGAGAGACAGAAGATTATACAATTGCAGATTTGGCTGTTGCTTTAACCACAGGACAAATCAAAACGGGATCAGCATCAAGAAGTGACAGGATTGCAAAATACAATCAGTTATTAAGAATCGAAGAAGAATTAGGAGAGTCGGCTGAATTTAACGGACGTAATTTTAAATTTTTAAGATAACCTAATATGAATACTAATCCATCAGACGAAGAATTAAACGAAGATGAAAATGACAATGAAATCGAAGATGAAAACGAACAGTATGGCGACGACGAAAACGATTTCGAAGGAGAAGTAATAGAAGAACACTTAGGCTCTGGAAGGAGAAGAAGAAGACGTAAAAAAATCAAAATTCGCAAGCGTGTTAAAATTAAACGCAAGGCTAGTCCGAAGAAGCGCGTTAAAAAAACCTTTGAAACCATCATCTGGATTATTGTTGTGGCTGCCTTTGTTACAACGTTAGTTATTTTAATCCTTCAATTGGACTTAAACACGAAGAACAAGAAGATTCGTTCAGTGGGAATGAACACTGCTACGGATAACGTTTTACATCCGAGCAACACTTTTACAAATGATAAACATTTCTTATTGTGAAGTGTTACCTAAATGATTAAATTCGCCAAACAAATTTTATAATACCTTTTGCAATACATACAATGGATAAGTTAAAAGAAAAATTCGCACAGAAAGCATTACCACTTGCAGATGAAGTGAAAGCCATGATTAAAGAACATGGTGACCTTGTTTTAGGAAGCTATACACTTGAGCAAGTATATCACGGAATGAAGGGAATGATTGGAATGGTTACAGAAACTTCTAAGCTTGATGCTGAAGAAGGTATTCGTTTCAGAGGATATTCAATTCCTGAATTACGCGAAAAGCTACCGCAAGGAGTTGGTGGAGAGAACTTGCCTGAAGGAATGTTTTATTTGTTATTAACTGGCGAGTTACCTACTGAAGAAGATGCAAGAGAAGTAAGCAATGCATGGGCGCGTAGAAGTCATGTACCTAAGCATGTGTTTGATATGTTAGATTCTCTTCCGAAGGGAACACATCCAATGACTCAGTTTAGTCTTGCAATTTTAGCAATGCAAACGGAAAGTAATTTCGCTGCTGAGTACCGCAAAGGAATCAACAAAAAGCAATATTGGGATCCGATGTTTGAAGATGTAATGAATTGCATCGCGCGTTTACCAAGAATTGCCGCTTACATCTATCGTAGAACATACAAAGACGGAGTTCATATCGAACCAAATCCGAAATTAGACTGGGGTGCAAACTTCGCTCACATGTTAGGTTTCGATGATGATGGTATGAAATCGTTGATGCGTTTATATCTGACAATCCACGTTGATCATGAAGGTGGTAACGTTTCCGCACATACGACACATTTAGTGGGATCTGCATTAAGTGATGCATACTACTCATTATCTGCAGGTATGAATGGATTAGCGGGTCCTTTACACGGATTAGCTAACCAGGAAGTAGTGCGTTGGATTTACGACTTACGCGAACATTACGAAGGACGTTTGCCGAGCAAAGAAGAGATTGCGGACTATGTAAAACAAACATTAGCTGCAGGACGTGTTGTTCCAGGTTACGGACATGCAGTATTAAGAAAGACCGATCCAAGATACATTGCACAGATGGAGTTTGCTCAAAAGAATTTAGCAGACGACGAATTATTTAAAATCGTGCAGATGTTATACGAAGTAGTACCGGAGATATTAAAATCGACAGGCAAGATTAAAAATCCTTGGCCAAACGTTGATGCACACTCTGGTGTTTTATTGATTCACTACGGATTAGTAGAATATGATTTCTATACTGTATTATTTGGTGTATCACGTGCAATTGGAGTATTGACATCGTTATTATGGGATCGTGCATTAGGTCATCCGATTGAAAGACCAGGTTCTGTGACTACGGAGTGGATGAAGGCGCAGATTAAGAAAGGGTAATTTAATTTGCTTCCCGATTACTCGGGATTGCTAATGGGTTAATTTGCTAATGCTTTAACCGATTTAAATAAAACAATTAATAATTAAAGCCTCGAGGATTTCTTCGGGGCTTTTTTATTAATCAAATAGTTTTTTCTGATCTATTAAGAGGAAGGCTTTCTGCACTTTTTTATTTCTCGAGTAATTTGCAATTATTAAACAAACAATTTTATAGAGATTTTAATGATTGGAATAAATAGCAACTCCATTAATTGAAGTTTTTAATTTATCATTCTACATGTTCTTTCTTTTGTCTTGATACAAAATGAAAGAACCAAAGAAAAAGTGGGTGTAGTGAGCAAGCTACTACACCCCACTTTATACAAAACTTGCAAATTTTTTCCTTGATAAAATTGCTACAAATTCAGTGATTTCCTCACGGGCTCGGAACTTCTAAATTTGTTTAACGCAATTTTACCTTCGTCAAAAACCGAATAAACTGAGGCCATTTAATTTATTTTTTCAGTGCTTCTTTTAATCCACTATACTACGGCCCCTGATTGTGAAGCCTTGCGACTCGTCACGATTAATCGCGAGGCGAAGTCCAGAAAAAAGCAGGAGCCTCATGGCTCTCTATACCATGGGGGGACAGCAGCCCCACCCCGCAGTAAAATTACAATTCAAAAAATAATTATTCGGTTATTAAGTATTTACAAACGTTTAAGTTGATTTGAAGATTTGTCTCCCGATAAATCGGGATTGAAGATTTGAAAATAAAACACAAAATCCGTTACGCATATTCCTCCTTTTCATTTGAATTGTTGCATGATGAATTCAAAGTGCTTAATAAAAACTTCAATGGAAATTAATGTAATTTTCTCCAACGTTTTATTTCAAAAAGATATCATACGCAAAGCGAAGTATCAAAAAAGAAACAATTGCGAGAAAAAGTATTCGAATAAATCCGTTGCCTCTTGCAAAAGCGAGCTTAGTGCCGATTAAACTCCCAGTAACATTACATGCTGCCATTAATATTGCAATTTCTATCAGATAATTTCCTTGTGAAATAAAAACATATAAGGCTCCGAAGTTAGAAACACAATTAATGAATTTAGAATAGGCCGATGCCATGATAAACTCGAATCCGAATATCACAACAAAGCCTAACACTAAAAAACTTCCAGCACCAGGACCAAAAAATCCATCATAGAATCCAACAAAAGCTCCTAGTAATAATCCGTAGAGTAGTTTTTGTTTTTCTGAAAGCTCATTACTTTTTAGCTGACCTAAATCTTTTTTTATGAATGTATAAATGGCCATCACAATCAGAATTAAAAGTATGACTGGTTTTAATTGCTCTGAGTTTAGATAGCTGACAACACTTGCGCCTGCGTAAGAAAAGATTAATGTGACTATCGAAATATAAAGTAAAAGTCGGTAATCAAATTTTATTCGCTTGCCATATTGAATAGCAGAAACGAATGTCCCAGAAAATCCTGAAATTTTATTGGTACCCATTAATGTAGGCAATGCAGTATTCGGAAAATTCACGAGTAATGCAGGCAGCTGAATGAAACCTCCTCCCCCAACAATTGCATCAATGAATCCCGCTGTGAATGCTAATAGCACCAACGATACTAATGTTATCGGAGAATAATCAGCGAACAGATTTACAAAATCCATTTTCTAAATTAAATCAAGCAGTAAAGAAGTAGAACAGTAAATTTTCAACTAGGTATGTTCTTTAAAAATTCTATTTAACCATTTTAACATTGAGAAGGCAATCGCAGTTGCAATCAATAGTAAAACACAATTCAGTATAAAGAAATCTGTTTTTTGCTCGTATTTATCCCACATGCTTGCGAGTACGCCACTCAATTTATTTCCGATAGATGTACTTAAAAACCAACCTCCCATCATGAGTGCCGTAATTCGTGGTGGACTTAATTTAGAAACGAGACTTAATCCCATAGGACTCAAGAATAATTCACCAATGGTAATTACACCGTAACAGGCTATCAGCCACCATACCGTTACTTTTTCTTGTCCGTTGCTACCCGCTTTTGCTGCAGCCACCATCACTAAGGCTGATAGTGCAGAGATAAATAATCCGTAGGCTATTTTAGCAGGTGTAGAAGGTTCTTTCTTTCTTCCGCGAAGCCAGGTAAAAAATGCTACGACTAATGGCGTGAGCATAATTACCCAACCTGGGTTAATTGATTGACTTAAATTAGTTGCCCAAACACTCACCTTTTCGCCTTCGGCAGGCAATTCTGCTTTCGCTTCGTTACGGAAATAGATTGGGTAATTTAATTCTTGCTTAACAACGCCATTTTCTTTTTGTAATCGGAAGTACTCATCATAAACAGGCACAGAATCTTTTGCATACGTTAATTGTTTCGATTGCTTCAATGAATTAAAAACAACTTCACTCGTTCCTGTTAACGAACGATCCGTATAACGATCGGCCCATGTGTTTAGAGCAGATCCGTTTTGTTTAAATACTGCCCAGAATAAAATTACTACAGCAAAAATAGCAAGCATTGCACCAATTGGAGCTTTCTCTTCTTTCGGCGCAGTGAAATACAAGTTTGCATAGAAATAAAGAACCGGCAAACAACTTAAAATAAATGCATCGGTGCTATCGCTACCAAAAATATTATCAGGAATCATCCATCCTATCACACCAAACACAACTGCAGGTAAAAGTATGAGTGCAATAATTTTCGACATTGGCATATCACCATCTTGAAATCCTTTTTTCTGATCGTATCCTTCGTAATGTTTTTTTCCTGAGGTAAAAACGATGAGTCCGATGAACATACCTATACCAGCAGCCATAAACGCCCAACCCCAGCCGAGCATAATCTGCAAAGCAGCACCAAAGAAGTTACAGATGAACGCACCGATATTAATTCCCATGTAGAAGATGTTATATCCTTCGTCTTTTTTCTCTCGATATTCATCCGTTGAATAAATATTACCGAGCAACGTAGAAATATTCGGTTTGAAAAATCCGTTACCAGCAATTACGAGCGTCATACCAACATACAAGGCCGTGATATGATGAATACCCATGAGACAATAACCAAGTCCCATCATAATACCACCAATAACTACCGCTCGCGAATATCCTAAATAACGATCTGCTATTAATCCGCCTAAAAACGGAGTAAGAAATACCAACGCAATAAAGGTCCCGTATAAATCAGATGCTTCGGCTTCTGTCATGGCAAAACCATCTTTCACATCTTTGAGGTAGAGCGTAAAGATTCCAATCATTAAATAATAGCCGAAGCGTTCCCACATTTCAGAGAAGAATAGAAATGGTAATCCGGAAGGATGTTTTTTCATAACTGTCGTTTGAGTTTTTAAAAATAGGAAAAAGAGAGACAATTTGAAAATGTGCTCGCGTCCCGAAGAATCGGGATCGCGTTGTGATGATTTGAAAATGGGTTTCAAAATGTATTCGACCCCTGAAGGCCCAGTAGAGCGAAGTCCCAAAAAAGTGGGAGCCTCAACACCATGGGGGGACGGCAGCCCCGCCCCGCAGTAAAATTATTTTGTTCAGAATAATTATTCGGTTGATAAGCATTTACAAACGTTTAAGTTACTTATTGATTTAGATGGAAATAAAATGCTACAATGGTAAAGACTAAATAGAAAATGAAAGCAAACTAATCACTACCAAACAGCATCAATTTTAATGCTATGAAAAAAGCACATAGCAACTAACTTTATACTTAATTAGCGTTTAATAAATTTCGATGTTAGTACTTCTTTATCGGTTTTCAATCTAACAATGTATAATCCATCTGCTACATCTACCATGCTCAAGTTATTGGTATAATACTCAGAATCCAAAAAACCTTGCTGCTGTTGAATTAATTGCCCGTTAATATTATATAATTCAAATGCAAATTTTTTACCTCTTAAACCTTTTGCATTTACAAAAGCCGTTTGCCAGTTTTCATCGTAATAAACGGTTATGTTGTTTTTGTAGCCTACTGCTTCGGTAATACCTACGGTTAAAGTATCACATGTGCTGCCTCGTAAGGGACCTAGTTCGTAATTAGGGTTATTGGGTAATCCTGCATAAGCGCGATGACCTCCTAAATAAAAACTAAAAGGCTGAAAATTACATGCTGCCCCAAGGCCATTGGGGTTATTTACAACTGAGAGATTTGAATTAACCAAGTTCCAAGTAGTGTCACAATACAAATAATCAAATCCACAATCTAAAGAGTTGCCTTCAGCAGTTAAATATATTTTACCATCGGGCCCAGGTTGCACTGCCCCAATCTCTTGAGAATTAAGATTACTTGCCCGCAACATTAACAATGTATCTGCGCTCGCCAAAAAATTACTTGCATTTAAATCATATTGGACAAAATACGATTTATTAGCAGTACAAGCGGTAGTAGCATACAGTTTTGAATCATCAGGCGATAATGCTAGACTATAATATGATCTGCTCACAGTTGAGGCCATGGGGGCTAAAATTGTATCCTTAGATATAACGCCAGTACATCGATCAAAATCAAATCGTTCTATCAATCCACCATTAATACTCTCATAAAATCTGTCACCTGTACTAGTAAATTCAATTTTTTGCCCCCCCCCCCCAATATAGGAGGTACCAATATTCTGATGACTTGAAAGAGTAATGCCACTCGGGGATATTAAATACAAATAATAAGAATTTAATGATTGCGTATAGCTCCATTCACGAATGATAATCCACCAATCTCTACCATTGCCATGCTTAATTGCTGTAACACAGTCAGCTGTTTGAAAAGTTTGCAGTTGCACATTTTTCTGCAAAACATAACCGGCGCCATTATTTAAACTCATATCGAGCAAGCTATAATAAAGCCCTTGGTTAGCTGGTGTAACGCCGGCAGTAAATATATAAAATTGATTAATATTAGCAGGGTTTGGAACAATGGTCATTTCATTATACAATTCTATTCCTTTTAAACTATCGCCATTTGTTATAATATTATGATTTTTATTTATTATAAAACCCATATCGTATGTGTACGGCGGACCTGGTGGACGAAAAATAGTTTGGTTTGGCGAACCACCATAAAATATCAAATCGCCTAAGCTATCGCAAATACTAAAACAAGTTCCTCTTACACGTAAAATGCTTGAGTCAGGAACAGGATTATTTAAATTTTTGAAATTTATTGCCGCACTATCGCCAAATGCCCAGAATCGGTCGGTGAATTGGGCATTACTAGCAAAACTAATAATGCTCAATAAAGACAACATCCAAAATTTATTTTTAATCATATTATTTAAGGATAATAACTTTCTAGTTATGCGATTCTTAGTTACTTGCCATCAAATATATAAAAACTATTTAACTATTCTAATTAAATCTTATAAAATCAAGGATGGCCACCACCCACCGCTTTATACCGAGAAAACCTAAGGAATAAAACATAATTGAAATTTATAATTTATACTCCGTTATTAAACGCTTATATTCATTTACAAACGTTTAATGATATCAAGCATATCATTCAAACAAAAAATCCCAAGATGACTCTAGGGATTATAAATCAATGAATATTTGATATTGACTACAATAGTATTTTAGGCTGCCATTTATTTATATGAAAATATACTGTTATTAATGTTTACTAAAGCATTTACAATTTCCTTTAAATGTTTTATTATTCATTTAAGTATGATTTTTAATTAGAACAAATTACGTTCAAAAGAATGCTCCGGCTTTAGATTATTGTCTATTGTTTATCCGGAATCCATAAGTCCATCCAAACGGAATCGGATTGTGGTGCATACAATTTATAATTTTTAGATTTCTTGAATTTATTGATAGCTTTTAAACTATCCTTTTGGGACAGAGTGATTGATTCCAACGTAACACTAGTGTAATCCTCTATAGTAGTGCTGTAATTGATTGTATATATAAAGTTCTGCTTACTGCATGAAATAAAGATAAACATGAATAAAACAAAAATCAACTTTATTTTTTTCATCATAAGAAGGATTACTACTTTATCAAACAATAATAAAAACTCTACTACTTCACATACCCACTCGCTTTCTCTAACACCACTTTAATTCCATCCACATTCTTTCCTCCCGCAGTTGCGTAGAAAGGTTGTCCTCCACCGCCGCCTTGTATGTCTTTCGCTAATTCACGAATGATAGCCGTTGCGTTCAATGATTTTTCTGCAACTAAATTCTCTGCAATGATTAAAGAGATCATCGGTTTGCCATCCACATCAGAAGCCAATAAACAATATAAATTATCAATCTGATTTTTTAGCTCGAAAGAAATATTTTTAATTGCTTCAGCTGGTAAATTAACTGTTGCAATTATGCAGTTCACACCGTTAATGCTTTCTACTTTACCTAACAATTCTTTCTTGATGCCCTGCGCTTTCTCGTGAACAAATTGTTCGACTTGCTTCTTCAACGCATTCGTTTCTTCAATCAACGATTCAACACCTTTCACAACATCCTTCGGATTATTTAAGAGTGATTTTATCTGCGTCATTACCTGCGACTGCTCTTTGAAATAATTCTCAGCACCTTCACCAGTGATTGCTTCTATACGTCGAACGCCTGCAGCGACTGCACTTTCTACAACTAACTTCACCATTCCTATTTCACCTGTTGCAGCAACGTGTGTTCCTCCACAAAGCTCGACAGAGTATGCAGGGTCAAATGTGATAACACGAACAAAGTCGCCATACTTCTCTCCAAACAATGCGGTTGCACCAGCATCGATGGCTTTTTGAATAGGTACATTTCGTTGCTCGTTCAATAGGATGTTTTCGCGCACCTTTTGATTCACGATTTTTTCAATCTGTAAAATTTCTTCGTCGGTTACTTTTGAAAAATGCGAGAAGTCGAAACGTGTTTGTTGCTCATTTACCAATGAACCCTTCTGCGCTACATGCGTACCTAACACCTGCTTTAATGCCGAATGAATTAAATGCGTTGCACTGTGATTTTTAGTAATCGATGAACGACGATTTGTATTAATGATTGCTGTGAAGGTTGCTTCTACATTTTTCGGTAAGGCATCAGCGTAATGAACAATCAGATTGTTTTCTTTTTGCGTGTCGGTAATAAATATTTTATCGCCATCAGCTTCTAACGTTCCCGTATCACCGACTTGTCCGCCGCTCTCTGCGTAAAAAGGTGTACGACTTAATACGATTTGATATTGCTCTTTATTTCCCTTTTTGATTTTACGATACTTTACGATTTCACAAGCGCTGGTTGTTTCATCGTATCCAACAAACTCTACGCTATCATCTTCACTCACCTGCGTCCAGTCGTCGGTAGTCATTGCAGTTGCTTTACGCGAACGATTTTTTTGCTCTTGCATGCAACGATCAAACCCTTCCATATCTACCACTTTTCCATTCTCACGCGCCATTAGTTGGGTTAAGTCGATAGGGAAACCGAAGGTATCATACAACTCAAAAGCGAAATCGCCAGCAATGGTATTTCCTTCATAGGCTTCAAACTTTTTAATCCCTGTATCTAACGTACGCAAGAAAGAAAGTTCTTCTTCGTTAATCACACGCGCTACAAAATCGCGCTGTGCATCTAACTCAGGGAATACATGCGCAAATTGCGTTGCGATAATATCGACCAGCTTATATAAAAATGCTTCTTTTAAATTCAAGAAGGTAAATGCATAACGCACTGCACGACGTAAAATACGACGAATCACATACCCTGCTTTGTTGTTGGAAGGTAATTGTCCATCTGCGATAGCAAAAGAAATCGCACGAATATGATCTGACAATACTCGCATTGCGATATCTGTCTTTTCAGAAGTTCCGTACTTAATGCCTGATGCTACTTCAATGAAATTAATAGTTGGCGTAAATACATCCGTATCATAGTTAGATATTTTCATTTGCATGGCCATACACAAACGTTCGAAGCCCATTCCGGTATCGACATGCTTTGCTGGAAGTGGTTCAAGAGAGCCATCCGCTTTGCGGTTAAACTCCATGAATACGTTATTCCAGATTTCAATCACTTGCGGATCGGAAGTATTGACTAAGTCTTTTCCATCGATTTGCTTACGCGCTTCGTCAGAGCGTAAATCGATATGAATTTCAGAACATGGTCCGCAGGGTCCTTGCTCCCCCATCTCCCAGAAATTATCTTTTTTATTTCCGCGAAGGATACGGTCTTCATCAATCCATTTCTTCCAGAAATCGTAGGCTTCCTTATCAAAAGCTAAATTTTCTTTTGCATCACCCTCGAAAACGGTTACGTATAAACGGTCTTTCGGAAGCTTGTAAACATTCACTAAAAGGTCCCACGCCCACTCGATAGCTTCTTCTTTAAAATAATCGCCAAACGACCAGTTGCCTAGCATTTCGAACATGGTATGATGGTAGGTATCTACTCCTACTTCCTCTAGATCATTGTGCTTCCCAGATACACGCAGACATTTTTGCGTATTGGCTACACGCGTTGCGAATGGGGTTACATTACCCAGGATAATATCTTTAAATTGATTCATTCCTGCGTTGGTAAACATCAGGGTTGGATCGTTCTTCACTACAATGGGTGCTGATGCGACAATGGTATGACCTTTCGATTTAAAATAATCTAAAAACCCTTGTCTGATTTGAGCAGCTGTTTGCATAATGCCTTGTTTCGTTTACTAATTAATTTATTCTATTTTTGTAATAACAGGCAAATTTAAAAATATAACCAATGCCGAAGGCAAAATATTACTTCAATACTGAATCGTTGAAATACGAAAAGGTTATTGTGAGCTTTAAAAAGCGCTTAGGGCGTGTTTTGGGATGGCTTGCAACGGCTTCGGTATTTGGAACAATTGTCCTTTTGATTGCCTACAATTTCCTTGATTCCCCGAAGGAAAAACAGCTAAAACGCGAGATTGCACAGCTACAAGATCAGTATGATTTATTGAATCAACGTATTGATTTGGCTAATTCTGTTTTGAAGGACTTACAGGTTAGCGACGATCAAATTTACCGAGTGGTTTTTGAGGCGGAACCTATTCCAGCGGAAGTACGTCAGGCGGGTGCCGGCGGAATTAATCGTTATAAGCTTTTGGAAGGGTTTGATAACTCTGACCTATTAATTAAGACCACACAACGCATTGACCAACTTACAAGACAGCTTTATATTCAGAGTAAATCGTTTGATGAGGTATTTAAATTAGCCAAGCAGAAATCGCAGATGTTAGCTTCTATTCCGGGAATACAGCCTGTTTCATTGAAGGGTTCGTCGCATATTGCCTCAGGATTTGGGTATCGAATCCACCCTATCTACAAAACAGCTAAGATGCATACAGGTATCGACTTTGCCGCGCCTACAGGAACACCGATATATTCGACTGGAAATGGTGTGGTGAGTCAGACAGAGTTTAACGGCCGTGGCTATGGGAACAATGTGGTAATTAATCACGGATATGGTTATCAGACCTTATACGGACATATGACGAAGTTTGTGGTACGTCCAGGACAAAAAGTGCAACGCGGCGATTTAATTGGGTATGTTGGCAGCACAGGATCATCTACTGGTCCGCATTGCCATTACGAAGTGATTAAAGATGGAAACAAAATAGATCCGATTAATTATTTTTATAACGACTTAACGCCACAGGAATACGAACAGATTCGAATTCTTGCAGCACAGGAAAATCAATCATTCGACTAAAACTATTGCCTTATGCCAATCATGGATTTCGACAAAGAGCCTGAGCGCTTGTATTACAGCATCGGCGAGATAGCAGAGATGTTTAAAGTGAACACTTCACTGATTCGTTTCTGGGAGAATGAATTTGAAATTCTTCAACCGAAGAAGAATAAAAAAGGGAATCGTTTGTTTACGCCTGAAGACTTAAAAAATCTGAAGATTATTTTTCACCTCGTAAAAGAAAGAGGCTATACGCTAGAAGGAGCCAAGAAAAAATTAGCTGGCAACAAAAACGATATCGAAATTCAGATGCAATTGAAAGACACCCTTACACGCATGAAGGGCTTTTTGACAGAGCTGAAAGAATCGTTATGACTTTTTTAAGCTACTAACTTTAAACGTAAAAAATTTGTGGAATAAGAAGCTAAGCACTCCAATAGAAAGTGCCGATACTGCACGCGCAATTGTCGGGAACCATTCCAATTGATGAATCAGGAAATTCATAAAGAAATAGTTTAGCATCAGAACAAACAATGCTACCAATACAAAACGAGAAAATGCAGAGGTAGTTTTCATTTCCGAATCAGTAAATACTAAATATTTCGAGATAGAAAAGTTAGTTACTAATCCGCAAGAATAAGAAATCACGAGGGAAATAGTTGTTGCTTTCAAAGCAAAACTTCCGAATAAAGTTACAGGTTGCTTATCGAATGCATAGTTAAAACATAAGTAATACAATCCTACATCGACCACAGTTGCAACACCAGCTGCAATGAAATATTTAAATACGCGCGACTGAAGAAACTCGAAAATCTTATCCATTAATAAACGGTATTCTTAGAAAGGTAGTTACTAACGTAATCGCGTACACCCTCTTCCAACGAAGTGAATGGTGTTGTATATCCTTGAGCAATTAATTTACTCATATCTGCTTCGGTGAAGTATTGATACTTATCTCGGATATCAGCAGGGATATCGACGTACTCGATTTCTGTTTGCTTATCCATCGCTTTAAACGTTGAATCTGCTAAATCATAAAACGAACGTGCTTGCCCTGTTCCTAAATTGTAGATTCCTGATTGCACTTTATTTTGCATCAAGAACACACAAACATTCACGAGGTCTTTCACATAAATAAAATCGCGAAGCTGCCAGCCATCTTTAAAATCGGGGCGATGCGAGCGAAACAGTTTTACTTTACCTGTATTATTGATCTGATGAAACGCATGAAAAATCACAGAAGCCATACGTGCTTTATGATATTCATTCGGACCATAGACATTAAAGAATTTTAATCCTTGCCATTGTGGAGGCGTATTCGTTTGTTGCAGTGCCCAAATATCAAATTCCTGCTTCGACCATCCATAAGGATTTAGTGGATGTAAAGAAGAAATTGCAGCATGATTATCGGCATAACCCTGCTCGCCACCTCCATAAGTCGCGGCAGAGGATGCGTACACTAACGGAATATTATTCTCCGTGCAGGTATTCCAGATAGACTTTGTGTAGTTTACATTCAAATCATCAAAAATCTCTTTATTAAACTCGGTTGTATCAGTGCGGGCACCAATATGAAACACAAAAGAAACCTGCGATGCATGGGCTTTGAACCAATCAAGAAAAACAGCACGATCCATTTTATCGCTATACTTTTTAGTTGACCAGTTTACTTTTTTCAATTCGTTGGAAAAATCATCCACCATCAGAATATTTTCCATTCCGATGCTATTTAATTTTCCGACTAATACACTTCCGATAAAACCTGCGGCACCAGTTACTACAATCATAATCTATACAAATATAGGTTGAACTACATCAGGCAACAAACCTGATTTTTTTCCTTCATTAAACAACGTCTGAATGGCATTTTTACCATCAACGCCCAAAGTTATCGAAAAATCATTCACGTATAAGTCGATATGCTGCTGCTGAACGGCAGGGTCCATTTCCTGAGCGTGATGTGCAATATATTCCTTACTTGCCGTTGGATTTTGAAAGCCAAACTCCACTGAATGACGAATCAAACTATCAATTTGTTTTTTTTCCTCTTCGGATAAACTACGCTTTACGGCAATACATCCTAACGGAATTGGTAACCCCGTTTTTTGCTCCCATAATTCTCCTAAATCAGCAACTTTAAAAAGTCCTTTTTGCTCGTAGGTAAAGCGATTTTCATGAATGATTAATCCAGCATCACAACGACCGTTAAGCACAGCCTCTTCAATATCTGAAAAAACCATTTCAACTTTCGCTTTACATTCCGGAACGAAAATACTCATCAGCAAATTAGCCGTAGTACGCGCACCAGGAATAGCAATCGTTTTATCCGTAAGCTCCTCCAATTTCAGAGGGGACTTACTTATGATTAATGGTCCACACCCACGACCTAGGGCGCTACCTGCATTTAGTATCTGGTACTTATCCGATACAAAAGCAAAGGCAGCAAAACTCATTTTAGTAACATCGTATAATCCAACAGCCGCATTTTTGTTAAGGGCTTCTACATCGAGCAAATGAGGATTCCACGTCTCATTTTCGGGCAAACGATTGTTAATCATTGCATCGAAAATAAAAGTGTCATTGGGACAAGGTGAAAACCCGATGGTGTAGCTTTTATTCATTGGAGGCACAAAGGTAGAATTTGTAAATTATTTCGAAGAATAATCCTAAAATTGTTTATTTTGCAGACTGATGCAGCCCGAACAACCCGTTACGAGTCAAAAGAAAAGCAAACTGATACGACTATTAATTTTAATTAATGTCGCTGTTGCTTTCCTGCTTTTATGTGTTCAGTTGTCCTGCAAAATTTCACCTGAATCCTTCTGGGTATTTGAGCCACTTTCCTACACCTATCCGTTTATTGTTATCATTAATATTTTGTTTCTTATTTTCTGGGCTATCAGAAGAAGTAAATACGCATTTATCTCGCTTGCGATTATAATTATGGGTTATGATAAGCTCGCCTTGATGTATCAGCCTCCTATGTTTGTGATGGAGTCGCCAGTATCGAAGAACCAGTTCAAAGTAATGAGTTACAATGTTCGCTTATTTGATTTGTACAACTGGAGTGGGAATCAAAAAACGAGAAGCGAAATTTTTGATATGTTGAAGAAAGAGTCGCCGCAGGTTGTTTGCTTTCAAGAATACTATCACAGTGATGAAAAAGATTTTTCAAACAATGATACACTAACATCGTTGCTAAATTTAAAACACGCACATATCGAATACGGATTAACGTTAAAAGATAAATACCATTGGGGATTAGCAACATTTAGTAATTACCCAATCATCAATAAAGGAAAACTTTTTTTCAAAGAAGGGAGCACCAACTTCGGGATGTTTTGCGATGTGCTTTATAACAACGATACCGTAAGGATTTACAATGTGCATTTACAATCGAATCACTTTAAGAAAAACGATTACAATTTCATCGATAATCCGAATGTAGAAGACCAAAACCAATTTTTAAAAGGCAGTTTGTCTATCTTCAAGCGAATTAAGAGAGGGGCTGTTATTCGCAGCACACAGGTAGATGAATTAAGTAATCATATTGAAAATTGTCCGTATCCAATTATACTATGTGGCGACTTTAACGACCCTCCTTACTCCTACGCCTATACGAGCATTGCGCGTCATTTAATCGACTCTTACTCTGAAAAAGGAAAAGGATTTGGTATTAGCTACAATGGATTTTTCATTCCTTACCGCATCGATTATATTTTACACAGCGATTATTTCGAATGTTTGAAATATTCGATGGTGCGCAAAAAACTAAGCGACCACTACCCTATAGTTGTCACATTAAAACCAAGAGGAAAGCATTAATTTTCCGCAACAGCTCCACCTTTATAAAGCTGCTTACGATAGCGTTCCGAAGGAGAAGGAATAAAAGCACCTAGCCCTAACCGTGACCAAATCTCGTCGACGTGTTTTGCAGTTGCTTCATCAGCAGCAAGGATATTCGGCCAGTCGCGTTCGAAACCATCAAACTCTTTTGTTTTGCGGGTTCCATCAAAAACAATATGATTCACTTCATCAGCAGTTTCCGCTTCAATTACTTTGTGATCACGCTTTGGATCTACATTATTTGAGAAACGCCATACAGCATCAGCTACACTAGAAATATCCATATTCGCTTCGAGGAAAATCAACACTTTAACTTGCTTTAAAGCTTCCGACTTAAATAAAATCTTCGCCATCTCTTTCACATGTCCTTTTCTATTTTTCTCGATAGAAACAAACAGCAAAGGAATGCCAGCTTGCAATAAAGAACTATTGATATGAATGATTTCGCTATGCTTTTGAAGTTCAGATGAAATAGCTTCTAATTCGTTATTTGAAAAATGATGAACGTGAGTAGGATTATTAGAATCCATCAACTCTTCCTTCAATTTCTTCGTCGCATCAATTCCCATCTTTCCTCCAAACGCCATTGTTGAACAACTATGATCGAGTACATCTGTAGGACCTTGATTAAAGATAATATCGCGAGCTACATCCACATTTTCAGCAATGTATTTAGCAACTTCCAAGGTATTATGAATATTCACATCACCATCTACTACAATCATCATTTTGGTAAACATCATTTGTCCTGCGCCCCACAATGCATTCATGACTTTTAATGCCTGACCAGGATAATCCTTTTTAATTTTTACGATCACCAGATTATGAAACACACCTTCAACAGGAAGAATCATATCTACTATTTCCTGCACTGATGTCATCTTGATTGGTGCTAAGAAAATACGTTCAGTTGCTTTACCAATCCAAGCATCTTCTTGCGGAGGAATTCCTACAATGGTAGTTAAGTAAACAGGATTCTTTTTATGGGTGATTGCTGTGATGTGAAAACGAGGATAATAATCTGCGAGTGAATAATAACCCGTATGATCACCAAACGGTCCTTCCCAGATAAAATCCTCTTCTGGATCAACATAACCTTCGATTACAAAGTCTGCATCAGCAGGCACTTCCATATCAATGGTTAAACATTTTACCAGCTCTACTTTTTTCTTGCGTAAAAATCCTGCAAGCATAAACTCATCTACTCCATCAGGAAGTGGCGCAGTAGCAGAATAGGTTAAGGCAGGATCTCCACCGATAGTAACGGCTACGGGCATACGCTTTCCTAATTTTTTATACTCATTAAAATGACGTGCAGAAACTTTATGTCGATGCCAGTGCATACCGGTAAGCGTAGGACCAAAAACCTGCATACGATACAATCCCACATTACGAATTCCTGTAAGAGGGTCTTTTGTTTGTATCACAGGCAGAGTGATAAAAGGACCACCATCTTCTGGCCAACATTTAAGGACTGGCAATTTGGTTACATCTGGATCTTTCATTACTACCTCTTGACATGCACCCTTTCCTTTAATGTTCTTTGGCATCCATGAAGCAATTTCTCCGAGCTGAGGAATAACTTTTAGCTTCTCGAACATAGAGTTCTTTGGCCCAGTTAACGTCTTGAATAAATTCTCGATATCATGTCCTATCTCATCTAAAGTATCTACGCCTAAGGACATTGCCATACGCTTTTCTGTTCCCATTGAATTAATCAATACCGGAAAATCGTAGCCTGTATTTTCAAACAACAACGCAGGACCATATACTTTAGAAACGCGGTCTGTTATTTCTGCAATTTCTAATTCGGGATTGACATATTCTTTTATGCGCACTAATTCGCCTTTCGATTCCAGATAGGATATAAATGCTGATAGATCTTTAAACGCCATTTTTATTTTTTCTTTACAACAATGAACTCTTTGAAAATGTTTTGTTGTTAGTATAATTCATATTCGTAACGCATGATCATGTGTGTATCACGTCCTGCACGAGTTAAATCAGTTTCATAAACAACTTCTTCGGAAATACGTCCGTCATCAGTATATTCAAAAGCGTTGCGGGCAATAACAAAATTATTTTCATCTGCTAATTGCTCTTCAATCACGCGACCTTGATCATCATATGCGATCGTAGTGATACGTATGTAATACCCCTTTGTAGAACGTTTAACCAATCGAAGATTCTTATCGTATTCAGAAATAATTTCGAGCAACTTCTTACCATTCGAATTATTCTGAATACAATTCTCTTCTAAACCATGAGAATTATACAAGTATTCTGTAATTGTTTTATCGTTCTCACCTTCTACAATATAACGCATTAATAATCCTTTATCGTTGTATTCATACAAATACGTTTTGCTTTGCGCTTCATCAGTATGATGGTCGATTACTTTTTTTACGACTTCTTTCTGATCATTATACGTATAATTTTCTGTCAATTCTTTTTCACCATCAGCATCGTAATAAATGATTGTAACCGGAAGATTATTTTCATTATACAAATACTCCGTGAGCTCACCTGCTTCTTCGCCGTAATACTTAGTAACGGACCTTAGCTGATCACTTTCATTTCTATCGTAATTAAACCGCTCTATAACTTCATCCAACGGCATTTCAACAGTATGAGAAAGAATAGATCCATGTTGATTTATTTTATAAGAATGACGTTCTTCTAATTCACCATCCGAATTATATTTGGAATCGACAAGTACATTTCCTTTTTCATCGTACTCAATTTCTTGCAATAAAAATTCACTTTCAGGAGTTGTATTACCCGATAATGCAGAGGGAACAATTGCTCCGTATTTAATTAGTTTTTTAATAGCCACGTTGATTAATTTTATTTTTTTATAAATGCGGATTCATAGCAAGTAATCCAATCCTGCGGACTCATTTTTGAACATAGCTCCGCAATTAAATCATAAGGGATTGACTCCATTTTTTTAAATCGGATACAGCTCTTACCCATATCTAACTTTCCAATTCCAAGAGCAGCATAACTCTTCACGAACCAATCCATCAAATCTGGCTTAGCATAAATACCCATATGATAAATAGCCACAAAATTTTTCTGCGAAGCTAAATTGATAAATGGCAGTTGTAAAGAAGGCTTACAGTGATACCCTTTGGGATATAAATCGAAAGGCACAACAAATCCAATCATACCATAGGAAATAGTTGCTTCAAACCCTTTTGGCAGGGCTTTCTTAATGGTGTTAAATAGCTTTAAAACTACTGCCGCTCTATCTGCATCTAAGGTGTCGATATAAGCGTTAATTTGTTTAGTATCTACTTGCATAATTAAATGCGAAGTTAATACATACGCCGTAAATTATTTAATCAAAGATACTCTGCCTGTATATTTATGATGCTCGTTGTCTTCAGAGACCACATCAAACAAATAAACGTAGACATCTTCGGGACATTTATCACCCTTATTCCAGAAGGTTCCATCCCAAGGATTTGCTAAATTGTCCGAAGTGTAAATCTTTTCACCCCAACGATTAAAGATCACGAAGGTTGCGGATTTAATGCCTACCCCATATCCGGTAAACCCATCATTTTTCAAATCATCATTCGGAGAAAACGCATTTGGGCACCAGAAAGTAAAGCTACCTACGACATGCACATATTCATAAGCTGTATCACGGCATTGTTGTAACGAAGATGCAATTAATCGAACTTCATAAAGTCCAGTATCGCCATAAATATGCGAAGGACTAAAATCAGTAGATGTGGCATTATCGCCAAAATTCCAGTTGTAATAAGCAGCCCCAACACTATAATTATTGAAATTAATATTGGCTGTCAACAATTGTGTCTCGCTTGGATCAGGAGTAAACTTAGCAATTGGCAGAGCAAAAACATTCACCACATTATTATTAGTTACAGAGCCTGTGCAACCATACTGATTGGTAACGGTTAATGTAACATTATACGAACCTGCACCCGAATATTGATGTGTTGGATTTGCACTTGTTGATGTTGTGTTATCACCAAACGACCATAAGTATGTATTACCAGAACCTGAAGCAGATGATAGATTGAACGTTGCGCTTACAGGACTACACCCTTGAATATTTCCAGGTGTAAATGCAGGTGTTGGAATTGGATTCACAACAACAGTTAATGATTGTTGCGCATTAGGAGTTGTACATCCATCACTAACGCTTACAGAATAAACTCCTGTTGTTGAAGGAGTAATCATCTGCGATGTTGTATTAATACCGTTATTCCAATTGTACGTATATGGACCACCGTTACCACCAGATGCATTAGCTGACAATGAAACACTTTGTCCTAAGCAAATCGTATCATTATTCGCTGCAATGTTTAATTGCAATGGAGGATGCACGTTAACAAGAAGATTGTTTAACGAAGTCGTACAACCATTTACATCTGTAACCACTACCGAGTAATTTGTTGTTACAGCAGGCGAAACATTTATTGATGGAGTTGTTTGTTGATTACTCCATAAGTAAGTATAACCAGGACTACCACCACTCGCTATTAAACTTAACGTTTGCGATTGACCAATGCAAAGTGTTGTAGGAGTTGATGCATTAACCACAATTTGTGAAGGCTGTGCGATTGATTTTGACAATGCATGCGTACATCCGTTCGCATCGGTAATAACTGCGATGTAAGTTCCTGCTTGAAGATTACTTAAATTAAATCCAGTATTAGAAGGCGTCCACACAATTTGATAAGAAGGAGTTCCCCCATTCATGTTTACCTGTATCGACCCATCGGATAATCCGTAACAGCTCGCATCATTATTAGTCACGTTTGAGCTTAAAGCAGCAGGCTCATTCACCGACCAAGTTGTAAGATTAGTACACCCATGAGCATCTGTAACTGTTACCGCATAATTTCCTGTAGCTAATCCTGTGCTAGAAGAAAGTGTTGAGCCATTTGACCAATTATACGTATATGGAAAAATACCACCATTTACATTCATAGCAATACTACCGTTGGTACTTCCATGACAACTTGCATCTGTAATTGTTGCGTTAGAAACAATTGCAGAGGGCTGCGTGATGGTAAATGCATGATTAGAAGAGCAACCATTCGCATCTGTAACAACAACTGAATAATTACCCACTGTTAAACTACCTGCGAATCCAGAACTAGAAACAGAAGGATTCCAAGAATAAACATAAGGAATTGTTCCGCCAGTAGCAGACAACGACGCAACACCATCAGACAATCCATTACAAGAAACATCTTGAGAGTTGAAATTAGAGAGTGATAATACTGTTGGCGTATTGATAAGAGTTGTTGCAGTAGCAGTACATCCATTCGCATCAGTAATTGTCACCGTGTAATTACCGGAAGTCAAATTACTATTTAAAGCTGTTGTTGTACCGTTGCTCCATAGATAAGAATAATTTGCAGTTCCACTCGATGCAGTAGCTGTAGCCGTACCAGTAGCACCACTATAACACAAAACATTCGTTGTATTTGGAATCGCTGCTATTAATTGATTAGGCTGTGTAATTGTTGTTGATGTAAATGTAGAACAACCATTCGCATCCGTTGCAGTTACTGTATAAACACCTGCTGTTAAATTATTGTTCGTAGATGATGTTGATCCGTTACTCCATAAATAGTTATAACCTGCCGTTCCATTTGATGCTAACGCCGTCGCAGTTCCGTTCGTGCCTCCATAACAAAGAATATTTGTTGTGGAAGGAATTGTTAATGCTAATGCTGATGGTTGAGTAATATTCGCATTTATTGTAGATGTACATCCGTTCGCATCCGTTGCTGTTACAGTGTATATTCCTGCCGTTAGATTATTGATTGTTGCAGTAATTGCTCCGTTATTCCATTGATAGGAATATCCCGCTGTTCCATTCGTAGCTAATGCCGTGGCACTTCCTGTTGCATTACCATTACAAAGCACATTTGTTGTTGATGGAATTGAAACAGTCAATAGTGTTGGTTGACTAATACTTGCAGTAGTTGTTGTCGTACATCCGTTCGCATCGGTTGCAGTTACCGTGTATATACCAGCAATTAAACCAAACGCAATTGATGAAGTGGTTCCGTTACTCCATAGATAATTATATCCTGAAGTTCCATTCGATGCTGAAGCCGTTGCACTTCCTGATGGTCCACCATTACAAAGAACATTCGTTGTTGATAGAATAGAAACAGTCAATTGTGTCGGCTGACTTATAAATGCAGTGGTTGATGTTGTACATCCGTTCGCGTCGGTTGCAGTAACGGTGTATGTCCCTACCGTTAGATTATTGATTGTTGCGTTTGTTGCACCCGTATTCCATTGATAAGTGTATCCTGATGTTCCATTCGTTGCCAATGCTGTTGCACTTCCTGTTGCATTACCATTACAAAGTACATTTGTTGTTGATGGAATCGAAACAGTCAATTGTGTCGGTTGACTTATAATTGCATTTGTTGTTATTGTACATCCATTCGCATCAGTTACTGTTACAGTATATGTCCCTGCCGTTAGATTATTAATCGTTGCGCCTGTTGCACCTGTATTCCATTGATATAAATATCCCGATGTTCCATTTGATGCAAGCGCAGTTACAGTTCCTGTAGCACCTCCATAACAAAGAACATTCGTGGTTGATGGAATTGAAACAACCAATGGTGTCGGCTGAATAATACTTGCAGTAGTTGATATCGTACATCCGTTACCATCAGTTGCAGTTACCGTGTATATGCCTGCCGTTAGATTGTTTATGGTTGCACTTGTTGCACCTGTATTCCATTGGTAAGTATATCCTGATGTTCCATTTGATGCAAGCGCTGTTGCACTTCCTGTTGCAGCGCCATTACATAAAACATTCGTTGTTGATGGAATGGTAACGCTTACTTGTGATGGTTGTCCAATAACTACTGAAACAGATGTAGTACATCCATTAGCATCGGTTACATTCACCGTATAATTTCCAGCAGCCAGATTATTTGCCAAAGCACTATTTCCACCAGAAGGTACCCATAAATATACATAAGGACTAACACCAGCATTTACATTCACCTGTGCGCTACCGTTAGATCCGCCGAAGCAGCTAACATTAGTACTACTCGCTATTGCTACAGAAGGACCACCAATGCTACCAACATTCACAGATGTTAAAGATGAACACCCGTTAGCATCCGTCACTGTAACTGAATACGGCCCTGAAAGAACATTAGATATTGAAGATGTAGTTTGTCCACCTGACCATAAATAAGAATAACTACTTCCCCCGCCAGTTACATTTAATGTAGCACTTCCATTCGACTGACCACATGCTGCAGAAATACTGTTAGCTGATAAATTTAAAACCGATGGTTCCGAAATAACAATTGATGCTGACGAAGTACAACCATTTGCATCTGTTACATTTACCGAATAATTTCCAGCTGTTAGATTATTTGCTGTTGCGCTGTTCCCTCCTAAGGGTAACCATGCATAAGTAAACGGCGCTGACCCTGAACTAACATTCGCCTGTGCGCTACCGTTAGTTCCTCCAAAGCAATTTACATTGGTACTATTTGAAATGGCGACTGTTGGTCCGCCAATATTACCAATATTAACAGTTGTAGAATTTGTACATCCATTCGCATCGGTTACAGTAACTGAGTAACTACCTGAGGCAATATTGTTAACTGAATTTGTAGTTTGTCCACCATTCCACAAATAACTTAGCGCTCCACTACCACCATTTGCACTAACAGTCGCACTTCCGTTTAATTGTCCGCAACTTGAAGAAACTGAACTTGTGCTTAAATTTATTGATGCTGACTCAGTAATATTAACTGAAACTGAATTTGAACAACCATTAGCATCGGTTACACTCACCGTATAATTACCTGCGGTTAAATTAGTAGCAGCAAGGTTGCTACCTCCAGAAGGTGTCCAAGCATATGTAAATGGCGCAACGCCTGCACTTACATTCACCTGTGCACTACCGTTAGACCCGCCAAAACAGGTTACATTTGCACTATTAGCAATTGCTACTGTTGGACCACCAATAGTTCCAATATTAACAGCCGTTGTAGACGTACATCCATTGCCATCAATAACAGTTACTGTATAACCACCAGCTGCAACATTATTAATTGCAGATGTAGTTTGTCCATTTGACCATTGATAATTATATCCAGCAACACCACCTGAAACAATTACACTAGCACCTCCATTCAACTGACCACATGCTGATGATATAGTTGAAGTTTGGATTCCCAATGCTGATGGCTCTGTAATTATTAAAGAGGTTGATGTTGTACATCCATTAGCATCAGTTACAACAACAGAATAATTTCCCGCAGTTAAATTAGAAGTACTACTAGCAGAACCTCCTGTTGGCAACCAATTATACGTGTAGGGTGCTGTACCAGAACTGATATTAACCTGTGCCGTACCAGTAGCATCACCAAAGCATCCAACATTACTATAACTTGCAATTGCAACTGAAGGACCTCCAATATTACCTACGTTAATTATTACGGATGCAGTACATGTATTAGCATCCGTCACCGTTACAGTATAAAAACCTGTTGCTAAATTATTAATCGTTGATGATGTTTGTCCGTTTGACCATTGAAAAGTATAACCACTTGTCCCGCCGGAAACATTAACACCCGCACTACCATTTAAAAGTCCACATGTTGACGCGGCACTATTCGTTTGAATATTGATTATTGAAGGTTGAGTTATTGTAGCAGATGCTGATGCTGTACATCCATTAACATCCGTTGCTGTTACTACGTATACACCTGCCGTTAGATTATTAACAACTGAATTATTTCCTCCATTACTCCATAAATAAGAGTAACCAGAAGTTCCGTTTGAAGCTAAAGCAGTTATACTTCCCGAAGCAGCACCATTACATAGAACATTAGTTGCAGAAGGAATAGCGACTGTTAGTAAAGAAGGTTGTGTTATTATCGCCGATGAAGAAGCCGAACATCCATTGCCATCAGTAACTGTTACCGTATAGGTTCCTGCTGATAAATTATTAATCGTTAAAGTTGTCGATCCATTACTCCACAAATAAGAATAACCACTTGTCCCATTCGTCGCTAATGCCGTTGCACTTCCGGTGCTTCCACCATTACAAAGCACATTGCTGAATGAAGGAATTGAAATCGATAATTGGGTAGGCTGACTAATAACAACAGTAGCTGATGAAGTACATCCATTAATATCTGTTACATTAATTGTATAGTTTCCTGCTGAAAGATTTGTTGCACTTAATCCATTTCCACCACTTGGCAACCAAGAATAAGTAAATGGACCTTGTCCTGCGCTTACATTCACCTGCGCATCACCGTTAGTACCACCAAAGCAACTTACGTTACTACTATTAGCAATGGCCACAGTTGGCCCGCCAATACTTCCAATATTTACCGAAGTTGAAATTGTACATCCATTTGCATCCGTTACAGTTATTACATAACCACCAGACGCAACATTATTAATTGATGGAGTTGTTTGTCCACCAGACCACAAATAACTATAGGCTCCACTACCACCTATTGCTACTACACTTGCACTACCATTCAATTGACCACATAAAGTTGAAGAAGAATTAGAACTAAGACTTATAGCAGTTGGCTGTGAAATTAAAGCTGATAAAGAAACCGTACATCCATTCGCATCAGTTGCTGTCACAGTGTATGTCCCTGCCGTTAGATTATTCATCGTTGGAGTTGTTGCTCCGGTATTCCATTGATAGGTATATCCTGATGTTCCATTAGCTGCTAAAGCTGTTACACTTCCAGTTGCATTGCCATTACAAAGCACATTCGTTGTTGAAGGAATTGAAATTGTAAGCAATGTTGGTTGACTTATTGTCGCAGTTGTTGATGTTGTACATCCGTTCGCATCCGTTGCTGTAACAGTGTATGTCCCTGCAGCTAGATTATTATTTATTGCAGTTGTTACACCCGTATTCCACTGATAGGTATATCCTGATGTTCCATTAGCTGCTAATGCAGTTGCACTTCCTGTTGTACCGCCATTACATAAAACATTTGTTGTAGTAGGAATTGATACTGTTAATACAGATGGTTGAGTAATATTAGTTGTAGTTGATATTGAACAACCATTGACATCTGTCGCAGTTACAGTGTATATTCCTGCGGTTAGATTATTAACTGCTGCTGTTGTTACTCCTGTATTCCATTGATAAGTATATCCTGATGTTCCGTTGGATGCTAATGCTGTTGCACTGCCAGTATTCCCTCCATTACATAAAACATTTGTTACAGCAGGAATTGCTATTGATAATGCAGAAGGTTGAATAATCGATGCTGTTGTTGAAGTAGTACAACCATTCGCATCCGTGGCAGTTACGGTGTATGTCCCTACCGTTAGAGTATTATTTATTGCATTGGTTGATCCATTACTCCACAAATAAGAATATCCAGCTGTACCGTTGGATGCTAATGCTATTGCACTACCTGTATTACCTCCATTACATAAAACATTTGTTGTTGATGAAATTGCAAGTGCAAGTGCAGATGGCTGAGCAATGTTTGCTGTAGTAGATGTTGTACATCCGTTTGCATCTGTTGCAGTTATAGTGTATGTCCCTGCAGTTAGATTATTATTTATTGCAGTAGTTGAACCATTGCTCCATATATAAGTATAACCAGCCGACCCATTCGATGCTAAAGCAGTTACACTTCCAGTCGCTCCTCCATTACAGATAACATTTGTTATTGCAGGAATTGACAATGTTAATGCAGATGGTTGAATGATATTAGTTGTAGTTGATATTGTACAGCCATTGGCATCAGTTGCCGTAACAGTGTAGGTTCCTGCAGTAAGATTATTATTTATAGCATTAGTTGATCCATTGCTCCACGAATAAGTATATCCAGCCGTTCCATCCGAAGCAAGTGCAGTTGCACTACCGGTATTACCGCCATTACATAAAACATTGGACGTTGATGGAATTGAAAGTGTAAGCAAAGTTGGTTGACTAATCGTAGCCGTTGCAGAAGTCGTGCATCCATTCGCATCCGTTGCAGTAACGGTGTATATACCTGCCGTTAGATTGTTAATCACTGAAGTTGTTGCTCCAGTATTCCATTGATAAGTATATCCTGCTGTTCCGTTGGATGCTAATGCTGTTGCACCGCCTGTATTCCCTCCATTACATAAAACATTTGTCATAGCAGGAATTGCTAATGATAATGCAGATGGTTGCGTAATAATAGTTGATGTTGACGTTGTACATCCATTTGCATCGGTTGCAGTTACAGTGTAGGTTCCTGCAGTTAGATTGTTTATTACTGATGTTGTAGCACCCGTATTCCATTGATAGGTATATCCTGCTGTTCCATTTGATGCAAGAGCAGTCGCACTTCCTGCTGATCCTCCATTACATAAAACGTTTGTTGTTGATGAAATTGCAAGTACAAGCGCAGATGGCTGAGCAATGCTTGCTGTAGCCGAAGTCGTACAGCCATTTCCATCGGTAGTCGTTACAGTGTAAATACCTGCTATTAGATTATTAATGATGGCAGATGTTGATCCCGTGTTCCATTGGTAGGTATATCCTGCTGTTCCATTTGATGCAAGAGCAGTCGCACTTCCTGTAGCTCCTCCATTACATAAAACATTCGTTGTTACTGGAATTGAAACTGTAAGTAATGATGGTTCTGAAATTAGCACTGATGCTGACGATGTACATCCATTGTTATCTGTCACGTTTACTGTATAACTACCCGCTGAAAGATTTGATGCCGTAACTCCAGTACCACCGCTAGGCAACCAAGAATAATTAAACGGACCAGTTCCTAAACTAACATTCACCTGTGCACTACCGTTAGATCCACCAAAGCAACTAACATCGCTGCTAGTTGTAATTGCAACAGTAGGTCCGCCAATACTTCCAACATTAACAGATGTCGAGATCGTACAACCGTTACCATCGGTGACGGTTACAACATATCCTCCTGAAACAATATTGCTGATGGAAGAAGTTGTTTGTCCGCTAGACCAACTATAAGTATACGCAGGATTTCCTCCTACGGCCGATACATTCGCACTACCATTTGCCTGTCCGCACAAGGTTGGATTATTGCCTGTCGACAATACAATTGCAGAAGGCTGCGTGATAGTAACAGATACTGCTGACGTACATCCATTCGCATCCGTTGCTGTTACGGTATATATCCCTACCGTTAGACTATTTAAAGCTGATGTTGTTGCACCGGTATTCCATTGATACGTATATCCAGGAGATCCACTAGCTGCTAATGCAGTTGCGCTTCCTGTTGATTCTCCATTACATAAAACATTCGTTGTTGAAGGAATTGAAAGTGTAAGCAAAGATGGCTGAGTAATTATCGCCGTTGTTGATGTTGTACATCCGTTAGCATCAGTAGCCGTAACCGTGTATGTCCCCGCAGCTAAATTTGAAACTGATGAAGTTGTTGATCCTGTACTCCATAAGTATGTATAACTTCCAGCTCCACCAGATGCAGAGACAGATGCACTCCCTGTTGCTCCTCCATTACATAATACATTTGATGTTGATGGAATTGAAAGCGTAAGAGGTATTGGTTGGCTTATCGTAGCAGTTGTTGACGTTGTACATCCATTTGCATCTGTGGCTGTAATGGCGTATACACCTGCCGTTAGACTGTTCACTGTAGCAGTACTTCCACCATTACTCCATAAGTAGGTGTAAACTGGTGTACCATTCGCTGCTAGTGCAGTTGCGCTACCTGTTGCGCCTCCATTACATAACACATTTGTTGTTGATGGAATTGACAATGTTAATGCTGATGGCTGTGTAACTAGCGCCGTTGTTGATGTTGTACATCCATTTGCATCAGTAGCAGTTACTGTGTACACACCTGCTATTAGATTATTAATCGTTGATGTTGTTGCACCAGTATTCCATTGATAAGTGTATCCAACGGAACCATTCGATGCTAGTGCAGTTACATTACCAGTTGCACCACCATTACATAACACATTTGTTGTTGAAGGTATTGAAATGGCCAAAGCGGTTGGCTGACTAACAATTGCTGTTGTTGATGCTGTACATCCATTCCCATCCGTTGCAGTTACAGTGTATGTTCCTGCAGTTAAATTACTAACTGTTGCAGAAGTTGCACCCGTACTCCAATTATAATTATATCCGATAGTACCATTTGTTGCAAGACTTGTTATACTTCCATTGGCGGCACCATTACATAAAACATTTGTTGTTGAAAGAATCGACAAAGTCAATTGACTTGGTTGAGTAATTGTTGCCGTAGTTGATGTTGTACATCCATTTGCATCTGTTGCGGTTACTACGTAAGCACCTGCTGTTAGATTATTTGCGGTGGCTGCATTTCCACCATTACTCCATAAGTACGTATAAACTGGCGACCCATTCGCTGCCATTGCAGTTGCACTACCTGTTGCACCTCCATTACATAAAACATTTGTTGTTGATGGAATTGCAATTGTTAATGCAGATGGCTGAGTAATTGAAGCCGTAGTTGATGTTGTACATCCATTTGCATCTGTGGCTGTAATGGCGTATACGCCTGCCGTTAGATTGTTCAATGTAGCAGTACTTCCACCATTACTCCATAAGTAGGTATAAACTGGCGAACCATTCGCTGCTATTGCAGTTGCACTACCTGTTGCACCTCCATTACATAACACATTTGTTGTTGATGGAATTGACAATGTTAATGCTGATGGCTGTGTCACTAGCGCAGCTGTTGATGTTGTACATCCATTTGCATCAGTAGCAGTTACTGTGTAAGTACCTGCCAATAGATTATTAATTGTTGATGTTGTTGCACCAGTATTCCATTGATAAGTGTATCCAACGGAACCATTCGATGCTAGTGCAGTTGCGCTACCTGTTGCACCTCCATTACATAAGACATTTGTTGTTGATGGAATTGCAATTGTTAATGCAGATGGCTGAGCAATTGAAGCCGTAGTTGATATTGTACATCCATTTCCATCAGTTGCAGTAACAGTATATGTTCCGGCAGTTAGATTGTTATTTGTTGCACTAGTTGATCCATTGTTCCATAAATAAGAATAACCTATTGTTCCGTTGGATGCTAATGCTGTTGCACTTCCTGTACTTCCTCCATTACATAATACATTCGAAGTTGTGGGAATTGAAAGCGCCAATTGAGCTGGTTGACTAATAACAACAGAAACAGAAGAAGTACAGCCATTTCCATCTGTAACATTTACCGAATAACTACCAGCGGAAAGATTAGATGCTGTATTTGAACCTCCACCAAACGGTAGCCAATTATAAATAAATGGACCTGTTCCTGAACTTACATTCACCTGTGCACTACCGTTAGTACCACCAAAACAACTTACATTAGAACTATTTGTTAAAGTTACTGTTGGACCACCAATACTTCCAACATTAGCCGTAGTAGAGCTAGTACAGCCGTTCGCATCAGTTACTGTAACTACATACCCACCTGAAGCAACGTTGTTAATCGCAGCAGTTGTCTGACCACTTGACCATAAATAAGAATAGCTTGACACACCTCCAGAAACACTAACACCTGCACTTCCATTTGCTTGTCCGCAAGTAGATGTTGTACTTGAAGGTGTTAATGCTATCGCAGCGGGTTGCGACAATGTTGTTGAAGTAGAATTTGTACAACCATTCGCATCGGTTACTGTTACTGTATAAGTTCCAACTTGCAGATTACTTATTGTAGATGTTGTTGCACCAGTGCTCCATGCATATGAATAAATGGGCGTCCCATTTGAAGCATTTGCAATTGCAATTCCTGTCGCACCTCCATTACATAAAATATTCGTTGTTGATGGTATTGAAACTACCAATAATGTTGGCTGCGAAATATTCGTTGAAGCAGAACTAGTACATCCATTTACATCCATTGCAGTAACTGTATATGTCCCTGCAGTTAAATTAGAAATCGACGAACTTATTGAACCAGTATTCCATAAGTAAGTATAACCAGTAGTACCACCATTAGTTGACACAGTTGCACTTCCAGTTGAACCTCCATTACAAAGCACATTTGTAGTTATTGGAATTGTAGCTGTTAGCAATGGTGGCTGAGTTATAGTAGCACTTGTAGAAATTGTACATCCATTAGCATCTGTTGCGGTTACGACGTAAGTCCCTGCCGTTAGATTGTTCACTGTAGCGGTGCTTCCTCCATTACTCCACAGATAAGTATACACTGGTGTTCCACTTGTTGCCAATGCGGTTGCGATACCTGTAGCACCGCCATTACAAAGTACATTAGTTGTAGAAGGAATCGAAATTACCAATTGAGGAGGTTGTGCGATTGTTGTTGAAGCTGTGTTTGTACAACCTCTTGAATCAGTCACCGTAACCGTATAACTTCCTATTGTTAAACCAGAGGTTGTGGGACCAGTTGCACCATTGCTCCATGAATAAGTATAGCCAGCAGTTCCTCCTGTTGGACTTGCTGTAATGCTACCATTATTACCACCAAAGCAACTCACGTTCGTCACAATTGGAATATTTACCGTAAGTTGAGGTTGCTGTAATAATGTAGCAGACACGTTTGTATTATTTGTACATCCATTGGCATCTGTAACTGTAATAGTATAAACACCTGCAGGTAAATTGCTGATCACATTTGTAGTTGCACCAGTGGACCATAAATAAGTGTAAGGACTAGTTCCTCCACTTCCACTTGCCGTAACTCCTCCTGTACTTTGTCCGAAGCAATTAATGTTGCTTGTAGAAGCTATTGAAGCCACAACCGCGAGTGGTGCAGCAACCACATTTGACAATACTGCAGTACACCCGTTGGCAGAACTAACGGTAACCGTATACGTTCCTACTGCTAAACTTGACAAATCTTGATTAGTAGAGCCATTCGACCATTGATAAGCGAAAGGACCTGTTCCTCCATTAACAGTTAAATCGATAGCACCATTAGTATTACCAAGGCACAATGGCTTTGTAATTATACTGGATAAGGTTGGTGCATTATCAATCACAACAGAAATAGTAATTGTATCAGCACATTGACCAGCGGATGGAGAAAAAGTATATGAGGCAGAAGCTGTATTATTAATAGTATTTGGCGACCATGTTCCTATTATACCATTTGTTGAAGTTGTTGGTAAAGATGGCACTAATGCTCCTGAACAAATTGGCCCAATAGTATTAAAGGTTGGAGTAATAGGTGGCGAAATAATTACAGGTACTGAAGCAGTTGTAGTACATCCACACGAATTAGTAACGGTAAGCGTATACGATGTTGATACAGTGGGACAAGCCAACGGGTTTAAAACAGTTGTTGATGATAGCCCTATCGTTGGTGACCATGAATAAGTATACGAATTTTGATTGGCAAAAGTAATTGACCAATTGACTATTGAACCTTGATCAATAGCGCCGTCGTCTCCAACCCACAAACACCAAGAACCATTAATTGTCGTTCCATTTAACGCATTAAAGTTCCCTCCTGCTCCTTGTGGCCTAAATGAACCTGTAAATGGTGCTGTTCCTGCGTTAATACTTGTTGCTGCTGTAGCTGTAAAAATGGTATTCGTATAATTTGAATTACCTCCTCCATTATCTTGACTCAAAAGATAGAAAACACCATTTGGTGCTTGCAAATAAATATCTAAATCGGTTACCCATGAATGCTGAATATTTAACTGCACCGATAAAAACTCTCCTGTATTCCAAACATCATCACAAACCCCAGTAACATCAATACATGTATGTGCCCAATTACCAGTATTAACTATTGGAGAGCCGTTAACAGCACTAATACCAGCGTCCTTAATAATTGCACACTCTGTACTTTTAATTGTTTTATTTCCCGGAGAAAGACCAGAACTAACAGTCGCATTTAATGACGAACACTCACCAAGACATATTGTGGCAGGATTAGCTGTTAAATTAACTGTTGGTGGTCCTTGGTAAACCCCGCTAATTATTGTTGGGGTACACCCTGTTGCGTCTGTTACTGAAACTGAATATGTCTGACCTGAAGTTAATCCTGAAATTGAAACAACTCCACCAGCTGTGGCTGTTGTTGAACTCAATGTACCAGCTCCAGTATTTGAAATTGTATAACTATTATTAAAAAACTGTGGATTACCCCCATTAATCTGAATGCTAACTGTACCTGCACAACTAACTGATGATGATAATTCTATTGGATTTAAAAATGTAATAGAAATGGGATCCCCAATATCAAAGCAACCATCTCCATTTTGATCATGTGCAACTACGCCATCCCAATCTAATCCATTATCGCTATCATCTGCGGTGATTGGTACAAAAACCAATGTGTTTGTTGGGGAAGATGGAGATGCATAACCTGGCACTGCTGGTAATGACAATAAGGGAGAACATCCTCCCGTAGAAGTAGCATAAGCATTATTAAAAAAATCTTCGCCAGTCCAATAATAACCTGTCCAATTAGGATCTAAATCAGGATCGGGCACTGTTGGTCCTGGAGAAACATAAATAGCATAAAATAATTCAGAATCATCCCAACCTGGATCAAATGCAGGCGGTAAAATATAATCGTCATTACTAATAAGACTTACTGAACCACCGGAACACAATACAACTTGTGTTGCATTTCCTGTACTTGTTATTGTGCCACCATTAACGGTCACATCAATTGTTCCTGCATTTGCATTGCAACATTGTGGTTCTGCTACAACAACTGACGTAATTAATGGGGCTCCTGCTGCAGAATAAACTGCAGTGATTGTGCAGTTTCCACCATTACCGTTTGATGCTGGCAACGACCAATTCAAGGGACTTGTAAAAGGTGCATTATAAACTACACTGCCTCCGCATGAGCTTGCAATAGTTAATGTACCAGTTGCAGGAATACATCCATTATTAATTAAAACTCCCGACATTATATATTGCCCACCTGTACATATCCCTGGTGTAGCAGTAAGTGAATTACAAACTGGTGCAGAATAGCTTGCATTAGGAATTACAGGAGCATTAGCCGCGGAAAATGCAGCTGTTATTGTGCAATTTCCTCCATTAGCGCACATATTTGGAATTGTATATGAAAATGGAGATGAAAATGGCGCGTTATACGTGACACTGCCTCCACATGAAGAAGTAAATGTTAGTGTTCCAGTAACAGGCAAGCAATAAGCGGTCATAATTCCACTAACACTATATCCATTTCCTGTACATACCGATGGGACTGCTGTAAGCGAATTACAACTTGAGGCTAAAAAGGACGTAGGAAGTATTGTAGGCGCCCCTGCTGCTGAAAAAACAGCCGTTGCTGTGCAAGTATCCCCTGTTGCACAAATATTAGGAATTGAATATGAAATTGGCGTAACAAATGGTGCATTAAAAACTACACTTCCTCCACACGACGATGAAACCGTTAACGTACCAGTTGTGGGTGGCGCTGGAACTTCAACACTTCCGGCAAGTGTATATAATCCGTTACTGCATGGACTTGGAATCGCAGTAAGAATATTACAATTTGTTGAACCAGCATTTGCATTACCTGTGTTTGTTTGATTAAATTGAATATTACCAGGCTGGTTAGAATAATTTGTAATTAAAATCATATACCATTGACCTGCAATTGCATTAGAAATAGTAGCAGTTTCAACAGCCGCAATAGAAAAACTACAATCGATAATATTCCCTGCTGCTAATCCTGCACACATCGCAGCCTGAGAAGCAAATGGCCCCCACAATACAAAGTCGACATCTATACCTAATCCTGCATTAGATGTTTGAGAAATATTAAAAACAACTGAGCCTGATGTCTGAATATTCATGAAATAAAAAGCAGGGTTTGGTGTTGAACCACAACAACCGTAAATGCCACCTCCTCCTAATGAAGGCACGTTTACCGTGTTGCAATAATTATAGGATGTTCCCGTACAAAACGGATCTGCACTAACACACGATGAGTTTGTTGAAACAGTTGCGCAAGGAGTTATTTGTTCAACGCAAATAGAAAAATCCCCGTTGTTATCATTGCCATACTCCCAAAAACGAATATATATAGTAGAGCCTGGAGTTAATCCGTTTGCTGATATTGATGGCATCAATCCATTAGCACTTCCATCGTCATTGCAAGAAATAAGCGTAAGATTACTGCAGGTACCAGAATAGATTGCCATACCACCATCAGTAACAACACCTGTGTTGGAGTCGAAAATCAGACTACCAGATGCAGGAACTGTAACAGAAAACCATACATCACCACCTACATAATTTGCACAACCAGGTGCTGGAACACCAGCAGTTGCAGTTGCATTTAGATTTGTTCCAGTTACATAATTACATCCAGTACTAGCAGTTAACGGAGTTGCATTACAAGGATCGTCGTTAACAGGAGCCTGTGCGAATACTGCGCTGCTAACAAATAAAGAGAAGAGTATATTAAATAGTAAACGTATTTTCATAGGCTAGTTGGCTTTATAAAGAACAAATTTCTGTTCAATGAAATTTGCATTTACTGAATGCGACAAGAATATTTCTTTAAACAATGAAGCTTCTGTTTCAATGGATGCAATAATTTCGATTCTATTACCTGACAAATATTTTACGTCTTTAAGATTTGTCACAGAATATAAAAATGAAATTTTTGTCTTTATATCATTTGATGAATTTATTGTCGCTACATCCACTATGAAAGCACGCGCTACTCCATCAAAAAGAGAAATATTCGCTAATTTATTTTTATTGATTTGTTGTTTAACATCATCGGGCAAACGATTAAAATCAATTTTTGAATAAATCAATTGCTCAATAGAATTATTATTCGTTTTGGCTGTTTGAGCAATAGCATTCATATTAATAATGCAAAGCATAATAAAACAAAATCCAAATAATTGATTCATAGCGGAAATAATTAAAATGTTATAAATAATAAAAAGCCACTTTCTAAATTAGAAAATCCACAGTATTATACAAGCCATTGTCGATAAACTTATCAAACAAGAACAATCAATTGTTAATAAGGTAAAAAACACTACTGAACAAGCGAACTCACTCCCAAAACTACATAAGTGCATACACCTATCTCCATTTGTCAACTCTATCAAACTTCAACCGTACCATTATAAAACTTTATTTATATTTTTTATATTTATAATAAAACAAAAGCTTTTGACTTAAATAGACAATGAATCACCGTAGGTTTTTAACTTTCTTTGGAGGACATATCCCCAATGTCTTTTTGGAAAACAATCCCGAGTCTTCGAGAAAGTGCAGCATACTACCAGGTACAACTTTCTTGAAAATAAAATCCCGATAGCTATCGGGACTGAGTGCATACTACAGGGTTTTGATGTATCCGGGATCGGTCCCGATAGTAATCGGGAGAACCGATACGGCTTTCTCGAAAATAATCCCGATGGTTATCGGGACTGTAGTTTGTTACTACAGGGTTTTGTTGTACCCGGGATCGGTCCCGATAGTAATCGGGAGAACCGATACGGCTTTCTCGAAAATAAAAAACCCTGTAGTTTTTACTACAGGGTTTTGTTGTACCCGGGATCGGTCCCGATAGTAATCGGGAGAACCGATACGGCTTTCTCGAAAATAAAAAACCCTGTAGTAAAAACTACAGGGTTTTGTTGTACCCGGGATCGGAGTCGAACCGATACGGCTGTTAAGGCCACAGGATTTTAAGTCCTGCGTGTCTACCAATTCCACCACCTGGGCATTTCCAAGACATCGGTCTAAGAAATATTTTAGAACTGAATGAAAAAGCCTCCTGAGGGAGGCCTTGAGCGAAAGACGGGGGTCGAACCCGCGACCTCGACCTTGGCAAGGTCGCGCTCTACCAACTGAGCTACTTTCGCATATTCCTTTTGAGAATTTATTTTTAAGAACGTGTTCAACATGAATCCTATTGAACGGGTCGCAAAATTAAGTTTTTAATCGGTTTGAAACCAAATTTTCGACAAATTATTTTACTTTTTCTTTAGAAATCAACTTCTTAATTTCATTTAACTTGATTAATGCCTCCACAGGAGTCAATGAATTGATGTCTGTATCAACAATTTCATCTCTTATCTGCATCAAAAGCGGGTCGTCTAACTGAAATATACTCAACTGCATTTCTCCAGTTTCCGTACTAATTGCTGTTGACTTACCATCGTTTTTCAAGTCATGGTTGTATTCCAGCTTTTTCAATACTTCCTCTGCCTTATTCAATACCTGAATGGGCATACCAGCCATACGTGCAACATGAATCCCGAAGCTATGTTCACTTCCACCTGGGACTAACTTCCTTAAAAACAGAATAGTATTACCCATCTCTTTTATGGAAACATTATAATTCTTCACTCTATTAAACTTCGCAGCCATATCATTTAACTCGTGATAGTGAGTTGCAAATAATGTCTTAGGATTATACTTAGGATGCTGATGTAAATACTCAGCGATAGCCCATGCAATTGATATCCCATCGTAGGTCGATGTACCACGACCAATTTCATCCAACAGTACTAAACTACGATTGGTAATATTATGAAGGATACTGGCCGTTTCATTCATCTCTACCATGAACGTTGATTCACCCTGCGATAAATTATCACTCGCCCCTACCCTGGTAAAAATTTTATCAACCCAGCCTATTTCTGCAACTGATGCAGGCACATAAGCGCCGACCTGTGCCATCAAAACAATTAATGCTGTCTGACGAAGAATGGCAGACTTACCGGACATATTAGGACCCGTAATCATAATAATCTGCTGCGATTCGTTATCTAAGAACACATCATTAGGAATATACGATTCTCCTAATGGCAATTGCTTTTCCAATACTGGATGTCGTCCTTCCTTAATATTAATTACCAGCCCTTCGTTTAATGATGGTCGTACGTAATTATTAATTTTCGCACCTTCTGCAAATGAACGTAAACAGTCGGCTTGCGCAATTTGATAAGCATTTTGCTGCAAGGCCTGAATGTACGACATAGTAGAATTCAATATTTCATCGTACAGTTTAATTTCAATATCAAGAATTTTCCCTTCTGCACCTAAAATTGTTTCTTCATACACTTTCAATTCTTCTGTAATATATCGCTCTGCATTCGTCAGTGTTTGCTTTCTGATCCAGCCTTCAGGCACCTTCGATTTATGCGCATTGGTAACTTCAATGTAATAACCAAACACGTTGTTGTAAGCAACCTTCAACGAAGTAATTCCTGTACGCTCGCTTTCTTCGCGTTGAATTTTCAGCAAATAATCTTTTCCTTCTGATGAAATTTTTCTCAACGCATCTAACTCCGACGAATATCCGTCTTTTATAAATCCTCCTTTAGCAGCAACAGCAGGCGCTTCGTCAGCAATTGATTCATCAAGCATTTTAAAAAGCTGCACACAGGGATTTATCAAATCTCCCATCTTTTGCAAAGCCTTATTATTGCTTGAAGCTAATTCGTTTTTAAGAGGTGATAATAATGCAACGCCTCTTTTCAACTGAACTGCTTCGCGAGGAGTAAGTTTTTTAATTGCAATTCGCGAAGACAATCGCTCTAAATCTCCAACCGACTTTAATATCTGCTCAATCCTTCCACTAAAATCTTCTTGCTCAAAAAAACTTGATACGACTTCATGGCGTTCATTAATTGCATGAATATTTTTCAAAGGCATCAACAACCACCTGCGCAACAAACGTGCGCCCATAGGCGATACCGTATGATCCATTACATCCAACAAGGTCGTTGCCTTTTCATGCGGTGATGAAATAATTTCAAGATTACGAATAGTAAATCGATCGAGCCATACAAATTGATCTTCGTCTATACGTGCAATTGATTTTATATGACTTAATGATACCTGTTGCGTTTGCTGAACATAATGCAATGCAGCACCCGCCGCAATTGTTGCTGCAACTAAATCCTGAATACCAAATCCTTTTAAAGAGGTAGTATTAAGCTGCTTTAACAATAACTCTTCTGTGTATGGTTGCTGAAAAACCCACTCATCCAGCGTATAGATATAAAACTTATTGCCTAAACGATCTTTTAATGCTTGCTGATCTTTGCGCGAAACCAATACTTCGGTAGGAGAAAAACTCTGAATCAATTTATCAATGTATTCCCAATATCCTTCGGCTGCAAAATATTCTCCCGTTGATACATCCAGAATGGACAATCCAATTAAATTTTCTGATTGAAAATAAACAGCCGCTAAAAAGTTATTCGACTTATGATCTAAAATTTTATCACTAAACGCAGTCCCAGGTGTTACAACTTCAGTTACACCACGCTTAACTATTGTCTTGGTCATCTTCGGATCTTCCAACTGATCACAAATTGCTACTCGTAATCCTGCACGCACTAGTTTAGGAAGATAGGTTTCAAGAGAATGATGAGGAAATCCTGCCAAATCCATCTCAGAGGCTGCACCATTACTACGCTTTGTTAAAACAATTCCCAACACCTTCGATGCTTTAACAGCATCTTCATTAAAGGTCTCATAAAAATCGCCCACGCGAAATAACAAAAGCGCATCAGGGTATTTTGCCTTGATGCTGTTATATTGTTTCATTAAAGGTGTTTCTTCTTTCGCTGCCATTGTTAACTTTGTGGTAAAGATAAAATATCGTGCAGAAGCTTAAAAATGATGAACTCAATCGACCTGCTTTAATGGACTATAAAAAGCAGGATAAACTTCCTTATGTAATTATTTTGGATAATGTTCGAAGTGCGCTGAATGTTGGATCTGTATTTCGAACAGCAGACGCTTTCAATACTTCAAAAATAATTCTTTGCGGTATAACTTCCACTCCTCCACACAAAGAAATTTCAAAAACAGCACTCGGAGCAACTGAATCTGTGGATTGGGAATATTTTGAAAAAACAGAAGACGCTGTTCAGCACCTGAGAAATCAAGGCTATTTAATTTATGCTGTTGAACAAGCAACTCAAAGTTGTATGTTAAATGAATTTGATGCGGCGGGTAATCCTTTTGCAATTATCTTCGGACATGAAATGGATGGTGTGCAACAAAGTGTAATTGATATTTGTGATGGTGTCATTGAGATTCCTCAATCAGGCACTAAACACTCTATCAATATTTCTGTTTGTGCTGGTGTGGTGTGTTGGGAAATTTATCGTCAGTTGAAATAAATGAACTCAAATAAAACAGACAAAGTAATTTTAGGCATCGACCCCGGAACGGTTGTAATGGGTTATGGAATTATTCATATTACAGGTAATAACTTGAAATTAATTTCGGCAGGAGTTTTATCATTAGACAAAAAAGAAGATCACTTTCTTCGTATCAAAGAAATATTTGACACCGTTGAAAAATTAATCAAAGAATACAAACCCGACGAATTTTCTATTGAAGAACCATTCTTTGGAAAAAATATACAATCAATGTTAAAGCTGGGCCGTGCACAAGGTGCAGCCATTTCTGCTGCATTGCATCATCATCTTCCGGTACATGGTTATAGTCCTAGGACAATTAAAAAATCTATCACAGGTAAAGGTGCGGCTAGCAAAGAGCAAGTTGCAAGTATGCTTAAAACAATTTTAAAATTTGAAGAGACTCCGAAATTTCTGGATGCAACAGATGCGTTAGGGGTTGCTGTTTGTCATTATTTTCAGACGAAAGGCTTTCAACAAACCAGTTCCACTGCAAATACAACTACCAAGAAGGCAAGTGCTAAAAAAAGCAAGGCTTCATGGTCGGCATTTATCAATAAAAATCCCGACCGAATTAAGAAATAAACTGATAAGCTTTTAAAATTGCTTCGTAAGCAGTGGTCATTTCTTCTTTTGTAGGCGACAATTTACTTCTCTCAAAATTAATATCACTCACTTTATTTAATGGCACTAAATGAATGTGAGCATGCGGAACTTCAAGTCCAATAACGGCTACGCCTACCCGCTTACAAGGAATGGCAGCACCAACTGCTTTTGCCACTTTTTGCGCAAACATCCATAATTGCAGATACTCATCACTTTGGATATCGAAAATATAATCCGTTTCTTTTTTAGGAATCACCAATGTGTGTCCAATTGCCAGAGGCATAATATCTAAAAAAGCCAAAAAGTTTTCGTCTTCGGCTATTTTATAGCAGGGTATTTCACCTGCAACAATCTTTGAAAATATACTGGCCATTAACCTAGTGATATATCAAGGATTTCGAAATTTAGTTTGCCAGCTGGCGTGGTAATTTCAGCTACTTCACCTACTTTTTTTCCTAACAATCCTTTACCAATTGGCGAACCGACAGAGATCTTTCCTGATTTTAAATCGGCCTCATTTTCAGCTACGAGCATATACGACATCTCTGCCTTATTTGCCATATTTCTGATTTTAACTTTACATAAAACAGAAACTTTAGAAATATCTAATTTAGATTCATCAATTAAGCGTGAGCTTGCAAGAAGCTCTTCCATTTTAGAAATCTTTAACTCCAACAATCCTTGTGCATCTTTCGCTGCATCATATTCTGCATTTTCTGATAAATCACCTTTGTCACGTGCCTCTGCTATCTGACGAGAAATACTTGGTCGCTCGACGTTTTTCAAATGCGCTAATTCGTCTTGTAATTTTTTTAAACCTTCTTCAGTTAAATAAGTGATGTTCGACATGTTACTAAAATTAAAAAATTTACGCTGCTGTTATTAAAGCAAGGAAGACCTCCTCTTCCGAGAAGGTCTTCCAATTATTTTGATTGATTATTATAGTGCGATATGCGCTCCGATAGAATGTGTTCCATCGAACGTTTTTGTAGCACGGTAAGAGTAATCAACTCCGAAACGTTTCCCTGATTTTCCTAATGGAACTTCATACGTTAATCCACCACTTAATCCTTTTAAAGCAGTGATATCTTCATCGATAATTGCATTCTTATCTTTCTTATCGATTGTATAAGCTGCACGAATTGCGAATGAATTTTTGAAGCCGTATTCAACACCTACTCCAATTTGATCACGAATAAACGAATTTGACGTAAATGCTACAGAAGGTGTGATACGAGAATCAGTTCCTGCTTTGATATCATAAGCAGCACCGATTGACACTAACGCTGGTAATTCAAAATTCTCAGTACGTTGCTCTTGAAGAACGTTGATGTTTTGAGTTGCATTATCATTTCTGTATGACAAACCTTCACCTTGATACTTCATAGGAGTACCAACATTTCTTAATGCGATTCCGAAACGAACATTGTCGTGGTCGGCATTATTACCAGTTGTGTACTGAATACCTGCATCAATTGCAATACCTTGGGCCTTAACATCATTAATTGATTCCGATACGATATGAGTTGTAATACCACCTTTGATGCTATTACTGAACTCTTTCGCATAAGTTAAACCGATGTTTAAGAACTGGGGAGAGTAAGTACCATTTCCACCATCAGGATTTGATTCTGTTAAACGTTGGATTTCTCCAAAGCTCATCGACATTAATGTTAATCCTAATGCTCCGCTTTCTCCAACTTTTTGAGAAATACCGAAAGCATTAATTTTAATGTCTGACCCTTTTAACCAATCAGTATGTGAAAAGGAAATATCTGTTCCTTTTGAATAGGCTGCACATGCAGGGTTTAAACCAAATGATTCAACACCTCTTACATTAGCAAGTCCTGCAACACCCCATCCTGAATTTTTAGCCCATGGGTTAATAAGCAACTCGTGAGCACCACTCTGGCCAGCACGATCTTCGTTACCAGCAAAAGTTTGCGAACTGATGGCAGAAAACGCCACTGTTGCAACTGAAATATATATTAGAATTTTCTTCATATCTCTTTTTTTCTTTTTTAGGATTGATAGGTATTAGAAAGAATCAAGGTCAATTGGACGCATTATACCAAACCATTTAACAACTTTTTCTCCTAATGCACCTGCATCAACGTGAATAATATAAACACCACTTGATACCGTGATACCAGCTGTGTTTTTCAAATCCCAGTCTAATGTTGTTGCTAAGTTCTCATCACGACCTTCAGATACTATTTGTCCTGAAGTCACATCAGAAGAAACATCACGCTTGAATTGTCTTACCAATGTTCCATTCAAAGTATATATTGAAATTGTACACTTAGAAGGCAAGTTAATTATACGTACACGATTGTCTAATTGATCTTTTCTAGTTTTCTCGTAAGTTGAATAAGCGTAATAAGGATTTGGAACTACATTGATATAATCTAATGCTGTCTTAGCCTTTTCTGTTACGTTCGTACTTAACTCATAAGATCCTGGAATCGTAAATTGATAGTAAGGGTTTCCTCCGTTAACCTGAGTTGCACCTTCTGATGTAAACTGCTTATAGTTTTTCTTAACACGTAAGCTAACTTTAACATCTGACGATGAACTTTCATTATAAGTAAATCCATCATTAACTAATGGTAATGAACACCAAGTAATAGCTCTGAATGCTGCTCTTGCAGAAGGCGCAGAAGCAGTTGCTGTATACGCATTACTAAATCTTCTAAATAGGGTATCAACCTTAGCACCATTGTCATATTTACCAACTGTAGGTGCTGCAGGAGTACTTGCTATCGTATCAATTCCGTATACGTAAATATAATGCATACCGCCATAGCTTAAACGACCATTGGCATCTCTTCCAGAATTACCTGTAGGATTCCATTTCATATCTGTTCCGTTTTCATTTGCTAATGCAGAGTTTTCACCGAAAGCAATGTTTAAACGCTCTCCAGTTTCAACATTAACTGCATATCCTGGGAACCAACCCATACCTACTGTATCTGTTAATGATGCTTCAGAAACATTTGCTCCTGGAGCGTCCCAAGCTAAACCGTTTTTATCTACTGAATGCTGATTACGCATCATGAACTTCTTCGCATTACCAACAGTTGGCATAGTATCTTCTCCCATTTCCATTACTACCGCACGTGTCCATTTTGATTTATCAGAAGTGATAACTACATCTACCGAAGGCATATAGCTCCACTTAATGAAAGAACGTAAGTCTAATGAGTTACTTGTTCCTGGTGTTCTTGATGGCTTAGGTGCAGCAACAGTTTTTGCATTACTAGCAACAATATAAGGTGCCCATGTTCCTTCAAGAATTGATTCGTATGCTTCAGTTGAATCCAAGAAATAACTTGGTGAAGGATTCAATAAGTCAACGTTTGTTTGAGTACCACTTAAAATCCAGTTGGTTGTCGAGGTTAAGATAGACGTAGCATCAACATCTTTAATACCACCTAACCATTGGTCGCTAGCATTCTTATATGTTTTTGTACCTCCAATTAAACCATTATTAGCAGCTCCAAAATTTCCTGGTTCCTGACCATTGATTTTAGAAATGTTCATCGAGATTTTATTCTTCTCATATAACTGCTCATTAATGCTAGAAATACTAAATGTAGAACGAGCTAATGAACTACGCAATTGAGCATTTGAACCAGTAGTGAATGTTCCTGTAAATGTTGTTGTAGTAAACTTCAATGTATCTGCATTTGCATATTGAACTTCAAACGATCCATTAATTGAAGGAGTAGATGTAATTCCTTGTACATTACTTAACGTGATATATGTACCAGCTGTAATGCCTGAATTACCCGAAGTAATAAGTGTTACAGTTGTACCGTTAGCTGTGATATCATTGATACCAACATACTGTGAAGGATTGTTATATAAATAATAATAATCTGCATCACTTACCCCGCTGAATGCTAATTCAAATGAACCAGACTTAACAGCCCAAGGATCGTAAACACTAACATTGATTGGACCTTTACCTACTTCGTAAACAGGATTTTGAACACTGTTAGTTGTACCAGTAAAAATTTCATCAACAGAAGCTTGTGTCATTTCAAGGAAATTCCCTCCGTTACCCTGACCTTCGATACGCTTCACTTGTACCCCTTGACCATAAGCTGAATTCAATACAGAACCTGCATTATTAACCACAGACTTATGAGGAATTCCACTATATGTTCCGATGTTGTTACGACCTTGAACATATGGTCTGTTCTGCGTATTTGCGTTTAATGGATCAAACGGACGATAATTGTTGTAAGCATAAGAAACTACTAAGAAATAGTAAGGCTTATAGTTTACAAGGTCCTTTTGTGAGAATAAATCTTTGGTAATAATGAATGAATGTTGTAATCCATTATTAACCACAGTTGTTTTTTCCGAAGGTACCCAAGCAGAAATATTATTATCATATTCATAATTCACAATCTGACCAATATTGTCTTTTAAGTCTACTTGTGCAATTAGTTTCGCTTTAGCAATATCATTCACATCTGCATCAGATACTGTCTCATCAGCAACCTGATAAATTTTGTATCCTTGGAATGTATACGATCTTTCAGCATCTGTTAATGTATCGAAACCACCTGTTGCATTTTGTACTGCTTTCGGGATTACCGCATCAACTTCGTTGTATAATTCAACTTTCTTAGTTGCTACATTTTCTAGTGATAAAATCAATTTTCTATCGTCTTCACGGATAGCTAAATCTGGTGCATCAGGACCATCTAAGATTTTGAAACAGTTATCAAAAATAGCTTGAGCTTTTTGGTCAGCTAACTTTAATAATGAAACAGAAGCTAAAGGACCACCAGCAGTAGTACGCTGCCAGATAACACCTGTTGTAATATAATTTACTGCCCCTGGTTGTAATGTAAATGTTCCAGCAGATTGTAACCAACGCATATCGTCAGGTTGAATATTTGCTGTTACCATTGTCCATGGCGTAGAAAAATTCGGATCTGTATTGTCTGGGAACATGAAATTACAAGGAGTTGCAGTTGCACCAGAAGCGCCTCCACGTCCATCGCCACCATAAGTAATTGGTAAACCATCTAACCAGCTACCTGATAAATACTCATAGTAGTCATCCGTTGTATTTGGATTTCCGTTGGGAACACTATTGGTGTTTACATAGTAAACGAAACGTGACATAATAATTTGCTCTCCAATTTCATCAATTTCACCATCACGATTGTTGTCTATTCCATCACCTGGATCTGCTAATGGTCCTTGGAAGAAATCAATACCAACTGAAGGAGGATTTAATCCATAACCACCACCACCTTCATCGTCTGGATCTCCGTTATATACATAACCTAAACCTAAGCCTACATCACAACCTACTAAGTCATCAGCAGCATTTCCTAAATCTGGATCACACCATACACCAAAATAAGTTGAATCTAATTCATCACTTGAACGATTAATGATTTGATATTTATAGAACGTCATGAAGTTAATTTCGTTTGCAGTCTTAAATGCGAAAGCCTGTGCACGAATTTCTAATCCGATAGGATCTGAACTAGTTTCTGTTTTAATGTTACCTACATCATTGAATACCCACCAGATTGATTTATCACCAAACAAGTAATCGTTACACTCTACTTTACCCGTATTTGGATTTGCTGGATAGTCACCTGCTAATAAGAAATAAGGATAATCACCATTTTCATAGTTATAAACCCCATCATTATCAGCATCAAAGAATGGTGCTAATGTCGGCAATTCACCTTTGGCGATATCACCGTTACCTGGCCAAGTTTTAATTTCGTTTGTAGCAGTTCCGGTAGCAACAAAATCAGTAACTTCTTTACGGCTGATTGGCCAAAATTTATCATACGCATCACAAGTTGCATTATCAATTGAAGGGGAACCTGAAGCTGTATCTATTGGTCCACCCCAAAAATCATTTGAACCACCTTGACGATAAGTTTGAGCAGCCACTTTTAACTGACCAGCTTGATCAAAACCACCAATCCAAAGCGCTCCTGAATAAATTGAATTCTTTCCACTTCCAATTGGAACTTCATAGTAAGGTGTTTGACCAACTGGATCCCACCAAAGGTCACCACCGACTAAAACACGAGCACGAACCTGGTTAATATCCAGATCAATTTGTGAGGAAGTAACAGGACAGCTAGCCGCAACTTTTGTATTGCGAACAGGTGCATGTGCTGCTTTCCCTCCTACATTCATCTTCGCGAATGTAGACGCGGACCATCCAGCCAATACCACAAGGCTAAATAAGATCTTATATCGAAGCATTTTCATAGCGTTAATTTTCTGTTTGTTTTTTTTAGTAAAGGTTAAAAATCGAATCTCACACCTAATCTAGCTCTTCTTGGTAAGCTATAATTATCTGGGTTCAATAAGCGAATATTGTATTGATCGATGAATGCTTGTTGTGATAACTGAGCAGATGATAATTGTAAACCGTCAGCTGACTGAAGGAATCCATCATCTGTTGCATTACCAGTAGCACGATACACACCAACCACGTTACGAGTATCCAATAGGTTTTGAATCTGTAAATACACGTTGAAAGTACCTGATTTCTTCTCAGAGAATTTCACTTCAATATCCTTATCTAAACGTAAGTCAACTCTGAACTGCCAAGGTGTACGAGCACCGTTTACTAAACCTTCTACAGCACGTTGTCCGTTAGACTGCCAGCCGATTGCAGCAGCTTCACGAGTTGGACGCGATTGACGAGTATAAGGAGTTCCAGAATTTGCACGGAAAACGAAGTTTGCTCCTGCATTTGCAAAAATTGGCTTGCCAAATACAATCGGACCATCATAATCTTCACCTGACTTATAGTGGTAATCAAATGAAGCTGTCAACTGATGACGAGTATCGTAATCTAAAGGAATAATGAAACGTAAGTTTGGTTGATCTGTGTTCGTTAATTCAGTGTTTGAACTTGCACTAGACCCTGTACCATCAGCAAACTGTAAAGTATAGCTTGCTAACATACGTACGTTACCTGTACGACGTAAATCGTAGCTCATTGAAATACCTTTAACTGTACCAAAGTCGATATTGTCGTATGTAGTATAGGTATTAGGATAAGCAAAGTTTACTTTCGTAATCTGAATCATGTTTTTCAATTCACGATAGAAAGCAGAAATTGTTAATGCAGATGACTTACTTATTTTTTGTTTGAAACCAACTTCATAGTCAGTTGTTCTTTCAGGCTTTAATCCTGCGTTGTTTAATGAACCATCAGGATTTGTTTTTAATGAAAGATATTCAGAAGGGTCATTTCTTAAAGCAGATGAAGGACGTTGCGTCAATACATCATAGTGAGCAAAGAATTGTGCTTCATCTGTAATGTTAAACGCGAACGCGATACGTGGCATGATTGAAATTTGAGGTTTGTAGTCTTCAAATACTCCATCAATATTCCAAGTTTCAGTAGCTAATTTACCAGCATCAGGTTTTACAGCAGGTACAATTGTTCCTGTTGATGATTGAGATGCGATGATATCTGGATCGCTAACAATTTGACCATACTTGTCATACCACACATTTCCATCACGGTAGCCAATGATTGAACCTAAGTCACCAGCGTTAGCTAAGTAAGGAACGAAAGAACCTTCAATATTATCTGGTTTTCCTTCAATAGCCTGAGGAAAATCTTCTACAGTGTAAGCATCTAATAATAAGAACTTATCTTTTAATGCTTTTTGATTTGCATCAAAACGGTCAACACGTAAACCAATGTTGAAACTTAAATTATCAATTGTGAAACGATCTTGAATATATCCAGCCATGTAAGTAGGACGGAAAGCACCGATCGCACGAGTATAGTTAGCACCATCTTTTTGCGTGAAATAATCCTTAAAAGTTGGATTTGTATTGATCTTATTTCCTGAATAATCAAAACCATAATAACTAACCAAACCGTTAGCTACTAATTGGTCTGCGTTAAACATTCCAATGTTTAATTGATCCGGAGATAAAGCATCAAAATCAACATATGCATTATTAGCTATTCCTAGTTCGTTACGTAAGTTTTCGTAGAAACCATTAATTATTTGGCCGTTCTCATCTAACGTTGGAGCGTATGTTGACGGGTGATTAATTGTATAATAAGTTGTATCACCAGCAGTCACATTCATTCCGTATACTGTATCACCAACACTGAAGTCTGTTTCAGTCAAGTTGAAATTAGCATACTGACGACCTAACCCCCACAAACTTCTTGGAGCAACACTATATCCACGGTCAACACGTTGTTCGAATTCGAAACCTACTAAAATTGAATGCTTCTTAATATCGGCATTACCACTTAATGTAACACGATATTGATCATTATCAAAGTTCTGATATGTATTTCTTAGGTTACCTACTCCTTCCCAGATAGCCATAACACTATTCGTCCCGTCACCATTTCTAACACCACCAGCACTTCTAATCTGGTCTAATGAACTAACGTTAACACCAGCAGCGTTGAATGCTCCGTAAGCAGCATTTGTATATGCTTCAGCAATAGAGTTCATACCACCAGCCTGGAAGTCAAACGTATTAGAGTAACCAATTTGCTCACGAGTTGTATCATCCGTAGCAACATAAAGTGGACTATTTGATCTTGAGAACTTACCAATATATCCATAATCCCATAAATTATCTTTATGAACAGGATCTTGATTGATTTGTTGGTTTTTCGAATATTCAGCCTGTACTGTAAAATATACATTTTTAAATACAGATGAATTTTCTTTTTCTGACTTATATGTTGAAGCCAAACGTTGCGTTAAACGTCCGAATACACGGTAATCACGATCAATGATTTGTGGATTCTCTTCGAAGTTATAAGCTACGCGGTTGATAGCATAGCTTCTTCTATCATTCGTATTAAAACTACCACCCAAAGTGAATGTTGTAAATTCAGCTGGCTGATAATCGAACTTAGCCGTGAAACGATACCCTGTTTGCTTTACGTTGCTTTTTGTTTTCACCTTTTCAAAATCATCAGCCGTGTAATATTGAGCAGCATTGTAAGAACCAAAGCTGGTTGCTGATGTTTGATATAACTCAATCGGATTTTGAATTAAATCCTGATATACATTATCTTTTAGTTTATACATTCCGATGCCTGATGGATCAGGGTCTTTTTCTGATTGGTATTCACCTGATAAGAAGAACCCTAAAACAGCTTTTTCTCCACCGTTTTCTAATTTCTTTTTCATCAATGGACCAGATAAATCCGCAGAAACCAAGTTGTATCCATATTGGTCAAACATTTCCGAAGAAACAACCTCTAAACCACCAGTGAAATCTTTTGACGGACCTCTTGTTGTAATTGAGATAACCCCTCCAGTTGCATCACCATATTGTGCTGGCGTACCACCTACGATTGCAGTTACCTGCTCAATACCAGATTGAGGCAGTTTCTGAGAACCGCGAATACGGATACCATCCACATAATAATCTGTTGCATCAGCACGTGACCCACGAACGTTAAGGTCATCGCCCTCATCCTTCTGGAATACGCTGGCTGCCTGAGCAGCTACTGATTTAACATCACGAGTTGGAGCAGCCTGAATATCTTCACGCGTTAACGTTGCTCCTCGCTGCACATCATCCTTGCCGAATAATGGAGCTTTGTACTCGATAATCTCAACACCACCCAATTCAATGGTAGTAGCTGAAATCATTAAGTCCTGGAATGTAGTCTTGTCAATCGACACAACTACGTCATTAATCACCAATTCTTTGTAACCGGTGTACTTTAAACGGATGGTGTATTTACCAGCCGCTAACGGCTTGATATTATATTCACCATCAAAATCTGACTGTCCGCCTGAAACTTGAGTTCCATTCATCTCTGCAATCACAGTTGCAAAAGGAATCGGTTGTTTGTTGGCTTTGTCAAGGATTTTACCTCTGATAGCTCCGGATTGTGCAAATGCTCCGGCGCATACAACCAGTAAAAACACTAGGGTTAAGTAAGCTTTCCTTATCATAGAGTTAATTTATTGTCTTCTTGGTGTTAATGTTTCGTTAATCAGTTAAGGGGTTAAAAATAGAAATAAAAGATTCAAATTCCCAAATAGTCTTTTGAATTTAGAATTGAATTTTATTCACAATTCGATTTTTAACAGAAATCTACCTTCTAATGGCCTAACCATCTACCCAATAAGAATCAATCTTTAAACTGGTTTTCAATTTAGTAAGACATAGACTATTTACAGTTTTACAATTTCAATAAAATACACTTTGTTAATAAAGTTTAGTGGTTTTGAAGCACAATAAAACCCGATTTTTCTCAAACAACGGATGCCAAACAAATAATTTCACGAATAATTTCTCATTATTAGCATTAGAGTGAAAGCATTTTTTAAATTTGTTGGTTCCCGTAATTAATACTGGTTTACGCTGTTGCAGAAGGGCAGATTAATTCGTGTGAGAAATAATTCAATTTTAAATTAGTAATGAGACTCAAATCACTTGAAATAAAAGGATTCAAAAGTTTTGGAGATAAGGTAATTATCCACTTTGATGAAGGTGTTACATCGATCGTTGGCCCGAATGGATCAGGTAAATCGAATGTTGTAGATGCTATGCGCTGGGTACTTGGTGAACAAAAAACCAGAATGCTTCGCTCTGAAAAAATGGAGAACATCATCTTCAACGGAACGAAAACAAGAAAAGCAGCTAACCTAGCAGAGGTGTCTTTATCATTTGAAAATAATAAAGGCATTCTTCCCACTGAATTTACAACGGTTAGTATTACTCGGCGCCTTTACAGAACAGGTGAAAGTGAGTATCAATTAAATGGCGTTACATGCCGTCTGAAAGATATCAATGATTTGTTCATGGACACAGGTATTGGTCCTGATTCGTATGCTATCATCGAACTAAATATGGTGGATGATATTATAAAGGATAGAAATAATACTATCAAGACACTCCTAGAAGAAGCTGCGGGAATTTCAAAGTATAAAATCAGAAAGAAGCAAACGTTTCAAAAATTAGAAGAAACAGATGCAGACTTAAATCGCGTAAACGATTTACTTTTTGAAATTGAAAAAAGTTTAAAGCAGCTTGAAACGCAAGCTAAGAAAACTGATCGATATTATCGTTTAAAAGAAGAATACAAGGAGTTAAGCACTCAACTTGCGCTTTATACTATTCGTAATAACAGTTCATCATTAGAAGATTTACAAAGTAAAGAGAAATCATTCAGTGAAACGAAACTGGAAATGCAAATCAAGTTAGAAGAATTCGAACTGAATCTTGCATCAATAAAAAGTCAAACGAGCGAAAAAGAAATCGCTTTACAAACAGCACAGAAATTATTAAACGAAAAGCTTCTTGAAATAACTCGTTTTGAAAACGAAGAAAAAAACAAAAATGAAAAGTTTAATTTTTTAATCGAAAAACAAAAGCAACTACAAACTTCTACTTTCAATGATGAAAATTCACTGAAAGAAACGGAGTCATCTATCTTACTTTTGCAAGAAGAAAAACTTCGCGAAGAAGAACATCTGAAAAAATTAGAAGAAGATGTTACCGTACTTCGACAAAATAGCGATTCTAGTAAAGCTGCCTATGAAGCTTCACTTAATACTATCAAAGAATTAAACCAGAAAATTTATCAGCAGCGCTCGATGATAAACGAGTTTGAAACGAAACAAGCAGTTCGCCAAACGCGTCATCAATCTATATCTGATGAAATTAAACGACTTCAGGCTAATCAGGATGAAAATGGAGGTCGTTTAAAAGAACTTGAACATCAACTATCCGATTTACTTCCAAAGAAGTCAACTGCTGATGAAGAGTTGAAAAAATTAAAGCAAATTCGATTAGAGCTTGATGAAGAATTAAAATCTACAGACAATCGCATAAGAGAAGCCAATCAGGTAATTCAGATAGAGTCAAGGAAACTGGATTCAAAAAATAACGAGTACCAACTGACTAAAAACCTTCTCGAACAAATGGAAGGTTACCCAGACTCTATTCGTTATTTAAAAATTAATCACGAACAATTCAAAAAGGCTCCTCTATTATCTGAAATAATTGTTTGCAACGATGAATATAAAATTGCAATTGAAAATTATTTAGAGCCTTATTTAAATTATTTCGTGGTTCAAAATCAGGCGGAGGCTTGGACAGCCTTAAACTTATTGAATGATTCTTCAAAGGGTCGCGCTAACTTTTTCATTCTGGATTCATTAAAATCTTATAACCAGAATATATCCTCCACTATTAACGGATGTACTAAGGCGTTAGATGTCATTGAAAACAACGGACAGTATTCAAATTTGTTTAACTTCTTGCTTTCACATGTTTATATTTCCAATGAACAAAGCACTTTAGAAAATGTCGATTTATCGAATCAGCAAAGTGCAGTAGTCTTATCGAAGAGTGGGAATTTCCTTCGTCAGAAATATGCTGTTGGTGGAGGTTCGATTGGAAAATTTGACGGAAAGCGTACTGGTAAATTCAAAAACCTTGAGAAGTTAGCAGAAGAAATTAAGTCGCAAGAGCAAATGATTGAAGACTTAAAAACGGACCTATCAAAATCAGAAGAACAGTTCGCTGGAATTAAAATTAAAATTTCCGAAAACCAACAACTTGTTTCCAGCAAAGAAAATGAGTTTATGAAGTTGAGTGGCGATGTTAATTCAATTCAAAGCAACTGCGACTTTATTAATCGTGCTATTGATCAATCAAAAATTAGTTTTGCAAAGCTAAACGAAGAATTAACAACTATTGAAAATACCATTGCAGCTGAAAAAGAAAATCCTGATTTATCGCCAGAAATATTAACAGAAAAGCTGAATCATCTAATTCAACAATTAAATGTTCAGCAAGAGCAATCTACTTCACTTCAAAAAGAATCAGGAGAAAAAAATCAGGAATTAAATAATTTCAATATTCAGGTTCTTCAACAGCAAAACCGCATTCAAAATACATTACGTGATATTGGTTATCGAAATAATCAAATCACCACGCTGAAGAAAAATATTGAATCTAACGCCAACGAATTAACGAGCGTTAAAGACCAAATCGATCAGCTGTCAAATGGCATGGCATCGACAAGTGATGAACTAAAGAAATTAATTGATGAAAAACATCAACTTGAAACAGGTGTTAAAGAAACAGAAAAGAATTACAATGCAGCTAAAATTGAAATTGAATCAGAAGAGAAGAGCTTAGGCGACTTTAGAAAATCAAAAGAGGCGAACGATACTAAACTTCAACAAGTAAACGATGAGTTGAACGGCATCAAACTTCAAATGAACTCGCTTAAAGAGCGATTAAGCATAGAGTTCAATATTGAAATTGAAGATTTGACGGGCATTGAACCAGACCCTGAATTTAACGAGCCTGAAATGCGTCCGAAAGCAGAACAATTGAAAAAACGATTAAATGAATTCGGTCCGATTAATCCTATGGCGCTTGAGCAATACAAAGAAATTAAGGAGCGTTACGACTTTATCGTTAAAGAAAAAACGGATTTACAGAATGCAAAAGATGCATTGTTGTTGACCATCAGCGAAATTGATACAACTGCACAAACCGTATTCATGGATGCATTTACGCATGTAAGAACCAATTTCATTCGTGTGTTCCGTTCATTATTTACTGATGACGACAACTGCGACTTAGTAATTTCTGATATGAGCAATCCGCTAGAGTCAGACATAAATATTATTGCACAACCGAAAGGTAAAAAACCATTGTCGATTCATCAATTATCGGGAGGAGAAAAGACACTAACGGCTACGGCTTTACTATTTAGTATTTACTTATTGAAGCCTGCTCCGTTCTGTATTTTTGATGAGGTTGATGCTCCTTTGGATGATAATAATATTGATAAATTTAACAATATCATTAAGAAGTTCAGTGCAGAATCCCAGTTTATTATTATCACGCACAACAAGAAAACAATGGCAGCAACAGATATCATGTATGGTATTACAATGGCTGAACCTGGAGTTACGAGTGTTGTTCCTGTTGACATGAGAACATTTGCAGAATAAAATTTAATTCATACAAGGAAAAAGGAGATTAAAAATTTAATCTCCTTTTTTGTTAGTTTGCCGAAGGTCGTTTTTTAGGGAACAATCTCTTTAGCCAATTAGGTCGATGGTCATTAGCATCCGAATGATGATAACGTCTATCATTTCTTTTCATTCTTTTTCGCACTTCCTTCGATTGCAACTTACGATGCTTCTTTTTTCCTTCAATAAGCGCTTTCTCTTGTTTTTTTTCTTGCTCCTCTTTTACTTTTTCTGCTTTGCGTATTTTTTTTGATCCACCAGACTGCTTATCTGACTGAGCAAATAATACAGATGAGAATAATAAAAAAACAACTGTTGCTACTATTTTAATTTTCTGATTGAATCGCATAAATTATTTGGAATAAAAAAACCCCGACTATTTTATGTCGGGGCTTCTCTTATTGTATGAAATTATTTTACCTGAACATTAGGAATTACATACTTAGCATCATAACGTTTCTCATTTAATGAAGTTGAAATTCCTACAATATATAATGGTAGTTGAGCATTGTCTCTTGTAACCTTAAAGCAGCCATTTGCAAATTCAACATTTTTAAATTCTTCGCCTAATTTCAAAGCCATAGGCACTATGTTAATTGTAGCATGTGTAGGAACAGCACTTAGTATTTTTCCATCAGCAGCGATTGGATAAACCAAAACATCGCTTCCTTTCTCAACAAATTCAAATTGCAAATCTTCTTTTCCAAATACAACTCCACCATGCATTCCTTTTACAACATTTTCTGATGTTTGTGCATTGACAATACCACCTAGCATAAATGTTATTGCAGCTAATAAAATAATTTTTTTCATTGCCTTTTTATTTTTAGTCAGTCAAATATAATACATTGAACCCTACATTTGCAAATCCAAACTATATCTTTGTGTCATGCTAAAGAAATTAATTATTTGCCTAATCATATTATCTACCTTTTTAGCGTGTCGAAAGAACGACGAATTAATACCAAATGTATCTGTAAATGAATACATTGACCTTAACTTACCTTCTTATTCAAACCTTAATGCGGTAAACAACTGGATCTATTATCCCGCTGGGGCCAAAGGCTTAATTATTTTCAGAAAATCAACCACCGAATTTGTGGCTTATGAAAGAGCCTGCACTTTTGACCCCAATACTACTGGTGCTGTAATTTATATGTTAGCTAATGGAATCGATGCTAAAGATTCTATATGCGGAAGTAAGTTTTTCATCTTCGATGGTTCAATAATTAATGGCCCTGCAAGTCGACCTTTGCAGCAATATAGATGTACTTATAATATATCGGCTAATCAGCTTCATATTTACAACTAAACGCCAATCACATTGAATAAAAAAGGGGATGAAATTAATTCATCCCCTTTCGTTTTATATAACGCTATCGATTAATAACGGTATGCATCATTTTTATAAGGACCTTGAACAGT
>CANGJU010000003.1 GCA_947453935.1 Bacteroidota bacterium | reverse complement strand
TCGGGAGAATGAATCGTATCAAACGAAATATCACCGCTGGCATTCTTGCAAGAATCAATTAAATGTTCCAGCATCTGATTAAAATTCAATTTGCCCCAATTCGCTTTTGCAGGTAGATGTATCGACTTAAAATCGTTGATTAATTGATTTAGCAAATATGCTTTTTGTTCTTGAGTTGTCATCATGGAATAAATTAAAATCCTGGAAATCCTGGTAACATATCACGACCTGCGGCTTTCATTTCTGTTTCTGAAATCTCATCAGCTTTTCTAAGTGCTTCGGCAAAAGCTAACTCTAGAAAATCCTGCACTTCTTCTTTTCGTTCAGGGAAAAGGAGACAGGGATCGATATCGATAGACTTCATTTTTTTATTGGCGGTGAGAGTTATTTTCACCTGACCTTGTGCAGAAACACCTTCTACATAAACGGTATTGAGGCGCGTTTTCACCTCTTCCATTTTCTTTTGCACATCACCGAGTTTACTGAGTATATCGAACATAAATTAATGAGTTTTGTGATGCGAATTTACAGCTAATTGTTAATTAATTAGCCTGCCGTAAATAAATCCGTTTTGGAAGAACCCATCTTTTAATTACATTAGAGCCGTTAAAGTAGAATCATCTTAATTTTAAACTAACCAAACCAAATAAAACGCATGAGCACAACCAATCAAAGCGGACATCCGAGGGGGTTATACCTACTCTTCTTCACAGAAATGTGGGAACGCTTCAGTTACTATGGAATGAGAGCAATTTTCATTCTGTACATGACAAAAGCTTTATTCATTGATAAAGCATTCGCTTCTAATATTTATGGAAGCTTTACCGGACTTGTTTACTTGACTCCGCTATTAGGAGGTTACTTATGCGATAAGTATTGGGGAAACAGAAGAAGTATCTTATACGGTGGTATATTAATGGCTGTAGGACAATTGTTCTTATACCTTAGTGCGACCATGACTTTGCCAGATGTACAATCGGCATCAGCCGTTACATTTATGTGGGCTGGATTAACATTACTAATTATTGGTAATGGCTTTTTCAAACCGAACATCTCGACAATGGTAGGTCAGTTATATCCTAAAAATGATAGTCGCGTAGATGGTGCATTTACCATTTTCTACATGGGTATCAATATGGGAGCATTTTTCTCTCCTTTGATTTGTGGAAGCTTTACAGACTTCAAATACGGATTCTTAGCTGCTGCAATAGGAATGATTTTAAGTTTGATTTCATTTGAATTATTAAAGAACAAACATTTAAAAGGTCCTGATGGAAGCGACTTAGGAATGCCGGTTGCTAAGTTAGATATGAAAACAGGATTATCGATTGTGGGTTCTATTCTTGCAATTTTTGCATTCTTAAATTACAAAACAATAGTAGGATTTTTCTTAAGCGCTGGAGCAATTGCTGATGCACATTCATTATCACACACCATTGCGAATCTTGATGTCGTAGGATATTTAATTTACCTTTCACTAATCGTTATGCCTTTGGTCATCTTAAGAGATAAATCCTTAACAAAAGATGAAAGAGAGCGAATCATTGTAATTTTCATTCTTGCGTTCTTCGTAATTTTCTTCTGGGCATGTTTCGAACAAGCTGGTGCATCATTAACCTTATTTGCTGATCAGCAAGTAGACAGAGCAATTGATATCAACATCAGTGCGTATATGATTGCAGCTGTATATGCAACAATCATTTATTTCTTAGGAAATGCATTAGGATGGTTCTTCGAATGGACATCAAAAATTGTAAAAATTATTCAGGTAGTTGGAGTCTTACTTGTTATTTCGTTAACTGCTTTCGGATTTATTGCTGATATTCATTTATCAGAATTCCCTTCTCCTTGGTTCCAGTCGGTAAACCCATTAGCAATTATTATTCTTGCACCTTTCTTCACAGTAATGTGGGGAAAATTAGCGAAGCTAAATATGGAACCTTCTTCGCCTCTTAAAATGGCATTAGGTCTTGGTTTAGTTGCATTAGGATATGTGATTATTGCATTTGCTGTTAGCGGAATTTCGTCTTCTACAAAAATTGCGATGTTCTGGTTATTTGCGTTATACATTGTACATACAATGGGAGAACTTTGCTTATCACCTATCGGATTAAGTATGGTTAGTAAACTCGCACCCGTTAGATTATCATCTTTACTAATGGGAACATGGTTCTTAGCAAATGCAGTAGCTAATAAATTAGCAGGAACCTTAAGTGCGTTAATTCCTCCAGGAGCTGGCGAAGAAGCATCGACAGAAATTCCAAGTATCTTAGGAATTCAAATCAATAACTTATTTATTTTCTTCTGCGTGTTTATCGTATTAAGTGGAGCTGCTTCACTTATCTTGTTAGCACTTTATAGAAAATTAATTAAAATGATGCACGGTGTAAACTAATCGTGTTTTAATAATTAATGAGAAAGTCCTGATGATAAGTCAGGACTTTTTTATTTTAGCCCTATTGGGAAATTGCCTAAAATAGATTTACTTTGATTAAAACGAAATTACTATGTCGACATTAGCCGAGATACAAAACTTTAAAGGAAAATATCCGAAACAATTATGGTATCTGTTCTTCTCAGAAATGTGGGAGCGCTTTTGCTTTTATGGAATGCGCGGAATGCTGGCCGTATTTATTGTGTCGCAATTGAAAATGGATGAAGGTACTGCCAATTTGCAATATGGCGCCATACAAGCCTTTGTATATGCGTTTACATTTATCGGTGGACTCTTTGCTGATAAAATATTAGGGTTTCGCAAATCGCTTTTCTGGGGCGGATTATTAATGATTACAGGCAGTTTAATTTTATCACTTGGTATTAATGTTAATCATGCTGTTGCTGATAATCATTTCTGGTTTTTCTTAGGGACAAGCTTTACAATTATTGGAACAGGATTTTTTAAACCGAATATCTCAACGATGGTAGGATCATTATATCATGAAAATGATTCACGTCGTGATGCTGGATTCTCGCTATTCTATGCAGGTATAAATGTCGGAGCTCTTTTAGGAGGTTATGCATGCATTGCCATTGCAAATTCATATTCGTGGAATTTAGCATTCGGTTTAGCTGCCATTGTTATGACCATTAGTTTAGGAACATTCATTTTTACGCAACGCAGCTTAGGTCCTATTGGATTATCCCCATTAAACCAAGGCAAAGGAAATAGAATCGCAGAGCTCGCAGTATATATTGGATCATTAGTATTGATTCCGGTTATCATGATGATGGTTGCTAAAACAGAGTACACCGACTACTTCATGTACACGATTGGTCCAGCAGCATTAATTTATATACTATTTGAATTAAGAAAATATTCTTCGGAAGAAGTAAAGAAATTGATGGCTGCAATGGTATTCATCTTCTTCTCTATTATTTTTTGGGGCATCTACGAACAAAGCGGTGGTTCGTTAGCGTTATTTGCACATGAGAATTTACACAACACCATCTTCGGGGTTAATTTCGATCCGAATGGAATTAATAATTCGGCAAATGCTCTTTTTGTAATCATCTTCGCTCCTATCTTAGGTTTGCTTTGGGTTTGGATGAGCAAACGAAATCTTGAGCCTAATACCTTAATTAAATTCGGATTAGGATTTATCTTTTTAGCTGGTGGCTTCTTTGTTTTTTATCAGACCAAGTTTTTTGCAGATTCGAATGGAGTAACATCGTTAGAAGTATTTACGCTAGCTTACTTCGTGATTACTTTTGGTGAGTTGTGCTTATCACCAATTGGATTATCTATCATGACAAAATTATCGCCTCAGCCATTACAGGGAATGATGATGGGTATGTGGTTTTTAGCAAGTGCCTACGGACAATACGTAGCAGGAATTATTGGTGCAGGAATGTCGGACCCAAATCCAAAAGCATCTCTCACAGAGAAATTAATTTCATATACTAACGGCTATGAGCAATTAGCATTATATTCGATCATCGCAGGTGTGGTATTGATTGTTATTTCCCCAGCAGTGAAAAAATTAATGGGAGATGTAAAATAGTAACCTAAGTATATTATAATCGTTAAATGCACCATGAAAAACAAAATCGTTACCATAATTTCCATTTATTGTATGTCCTTCTTTTTTTCAGGATGCAATGCACAATCGTCAGAAAATAAATATGACCCTAACGGAATTCATTGGATGAGTTTTGAAGAAGCTGTTAAGTTAAATGACCAAAATCCCAAACGTATTTTTATTGATACCTATACTGAATGGTGCGGATGGTGCAAGAAAATGGATGCAGCTACTTTTAAAGATCCAGCAGTAGTAAAATACATGAACGATAATTTTTATGCAGTAAAGTTAGATGCAGAAACAAAGGACACAATTTCGTTTCATGATAAAAAGTTTGGCTATGTACCAGATTATAAAACGAATCAGATAGCAATCGATTTAATGCAAGGACAAATGAGTTATCCAACTTACTCCTTTCTAGACGGACAATATCAGTTAATCTATAATTTAAAAGGGTATCAAACCAGCGATCAGTTTTTACCGACGCTTAAATATTTTGCTGAGGAAATATATAAAAACAATATCAAACTCGAGGATTACTTAAGTAAACAAGGAACTTCTGATCAGAAATAAATATTCAGATTTAAAGCGCCTCCGTTGTTATCATTATCGATTGAAAACAACGATGACTTTCCGGTAGCTGTTTTAATTTCTTCTACTGCACCTCCGTTCCATTTTTCTCTTACTAACTCCCCGGCTTTACGCGATTGCGCTGCCGGCCCCCATCCGAATTCACCACTCACCGACATTTTAGGAGCGAAGAAATACTCAATACCAATAAATCCACGTAAAGAGAATTGTATTGTATTACCTGGCTTATACAAAGTGTTACGGGTAACCTGATTTTCATTGCTCAATTCGTTTCCGTAGGTGTATGTCGTTTTATCTGTTTTTACTCCGTACAAAACCTCTCCTCCATAATAGGCTCTCACACGACCTTCTCCTCGCCATTTCTGCACTCCAAATCCTAATGTGATTGCACTGGTTTTTTGGATTGATTCATCTATTACTAATTCATTCGGATTCGTACTTCCATTCTTCGCAACAGCTGTGTCGATTTTTAAAGATGAAAATCCTAAACGCACTTTCATACGGTAAGCTAAGTCATTTTCTTTTAGATATAATCCTGATAAAGTCATTGGATGTCGCTCAGAAAATAAAAACTGAGGAGCTATCGAGCTACTTCCATTAAATAAGTTACCTGTAAAATTGATAAATGGTACAGCATCAATGTTCAATGCGAAATCGTTTTTAGCAGGTAAAATGGGTTTGCCTGATTTTGTTTTTAAAATATCTTGAGCGCTTACCGAAACTGATAAAGCCAGTAATGAAATAAGAATTCTATTTTTCATGGATATAATTTTAAATGGATAATGTATTGGCAATTGAAAATAATTTTTCATCTAGCGGATCATGACTTTTTGTAGCCTGAGCAAATGGGGTTAGTGCAATAGCGTTAGAACGAATCCCCACCATTACTTTGGTTTGTCCTGACATTAACTGTTCCACCGCATGAACACCTAATCGAGCAGCAAGAATACGATCGAAGGCACTTGGTTTACCACCTCGCTGTATATGACCTAAAACCGTTACTTTGGTTTCATAATCCTGAATATGTTCTTTCATTTTAGCAGCTATCGCTTGTGCACCTCCGTTCTTTTCACCCTCTGCCACAATTACAATAGTACTCGACTTTTTATTCTTTTTTGCAGTTTCTAGTGTGTGAACTAAGTCTTCTACACTCATCGCTTTTTCGGGTAACATTACCATTTCAGCACCTCCAGCAACAGCAGCCCATAACGCGATGCAACCAGAATCACGGCCCATTACTTCAATCAAAAAACAACGATCGTGAGAGGCTGCGGTATCTTTAATTTTATCGACCGCATCGACTACTGTATTCAAAGCTGTATCAAAACCAAGTGTAAAATCAGTACCTGCTAAATCATTATCAATTGTACCTGGAATACCTACAATTTTAATATCAGGATGTTCATTCGTAAATACTTCAGCCCCAGAAAATGTTCCATCGCCTCCGATAGCAACAATACAATTGATATCATGTTTCTTTAAATGCTCATAGGCTTTATCACGTCCTTCTTTTGAAAGAAACTCTTTACTGCGAGCGGCCTTTAAAATTGTTCCGCCACGTTGTACAATATTCGAAACAGAACGAGAATCCATTGATATAATTTCTCCATCTATCATTCCTTGATAGCCGCGCATGATACCATAAACCTGAATATTATTGGCAAGTGCGGCACGCGTGACTGCTCGAATACAAGCATTCATTCCTGGAGCATCTCCTCCTGATGTAAAAACAGCTATTCGATTCATATCATGATTATTTGAATACGAATATAAAAGTAAAGCGAACAACTTTATCAAATTCAATAAATGAAATCGATAATTTTGTTGCATGACAGAACAAAATCCCTGGATTACAAAATCGACCGAAACCAAATACAATAACCCTTGGATAAGACTTGATGAGTCGCAAGTGATAAATCCTGCTGGCAATGATGGCATTTACGGTGTGGTACATTTTAAGAATAGAGCGATGGCCATTATTCCGCTAGATGAAGAAAACAATACGTGGATTGTTGGACAATTTCGATATACTACTAAAACGTATGAGTGGGAAGTCATTGAAGGTGGTGTTCCAGAGGGAGAAGATTTATTAGAAGGTGCTCAACGAGAACTCGAAGAAGAGGCGGGCTTAATTGCCAGCGAATGGGAATTAATTATCGATGGTTGTCAGCTTTCGAATTCTGTTTCTGATGAAATAGGATATGCCTACATTGCAAGAGGACTTACCATAACAGAAACTAATCCTGAAGAAACTGAACAATTACAAATTCGCAAATTACCATTTGATGAATTAGCAACAATGGTGATGAATGGAGAAATAAAAGATTTACTTTCTGTTGCATCGGTGCTGAAGGTGAAGGCACTTTTAGAAATGAAATTGATTTAATAAAACTATTTAGCAAATTATCTGATTGGCAAATTAGCACATCAATTCGGGGCTTCGAGGGCCTCAGCCACCGTTTTTAGTCAACCTTAAACTTCCTTCCTTCCAGCGCTAACTCGGTATTCGTAAAAACAGTTCTGGCTTCTAACAACAAGGGTTGCAAATCGCGATAGCGAGCAGAGAAATGTCCGATGATTAATTTATTCACCTCTCCTTTTTTCGCGACCTCAGCCGCCTGTATACAGGTAGAATGAAATGTTGCAGCAGCTCTGTCTTCTTGTTCGTGTAAGAAGGTTGCTTCGTGATATAATAAGTCAACACCTCGTACTTCATCCGCAATACCAATATCAAAAATAGTATCTGAACAATACGCATAGGCGCGTGATGGCGAAGGTTCTTCTGTTAGTTCCTTGTTCGGTATCACATCACCGTTATACGTTCTAAAATCCTCTCCTTTCCTAAGTTTATTGAAATACGTAAAAGGAATATTATGTTCTTGAAGTTTATCGATTCGTAACTTTCTCGGACGAGGTTTTTCTTTAAAGATAAATCCTGTACAAGGGACTCTGTGATTCAACACTACTGAACGCACCATTATTTCTTCGTCTTCAAATACAACTTCAGGAGCGTAATGTCGTACAGAATGAAAGATGAGATTATAACGGAGATGCATATTCGAAATTCGCAATTGAATCTCGATAATATCCATCAACTCTTGTTGTCCGTAAATATGTAAATCGCTTGTTCTTCCCTGTAAGTGAAAAGTAGAAATCAAGCCTACCAAACCAAGGTAATGGTCACCATGCAAATGACTAATAAAAATATGGGTTATTTTGTGATACTTAATTCGGTAATTTAACAACTGTGTTAAAGTACCTTCACCGCAATCAATCAGAAAATGATGATCGCGAATAACTAATAACTGAGAGGTAGGATGTCGATTATAAATGGGAGTAGCAGAACTACTCCCTAAAATTGTTAATTCAAAACCCATTTACTTTTTAGAAATCACCATTCTCTTTGTCACAGACTCGCCGTTAACAGAAATGGAGTACATGTAAACGCCAGGAGTAAAATCACGCACATCTAACTTTAAAACGTTTTCACCTTGATCGCCATTATACGTTCTGTGATAAACTTCTTTGCCAATCATGTTGTGCATATAAAATTCAACTTCTCCTGAATTAGGTAAATTATAAATGATAGTTGTAAAGTCTTCCGTTGGATTCGGCATATTCTGACTCATCGATAACGTAGGTGTTCCTGCTTCGCTTAATCCTGCTGCAGTTGAAACTGTCAAGTAGTAATAATTAAGTGTGTCGTATTGTGAATTAGCTACACCGAAAATAGTAGCATTTGTTTTTGTAATTGCTGTGATTTGATAAACACCCGCAACTGTTGGAGTTCCTGTTACAGCAACACATCCGTTAGAACCACCTGGGAAAGTACAATTAGCAGGATTACATGTATATGAAAGTCCAGCAGGCAAACCAGAGAAGGCAATCAATTCAATAGATGTAATTGGAACCGTAACAGGAAGAGGCCCGATATTAACTACTGTATCAACCGGAACCTTTAACTGCATTTCTTGCACATAGGGTTGATTCACTACTGCAGGTGTTAATCCTGTTGCGCTATCCGGATAAATACCTGGCTGCGTGATAGCAGAATTAGGTACGCATTGAGAGAATGCTATTTCACTTCCAAGAATGACAAAACTTGCTATAAGGGTAATTATTTTTTTCATGCTAACTTTAATTATGACTGATCTTCGTTAATATTTTTTTCCATTTCATTTGCAATAACAAACTCAACAGCTTCCTGATTCGATGATTTAATATTTAATACTTGATCCAATTGCGATATCTGTACAAGCTTTTTAACTGCGTCATTTAATCCTGTCACTACGAAAACTCCATTTGAGTTTTTACATAAACGGTTTCCAACTAAGATTGCACTTAGTCCTGATGAATCGCAATACATTGATTCGGATAAGTCGACAACAATATTAGAAAAACCTTGGCTATTGATTAATAACAACTCTGATTTCAACTCAGCAGCAATAAGTGTGTTTAACTTTTGCTCATGTAGTTTTACAACTACGTATTTATCATTTTTATCTAATGTGAACTGCATTGGTTAGTGGTGTTTAAACAAATATACTATAAAAATTGAATTCAGAAAATTATGCGACAAATGATTGTTAACGATTTATTGTTTAAATCCACTGTTTTGAGCTAATAGGTACAAAACAGCCATTCTCACCGCTACCCCATTCTCCACCTGATCGAGAATAATACTCTGTTTGCTATCGGCTACATCGCTGGTAATTTCAACTCCTCTGTTAATCGGACCTGGATGCATTACCACAATCTCTTTGGATAGTCCATCCAGAATACTGCGATTAAGTCCGTAAAGCATGCTATACTCACGTAAAGAAGGAAAATACTTAATATCTTGTCGTTCGAGTTGTATACGCAGCATATTGGCCACATCACACCAGTTTAAGGCTTTTATTAAGTCATGTTCAACCTTTACGCCTAATTCGCTCATGTATTTTGGAATTAGCGTTTTTGGTCCGCATACCATTACCTCAGCACCTAATTTTTGCAAGCAAAAAATATTGGATAAAGCCACGCGAGAGTGTAATATATCTCCTACAATAACTACCTTTTTACCTTCTACACTTCCAAGTTTTTCACGAATCGAGAATGCATCAAGCAATGCTTGTGTTGGATGTTCATGAGTACCATCACCTGCATTAATAACACTCGCATTTATGTGATTGGCAAGGAATACAGCAGCTCCTGGTTTTGGGTGACGCATAACGACCATATCCACTTTCATGGCTAGGATATTATTAACTGTATCGATTAATGTTTCTCCTTTTGAAACAGAAGAGCCAGAGGCAGAAAAATTAACTACATCAGCAGACAAACGTTTTTCTGCTAATTCAAAACTTAATTTAGTACGAGTAGAGTTTTCGAAGAAAATATTGGCAACCGTAATATCGCGAAGAGATGGAACTTTTTTAATTGGGCGATTAATCACCTCCTTAAAATTATCAGCAGTTTGAAATATGAGTTCAATATCTTCTTTCGTAAGATCTTTAATGCCTAGAAGATGTTTAACACTCAACTGTTGACTCATAATTTTGTTTCTGATGAAGTGATCCAAACTCCGTCGTCACCATCATCCGACTGAAGTTGAACTAATACTTTTTCACTTGCGATGGTATCTATAGATTGCCCGATATAATCGGCAGCAATCGGTAATTCACGACTAAACTTTCTGTCAATTAAAGCGAGTAATTCCACTTTTGTTGGACGACCAAAATCCAACAAGGCATCGAGTGCGGCTCTGATGGTTCTTCCTGTATATAATACATCATCCACTAACACTACTACCTTCCCTTCCACTTCAATATCCATTTTATTAGCACTGGGCACTATCAATTCTCTACGTCGGAAATCATCTCTGTAAAAACTGATATCGAGCTCGCCGTACTGAATATCGATTGAAGGGTTTATTTCTTGAAGGCGTTTAAAAATTCGACGAGATACCAATACACCTCGTGACTGTATTCCGATGATGACAGTCCCTTTAAAATCATTGTGATTTTCGATTAACTGATAACATAAACGATCGATGGTAATGCGTAGCAATTCCTTATCAAAAATTCGCTTTGTTTGTCCGTTTTGCATCGTGAGCAAATTTAGTGTATTTATTCAAAAAAAATCCCCCTTAATAAATTAAGAGGGACTTTTTACTATTTATGAAAACTAAAATTATGCATTGTTATTGTTTTCATCCATGCTATTCTTCAAGTTAGCAAGCGCCGAGATATCTCCTAAAGTTGATTTCTCCTGTGATTCTTTAATTTTCTTCACGGCCTTTGCAGTTGTATTCTCATCTTTTTCTTTTTCAGCAGATTGAACTTTCTTTTCTTCAGCTGCTTTTTCATCAAAGATACGAGTATGAGAAACTACAATACGACGATTGTCCTTGCTGAATTCGATTACTTTGAAATCTAAAGTTTCGTTTTCTTTAGCAACAGTTCCATCTTGTTTAGATAACTGACGGTAAGGAGCGAATGCTTCAACACCATATGTTGAGAACATTACAGCAGCACCTTTATCAGTTACTTTTCCAATAGCACCTTCGTGAACGCTTCCAACAGTGAATACTGTTTCGTAAGTATCCCATGGATTATCTTCTAATTGCTTATGTCCAAGACTTAAACGACGATTATCAACATCTACTTCTAAAACAACAACATCTAGTTCTTCACCAATCTTAGTGAATTCAGCAGGATGCTTGATTTTCTTGTTCCAGCTTAAGTCGCTGATGTGAATTAATCCATCAACACCTTCTTCTAACTCTACGAATACACCGAAGTTAGTGAAGTTACGCACCTTCGCTTTATGCTTAGATCCAACAGGATATTTAGCTAAGATAGCTCCCCAAGGATCATCAGAAAGTTGTTTTAAACCTAATGACATTTTATGCTCATCACGGTCAACTGAAAGGATTACTGTTTCTACTTCATCACCTACTTTTAAGAAGTCTTGCGGACTACGTAAATGTTGTGACCAAGACATTTCAGAAACGTGAATTAAACCTTCAACACCCGGGATAATTTCGATGAATGCACCGTAGTCAGTTAATACAACTACTTTTCCTTTGATACGGTCGCCTTCTTTCAGATTTGCATCTAAAGCTTCCCAAGGTTGAGCAGTTAATTGTTTTAAACCTAACGCGATACGCTTCTTCTCATCATCAAAATCAAGAATTACTACATTGATTTTATCATCCAACTTCAATACTTCTTCTGGATGATTGATGCGGCCCCAGCTGATATCAGTAATATGAAGTAAGCCATCAACACCACCAAGATCCATGAACACACCATAAGAAGTGATGTTTTTCACAGTTCCTTCAAGCACCTGACCTTTTTCAAGTTTACTCATGATTTCAAGCTTCTGCTTCTCCATTTCGTTCTCGATAAGAACCTTGTGAGAAACAACCACATTTTTGAACTCTTGATTGATTTTAACAATCTTGAATTCCATTGTTTTTCCTACGTAAACATCGTAATCACGGATAGGCTTAACATCGATTTGAGATCCTGGTAAGAAAGCTTCAATACCAAAAACATCTACGATTAAACCACCCTTCGTACGACATTTAACGTAACCGGTAATGATTTCATCTTTCTCCAAAGACTCGTTAACACGCTCCCATGATTTGGTAGCACGCGCACGCTTGTGAGAAAGGATCAATTGACCGTTTTTGTCTTCTGTAGTTTCCACGTACACTTCCACCTTGTCGCCAGCTTTTAAATCTGGCATGTGACGGAATTCAGTAAGCGGAATTAATCCATCCGACTTGTAGCCGATGTCAACAACGGCTTCTTTGCTGGTTAAGCTAATGATGGTTCCCATCATGATTTCGTGCTCCAGCACTTGATTCAACTTATGATCATACAACGCTTCCATTTTCTCACGGTCAGCTGACTTGTACGTTTCATAAGCTTTGCCTGTGTTATCCCAATCGAATTCGCTGGAATCAGGCGTTGCAAAATTGATATGTGTAGAATTTGCCATCTAGTTTATTGCCTCTTTTGATTTTAAGTGCTTCAAAAAAGGAGTGCAAATGTAATAAACAACCTTTGAATATCAAAGGATTTTGTATTTATAAAAGAGAAATGTTTTGAATTAAAAAAATGCCTGATTATTGGCTTTCTAAAACAGCTAATTGCTCGATTTTTTCCTTCACTTGCTCCATCAACCACATCGGTGTTGAAGTGGCCCCTGCAATGCCTACCGTTTGTTTTCCATTGAACCAATCCGCTTCAATTTCATCAGCCGATGAGACAAAATAACTGTCGGGATTAACGTTTTTACAAACTGCATATAAAGCCTTTCCATTCGAACTTTTCCTTCCGCTAACAAACACAACTACTTCATAAGCAGTGGCAAAGCGTTTAAGTTGTGGCTCGCGGTTAGACACCTGTCGACACAATGTATCATTCGTAACAAAGTCGCCATCTTCTAATGATCCTTTGTGCTTTACAATTCGCTCCTGGATATCTCGCACCATTTTTTCGAACCCGATTGTGCTTTTGGTTGTCTGCGAAAAAAAGTGGACAGGCATATCGTAATTGATATTATCTAAATCTTTTTCTTCAAAAACTACAATGGCTCTTCCATCTGTTTGTCCTACTAATCCATTCACCTCCGCATGTCCCGGCTGACCATAAATCACAATTTGAGCGTCATCATGAATCCCTTCAAAACTTGTTTTAACGCGATTTTGAAGTTTCAAAACCACAGGACAAGAGGCATCAATAAGTTCAATATTATTTTTCAAAGCTAACTCATACGTCGATGGAGGCTCACCATGTGCACGAATCAAAACTTTACAATCGTGTAATTCTGCCAAGTCTTCATGATTAATAATCTGAAGTCCTTTGGCCATCAAACGCTCTACTTCCATGTTGTTATGAACGATATCACCAAGGCAATATAATTTACCTGTCGCATCCAATTCATCTTCGGCCATCTGAATGGCATAAACTACTCCGAAGCAAAAACCAGAATTTGGATCTATTGTAACGTTCATCATATTATTTTGTCTGATAACAACACTTGTTAATTATTATTGTTTAGCAACCTACTTTTAACTTTTCTATTTCTTTAACTACAAACTCTACTTGCTCGTCCTGATTTAAATGCGAATTATCGAGCACAATGGCATCAACGGCTTTTCTTAGTGGACTTTCCTCCCGATTAGAATCTTCGTAGTCACGTCCTACTACATTACTAATCACCTCTTCCACTGTTATCTCAACTCCTTTGGCAACAAGTTCCTTGAATCTTCTATCTGCACGAATCATCGGATCTGCTTTCATAAATATTTTTAAATCCGCGTGCGGAAATACAGTTGTACCAATATCACGTCCATCCATCACAAGTCCACCCGTTTGACCTTCGGCCTGCTGTAACTCAACCATTCTTTCTCTAACGGACTTAATAGCGCTCACATGACTAACCTGCTCACTGATTTCCATTGTTCGGATAGGCTGTTCAACATTTTCACCATTTAAATATACTTCACTTAATCCTGTCGCGGGATTAACTTGAAAAGTAATTTGAATTTTATCTAAAACGGGATTAAAATCAAACGGAAAATCGATTAACTCTTCTGGATCAGGAATCGGAATATCATTACGCATAAAATAAAGCGTTACCGCTCTGTACATAGCACCCGAATCGATGTATTTTAACCCTAAACGTCTGGCAATAGCTTTTGCTACCGTACTTTTTCCACAAGAAGAAAATCCATCAATAGCAATGATCATTCGTGAGTGCATGTGTACAAAGATAAGGCGATAAATTAGATTATTCCTAACATAATTCATTAATTAAAAACAGACTTTTTCACAACTATTCTGTAATAATCTGTAAGCCATCGTATGCAATAAAACGGTTGTTTGGTAGCTCAGAAGAAACATCTCCGTGCTTACCCATCTGATGACTCAAATGGATTAAATAACCATTCTCAATTTTTAATTCATCGAGTAAAAACAATGCTTGATCTAAATTAAAATGTGTGGGATGTGTATTCCGACGAAGTGCATTAATCACCATTGCTTTTGAGCCTAGAATCTTTTGTTTTTCTTTTTCACTGATAAAATTAGCATCGGTAATGAACGTAAAATTGCCAATTCTAAATCCTCTGATTTCAAGCTGCGCATGATAGACTTTAATTGGAATTAAAGTAATATCTCCAATAGTAAATTCATCCTCATCGAAATTAAAAATGTTTAATTCAGGAACACCGGGATAATCATTTTCAAAGGCATAAAAAAACTCACGGCGCAAGGCTTTTTCTACTTGCTTAGTGCAATATACATCGACCGGTTTTTTACTGATAAAATTAAAGGCTCGGATATCATCCATACCAGCAATATGATCCTTATGTTCGTGCGTAAATACTAATCCATCCAGCTTTTTTACTTTTTCTCGCAACATCTGTTGACGGAAATCAGGGCCAGAATCGATAACAATTGTCGTATTTCCGCGCTCCACCATAATAGATGTCCGCAAGCGTTTATCACGATTATCATCGGAGATGCAGACATCACATTCGCAACCAATCAACGGAACTCCTTGTGAAGTACCGGTGCCTAGAAATGTAATTTTAGTTTGCAATGAATTATTCGTTTTCGGTGTTTTCTGCTGATGGTTCAACCGCTTCATCCACATTATCTGAAAAATCCAACTCCAAGTTATCCTCTTTATTTACAATCGGATTTTTAAGTCCGATATCCCGCAAATCAACCTTTATCTGATTATTGGCATTCAGTGTTGTGATTATTTCAATAAGTGCTTGAATACGACTTTCGAGTGTAGAAAATTTATTGATTACCACTACTCTTTTCGCTTCTAAAAGACAATAATTCGATCTAAAATTACCCTTTTCATAACGCACTTCGTAGGTTTGCTCTTTAAGGAGCTCCTCTAGTTTTTTCAAGTACGCGGGTGTAAACTTCGCCATATTATTTCTGCTAATTACCTACAAACTTCGAAAAAATTAAGCAGATAAAAAATTTTAATTTTAGATGAGCATCAGTCCTACTATCCAATTTCGAAATCAATTTGATGTTATTAGCAAGTTAAATCACGAAAAACAATTTGTATTTTAGTTCTAAGATTGCTCTTTTTTATATTCCTTTGCACCACAAAAATAATTTTTGCAAATTATGTTAATTGGAATAACAACAGAAACTAAGGCATACGAAAAAAGAGTAGCAGTTACACCCGATGTAGCATCGCAATTAGTGAAAGCTGGCTTTGAAGTTTGCGTACAAGCTGGAGCTGGTATTAACTCTTATTTTTCAGATGACCGTTATACTGCTGCAGGAGTAAAATTAGAAAATGACGCATCAAAAATTTATCAAACAGCTGACGTTGTTTTGAAAGTCAATGCACCAACTGATGCCGAAATAGCTCAAATGAAAAAAGGGGCTGTTTTAATATCTTTTATGATGGCGGGAACCAATCCTGCGCTTGTAGAAGCATGTGTAAAGCAAGGAATCACAGCATTTTCAGTTGATGCAATTCCTCGTATATCGAGAGCGCAAAAAATGGATGCCTTAAGTTCTCAGGCAAATTTAGCAGGATATAAATCGGTAATTTTAGCAGCAAACACATTGGGTAAAATTTTTCCAATGCTAATGACAGCTGCCGGAACTATCAAGCCATCTAAAGTTGTCATTTTTGGTGCTGGTGTAGCAGGACTTCAAGCCATTGCAACAGCTAAACGTTTAGGTGCAATTGTAGAAGTAACGGATATACGTCCTGAAACCAAAGAACAAGTTGAATCATTAGGAGGTAAATTTATCCAAGTGAAAGGCGACGACTCCATCAAAATTGAAGGTGGATATGTAAAAGGTGTATCTGAAGAATTTTTAAAGAACCAACAGGAATTAGTAGCGAAGCATGTTTCGGAAGCTGATATCGTAATTACTACCGCGTTAATACCGGGAAGAAAAGCTCCTGTTTTAGTTACAGAAGAAATGGTAAAGAGCATGAGATTAGGATCTGTGATTGTAGATATGGCTGTTGAGCAAGGTGGAAACTGCGCGGTTAGTGAAGTCAACGCAACTGTTGTTAAGCACGGAGTTACCATCATTGGTGAATCAAACATCCCTTCTCTCCTACCATTCAATGCGTCTGATTTATATGCGAAGAACATTCAAACCTTTTTAATGCACTTAGCAACAAAAGACGGTTTTAAATGGGAAATGGATGAAGAGATTACGAAAGGATCGTTGATTGTTCACGAAGGAAAAAAGATGATTGCTTAATTGAATAATAGAAAAAAACAAAGAATATAAAATGGAATCAATTTTAAACTTAATCAGCGAACACCGCGAAATGATTTATTTCGTTTTGTTGTCTGTATTCGTAGGTATCGAAGTTATTGGAGGTGTTCCAACGGTATTACATACGCCTTTAATGAGTGGTGCAAATGCAATTCACGGAGTTGTAATTGTGGGAGCTATTTATGTTATGCTTAATGTAGACCCAACCGATTACCTTGCATTAGCATTAGGATTTTTAGCTGTGCTTTTAGGTACACTTAACGTTGTTGGCGGTTTTGTAGTAACAGACCGTATGTTGGAAATGTTCAAGAAAAAATAATTTAATCATTACAGAATTATGAAGAGTGCATTACTCGAATTATCATACTTAATTGGATCCGTAACATTTATTGTCGGATTAAAAATGATGGGGAATCCTAAATCTGCCCGCAAAGGAAATTTGTTGGGTGCAGCAGGAATGACTATCGCAATTTTAGGAACTATCTTTTTATTTGAAAAGAAAACAGAAGATGGTGTATTAATAGCAGACCATGTTGTTCCAGGAATTATTTACGCATTAATTTTCGGAGCTATTTTATTAGGAACAATCGTTGGATGGTTAACAGCGAAGAAAGTTCAGATGACAAAGATGCCTGAATTGGTATCGATGTTTAATGGTATGGGTGGTGCTTGTGCCGCATTAATTGGCTTGATGGAATATCAGCATAATTTACATCATACAGGTGCGCTAGCAACTATCATTGCAGGAATGGTGATTGGTACAGTTTCTTTTTCGGGTTCTATCATTGCCTATTTAAAATTGAATGGCACTATGAAGCAACCAATTCGTTTACCACAATATAATGTCATTAATACAATTGTAATGGCGGGTGTTGTATTGTTTGGTGCATGGGTAGTTATGACAGCACCAAGCATGACGTTCTTGTATTTATTATTTGCTGTTGCGATTGTTTACGGAATTTTATTTACTGTTCCTATTGGCGGAGCGGATATGCCGGTAGTTATATCGCTATTAAACTCGTTTACGGGATTAGCAGCTGCTTTCGGAGGATTTCTATACGACAACAAGATTATGCTAACTGGAGGTATCCTTGTAGGTTCTGCAGGAACATTATTGACATTAGTAATGTGTAAAGCGATGAATCGTCCGTTGAGCAATGTGATTTTCGGAGCTTTTGGTGGTGGCAACGCTGCCGAAGGTTCAAGTGCGATTTCTGGAAGCATTAAAGACATTAATGTATCAGATACTGCGGTATTAATGAACTATTCTAAGAAAGTGGTGATCGTACCTGGATACGGATTAGCGGTTGCTCAGGCGCAACATGTGATACATGAGTTAGAAACAATATTAGAAGAGCGTGGTGTTGAAGTTAAATATGCAATACATCCGGTTGCTGGTCGTATGCCAGGACATATGAATGTATTATTAGCAGAGTCGAATGTATCGTATGATAAGCTAGTAGAGATGGAAGACATCAATCCTGAGTTCCCTTCGACCGATGTTGTATTAGTCGTAGGTGCTAATGACGTTGTTAACCCTGCTGCGCATAATGATCCTTCCTCTCCTATTTATGGAATGCCAATTTTAGATGTTGAAAATGCATCGCATATTATCGTTAACAAACGTTCGATGAGTGCAGGATATGCAGGTATTGAAAACGAATTATTCTTCAATCCTAAAACGAGCATGTTATTCGGCGATGCGAAAGATGTATTAACGAAGCTGGTGGCGGAGATTAAGTCGTTGTAGGGGATTTATAAAAGCTATTCAAAAAAAAGAGGACCAAACGGTGCTCTTTTTTTATAACTACTATTTTGTAAATATTTATCAATCAGTTTAAAATTCGAATATTGAATTTTAATAATTCAATTCGATAACTAAGAATTTTACTCTAGTCGTTGCGTTTAAAATCTAAAATACAGCAATAATTATAATAGCTATGTGGTTTTATGCTTACTCCAACTTTAGCAAACTCATCATCTAAACAAATTTTGCGATGTCCTAGACTTTGCACATCTTGATCAATTAGTAACTGAAGAGTAACTGTTAAACCTGTTTGACAATCATAAGAACAACATTCAGCATCAAAACCATCGACACAGCGAACCCTATCGTGCCCTACAGCTCCTGATTTACCACACTCCAAAGCAAAACAATTCGCGAGTTGAAACATAGTTTGATCAAAGGATAATAGTCCAACTGGCTTCATTTGATTTAATGTTACACGAAGTGACTTTGTAAAGTCAGTTTCTTTATACAATCCATCATCAATAGCTTTTTTTAATTCTATTGAGGCAAATTTTTTAGGATATATTCGAGCAAGATTTATATACCGGATAACCTCTTTTTCTTCTTGAGTAATCGCCTTTATATTTTTAGCAGTATTAGCAGATTCAAACTCCTGGATGGTCCATTGTTGCACAAAACAGTTGCTAGCGAACAATAGCATAATTGCGATAAAAAATAATTGTTTCATAATGGTTGGTTTATGGAATAACGGAAACTAATGGGGAAAAGTATAATTGAATTATTTCAAAATAAGCTGCTCCAACCTCACACCTTCAGCTAAACGATTATTATCAATGCTCCCAACTCCATTAACATGTAAAATATCGTATTGCCACATCACATATTTACAACGAGGAGCTCTTACAAAGTCGCTAATCCAATACTGGTAATCACCAAAATCATCCTTCAAATATTTATGGTAGTAATCGTATTCACAATATATAAGTGGCTCCACACCATACTCTGCTTTTACTTCTACACAAAATGATTTTATTTCTCTTACAATCCATTGTTTACTTTGGGAACTACTGTGTTTCATCTCCACATCTAACACAGGATATAAATCGCCTTTTTGCAAATTAGCCGTTTTTATATAATGTTCCGCCTGCTCTTTACCACTCACATTGTAATTGAAAAAATGATAACCCCCAACTGGAATACCTAATTCGCGGAATTTTTTCAAACGATCCGCATATAGATCATCAACCATAGAATTCCCTTGTGAAGTTTTTAAATAAACATAAGCAGGTTTATTCTCCTTAATTAGTTTATCGTAATTAATGTTTTTTTGGTAATGTGATATGTCTATACCCCAACATCCATTATGTGCAACTTTGGGCTTCTTATCAATCCTATAAAATTTAAAATAAAAAACTGCGCCTCCTGCTAAGGCAATTACTACTAAAAATAAAATTACTTTTTTCATTTAATAAATTAATTAAAAATCTACACTGTAATAGTTATTCACTGGATTCTTGATAGTAGGCTTGTTGAATTCAAGACTACAAAAATCATCTTCCAATTTTAAAAATACAGCATCAAGTTTTCCTCTGATTAATCCAATAAAATTGATTAATCCTACAAGTTTATCAAGAAATAATTTTCTGTAAGGTCCCACGTCCTTTTCGTCAGATAATCTAAAATGCTTTTTTGTTGCTTCTGTTAATCCATTTACTTTGGTATGATGAATCATTGCACGCACCTGCTTAATCAATTTTCTATCGACATTTATTTTTTGATTTACCACTAAACCTGTTACCATCTGCTGACGAGCACTAGATTTTATTCTCACTTTCTTATTGTTCACTTTAAATCCATTCAACTGAATAATCTCTTTAATCATCAACAATAACAAATCAGAAATTTCATGATCTGACGAAAATGTTAAGTCATCCGCATAACGAGTATAAGTCAAGTTATAGGTTTTACAAAACTCCATCAGACATTGATCTAATTCGAGACAAATAAAATTGGAGATAACAGGAGATGTTGGTGCGCCCGTTGGCAGTTTCCCCTTGTAAGAAACCAATAATACTAATGCGGCTGCTACCGACTTGTTATAGTCAAAATGCTTTCCAATAAATAACTGATAAACCCTTTGTGCTGATATGGTATCAAAGAAATTTTTTAAGTCGATATTTAAAACATATTTTTTACCTACGTGTGGCTTTGCATTTTCAACAATATTAATTCGTCTTTGAATCCTGTAAAAATCAGGCACGAATCCATGGACAGACTCAGGCTTGATACATAAATAATAGGATTGCAAAAATGAATTTAAATTTCGATGCGCCTTTTTTAGTTTTTCATCGGGACTATCAATTAAACGAAATCCACCCGATTTTTTCCCAATCTTATAGGATGAGTAAACGGGATTATTAACTAACTCTTTTAAATCAAAAATGTCGTGAGAAATCAATCGAGCAATATCCACATGTTTCTTCATCGATAAAAGCATTGCCGATTTAATCTCATGTCTTTTTGCTCCAATATGATTTTGCTTAAGAAAGTTATAACATTCCTCCAGGTCACTAAAACGCCAGACTTCATCGCGATATTCACGAAGTATTAAATCTATTCTTTCTTTGTGTTTCATAAATTTAAAAAGAGCCGTTGTCCATTATCTTGATTGCAGATACTATTTATGAGGAGTGAGCGTAGCGAGCGACAAATAAATAGTCGATTAGCCTTACCCAACTGATCACGGGTTGCAGGAACACAACCACCATGTCTCTATATGTTGACATCATAATGTTGATTGCAACGGCTCTAGGTTTTTATTTTTTATATATTAAAAATCAGGAAGATCAAATAAACGATTTTCCACAAAATCAAAATCATCTTCGAAATAGTTATAATCTTGTATCAGACAAATTGCCATTAGACAGCGTAAAGGGATATAATCTATTTTTCCACATCTATTTTTAACTACCATCACTTCCATCAATCCTTTGGTAGTTGTTCCATCTTCTAAAGTTTCCAGCTGATAATATTCCGGACGATACAACATCAATACTTTGTCTGCTTCTTGTTCTATGGAACCACTATCTCTTAAATCTGAAAGTTGTGGACGTTTAGAAGAACCTCTTGTTTCAACAGCTCTGCTTAACTGGCAAGTAGTAATAATGCAAACATTAAATTCTTTAGCAATCATTTTTAACTCGCGACATACGTAGCCAATTTCAAATTCGCGGTTATATCTTGTTTTCGAAGGAATAATGGCTTGCAAGAAATCGATGAAAACTACTTTTAGTTCCTTCTCTTTTATATCCCTGATTAAGTCAGCTTTGAAATCCAAAAAATTCAAGTAATTACATTCTGAAACATGTAATTTTAATTCATTAACGATTGGTCCAATCTTGTTAATCATATCCTTGTTAATATCCGACAACTCATTATAATCAAATTTGAATGTTGGAATATGACATAGATTAGAAAGTATACGCCTCATGATACTTTCTTCAGTATCATCATAGGTGTAAAATTGCGATTTATGCGTTTTTGAAATATTTATTGCAAGATTAATTGCAAACTGTGTCTTACCCATTCCAGGTCGTCCGCCAATCACTACAAATTCACCAGGTATAAAACCTCGAATCGACTTATCAAATGTGGTAAATCCACTTTTAATATAATTATGATTCAGCTTGTCAGTGTTAACCTCTGATAAAGTAGATTCATATAAATTACTAATGGATTTCGCTTCCTTCTTAACGGGTTGATGTAAATCTAATTGGTTAATTAAATTAATTAATCGAAGCGAGATTTCTGAATCACTGAAAGCTTCATTTTGAATAATATTTTCTAATTTTTCTCGTAAACTATATTTCATGAAGTGAAATTATTATTTGGTTTGAATTTTTTCTGAGCTGTTAATAAATTAAAATGTATTGAAATTCAATACTAATTTACAACCTACTACCTGACACTATTATCCAACAAAACAACATTGATTGCTTCATAATGATAGCTTTGCTCTACCCCATTTGAATCGACGTAGGTATCTAAATAAGCAGTATCACGTACAGGATACGCTACATTAGCTATATAATAACCCAACGACTCACTGTTGTAATTCAACAAGACTGTATCGCCTGCTTTTACCGGTAAGGAATCAATATTAAATGCATAAACCAATTTGTTTTTTTTAATGGTTCTTGCCCGCCACTTAATATTCTTTGAAACTTCAGGATTAGATTGATTACAGGAAATAGTCATTAAAAGTCCTACCGCCGTAGCCGATAACAGTAATTTTTTTATCATGTTTTTTAGGTTTGAAATTTCTGAACGCAAAAAATATTAAGACATTGTATATCGTTAAAAATATTTTTCACACGACGAAAATAATCAGGGTAAACACTTACACAAAAAAGCTGCAAGCTTGCAGAAATTACGTTTTCTATTTAATCAGATAGTAAATCAACACTCCATAAATCAATATAGGCAAAGCCACGCATATCCATACTGAACTTGCCACATAATTACTGCCGTAGATATTAAAAGAGTTTAAAAAGCGCTCCGACAAATCAAATACATCATCACAAAAACTTCTAAAATTTTTAATCGCTAGCCAGAACAAGAAATAAAACAAACCCCCAATAATAGCGCAGTAGTGAAATCCGAAAATAGCATCCAACATTAACAACCAGGAGTACGGAATGACAAAATAATAAACTACAACGTTAATCTCGTTATAGGTCAAATGTGTTAAACGACCTATATACCATAAGGAGCCAGCTACGATACGGAAGATAGTTCTAAGCATAAATCAATATTCACCAAACTCTTTAATCGCCTCTTTCAGTTCTTTTATTCGCTCCATAGTGACACTTTCTAAACAACTCGAATAAATCATTGGTTGCATACTGCCACCCTCGTAAAAAGATGCTTCAAATTTACAATGTGATTCACGATATTTAATCCAGTCGTTTTCTGCTTTGATTAAAAGGCTTTTTCCATTCTCATCTAGCTTCGACATTAGAATTTTATAAACCTTATTCAGCTCTGCATCGGCTTTATAATATCCTTTCGCAGCAGCCTGATTCATTTCAGCTTGGGTTTGAGCTTGGGTGTTGTTAAAAATTAATAACAAAACAAATAGTAGAATTAGCTTTCTCATTTTAGATTTAAATTTAATTTAGATTATAATTAATAAAATATTAAAACACCACCTCCCACTCTCCCTCTTTGCTAATAACCTTACCAATGGCTTCAAGGCAATTTGAAGGTACTTTGTATTCATTCATGAGCGCTGTAAGTTCATCTATCCCTTCGGGTGCTACCGCTATCAGTAAGCCGCCGCTCGTCTGTGGATCGCAACCAATATGTAACACATCCGCCGATGGTTCTTCAACCCTGGTTCCATAACTATTCCAGTTACGATAGGTAATTGCAGGAATGGTATATTGCGCCAAATAAGTATCAATGTTAGGAAGTAATGGCCATTGCTCGGTATTGATTTTTGCAGCAAGCTCTGTCTCATTAAGCATCTCTAATAAATGTCCGAATAAACCAAAGCCTGTGATATCCGTTAACGCATGAACACCCTTCACTTTTGAAAGGACTTCGCCCAACTTGTTTAAACGACACATTGAATCGACTGCATTTTGTAAATCAGCATCACTCGCTTTCCCCATCTTATGCGCGGTTGTAATAATACCAACACCTAAAGGCTTTGTGATGAATAAATAATCACCCTTTTGAATTCCTTGATTCGTTAACACTTTTGTTTTATCGACAATTCCATTTACCGATAATCCAAAAATTGGCTCAGGACTATCAATGCTATGTCCGCCCGCAAGTGGAATACCTGCTTCATCACAGATCTGAATTGCTCCTCGCATAACTTCTGAAGCTACTTCAGCATGAAGTTTATCTATCGGCCATCCTAATATCGCTAATGCCATAATTGGCTTCGCTCCCATCGCATAAATATCACTAATCGCATTTGTGGCCGCAATCCTTCCGAAGTTAAAAGCATCATCAACAATCGGCATGAAAAAATCAGTAGTCGAAACTAACGCTTGTCCATTACCTAAGTCAATAACAGCGGCATCATCATTCGTAACATTACCCACCATCAAATCTGGAAAGGTCAGCTTACTTTTTGCCTTGCCTAATATTTCAGAAAGTACAGCAGGTGAAATTTTACATCCACAACCATAACCATGACTATATTCTGTTAATTTAATTTTTTGCTCCATCTTATAATTCACTCTTCTTATTAATCATTTTACGAATTCCTGTTGCTGCATCTTCCCAATTGAAATCTACTGTTGCAGATTTTTTATTTTCCTGACTCAATCCTGAATGCTCATAGGTTTTATCATAGTACCTCAACATTTTTTCTACCCAACTGCGTATATCCCCATCCGTTAGGTGCTGTATCGCTGCTTTTGCATGCTGTGGACCCATTCGCCTCGAAACATCCTGCGTTTTTTCAATTAAAACTTCTATATCAAAGCTACCATACTCGTGCATAATTCTGTTGGTACGTGTTTCCAAATCGACATTCACTGTTAATTTACTAGCAGTTCTTATTTGTTCGAATAAAGCATTCGGAATTTGATTCTTTCCTATATGTCGACTTTCATTTTCTATCCACAAAGGCTCTGATGAATTTGTAAATGATAATTCCCATGCTATGTGATTTTCAAAATGCTCTTGTAAAAATTGTTGTGGCTGACCTAATGCACCAAAAGCAGAGCCTTTATGATGAGCTATTCCTTCTAAGTCGATTACCTGCTCATTGGAAGCTTTCAACATGTGAAGCATTTCCGTTTTGCCAGATCCTGTTCTGCCACCTAATACAATTAAATTACGAGATAAAGAATATTGATCAATCACCCAATGACGAAACGTTTTATAACCGCCTTTCAACAACACGACTTTAAACCCTGCCATTTGTAAAAGCCAGGCTAAAATATTCGAACGCATTCCACCTCTCCAGCAATACACCATCACATTCTTTTCGGGCGCTAATTCACTCGCACGAATAATCTTTTGATGAAACTCAGGTCCGATTAATTCAAAACCTTTAAGTACTGCAGCCTCTCTTCCTTGTTGCTTATAAATTGTTCCGATTATTTTTCGTGCTTCATCATCCAGTAATGGTAGCGATTGTGCTCCTGGAATATGTCCGCGATTGTACTCCGACGTACTGCGCGCATCCAACAAAGGGTACTGTTTACTTTTATAAAGCTCAATAAAATCTTCGATGGAAACAGTACGACTTTGCATAGAACAAATATAAAACTTATGATCATTATTTCTCTTTGAAAATCATTAATTGCTTTTTAATTTTACTAGATGAAAAGCTTAGTCGAAATAAAGAGCATTTTATCATCAAATAAAGATTACTTGTCTCGCAAGTACAACATAAAACAGTTGGCTATTTTTGGCTCATATAGCAGATCTGAGGAAACAAAAAATAGTGATCTTGACATAATGGTTGAGTTTGAAAAATCAATAGGTATTGAGTTTATAGATTTAGCAAATGAACTTGAAAAATTTTTAAATATCAAAGTAGATTTGGTTTCTAAAAAAGGGATCAAACCGCAGTATTTTTCTCGAATACAAAACGAATTGATTATTATTTACTAAATCAAACTATTTTCTTAGTTTTTTCAATATCATTTCTTTAGATACTAGTATAGACTTATCAGCCTCATTCATCAAATATGACAAGCCTAAATCTTCAATTTGATTTTCTGATACAACTTTAAATTCAACTTCAGCTCGTTTCAAATATTTAGATAGAAGTCTTAAATTATCCTCTGAAATAGATTTAATCAGCAACATTTTCATTAAATCAATATTAAAAAATAAAAATCTATTTTCAAAACAAAAACAGCAGACGAATTATCATCTGCTGCTTTCTATAAAACCTGTTTGGATTTTTTAATTTAAACTAGGGTCTTCTGGAAAAGTTGAAAGAATTGCATATTCATTTCCCATCGACTTTAAAACCTTACCCCATAACACCTCTGGTTCTCCTAAGAAGTTAAAATCAGAAGGAGCATCTGTCACTAACCAAGCCTTCTCACGCATTTCATTTTCTAACTGATCGGGCTCCCAGCCTGAATACCCAGCATAAAATCGTATCTGATCAGTAGTAACTTTATTCTCTTCAATCATTTTCTTCAACGTTTCAAAGTCGCCACCAAACCAAATCCCCTTGGTAACTTCAATAGCACCCTTCAAAGTCTCGCCTAATGTGTGAATATAGAATAACGTATCTGTCTCAACTGGTCCACCGAAGTATAAAGGCGCTTCAAACTCTGGAAAATTATCTACTGCCTGATTAACGGTTACATCAGTAGGTTTATTCAGGATAAATCCTAATGTTCCCTTTTTATCGTGTTCACTTAGCAATACAACTGAACGCTTAAAAAATGAATCAGCTAAAAATGGTTCAGAGACTAATAAGCTGCCTTGTGTGGGTTCGAATATTCTTTTCATAGTGGTATGATTTGATAGTGTCTTAAACTAACGATTAACGGTTTTGTTTCTAAGTCTAATATTATTTTGCTACGATATTAATTGAAAAAACGAAAAACCTTACACTTTCTTACATTTTGTTAAAAAAACGTATCTGAATTCAATTTAAAAACTATTTATTCGACAAGGATGTTATACTTTTGACGTCGATAATTTAACCATGAGTCAGGGAACACCCTTTAGCCAACATTTACAGCAAATGCGCGAGCAATACGACAAAGGAATTTTGTCGGAAAACGACCTCGATGCTAACCCCATGAAGCAGTTTGAAAAATGGTTCACCGATGCTGTTAATAATGAAGTTCCGGAACCCAATGCAATGTGCTTCTCATCCGTAGTTGATAACAAGCCATCATCAAGAATTGTATTGCTCAAAGGACTCGATGATCGTGGGTTTATTTTCTACACCAATTATCAAAGTAGAAAGGGAGAAGAAATCAATAATAACTCACAAGTTTGCTTAAATTTTTTCTGGCAAGCAATGTCGCAGCAAGTACGTATAGAAGGAACAATTTCAAAAGTAAGTGCGGAAGAATCGGATGCCTATTTCGCTGTACGTCCACGTGAAAGTCAGATTGGAGCCTGGGCTTCTTCACAATCATCTATTCTAACATCAAGAAAAGAATTAGAGGATGAAGTTGCACGCTTAAACACCTATTACGAAAACAAAACAATTCTTCGTCCAGAGCATTGGGGAGGTTATTTAGTTATCCCAAACCGCATCGAATTCTGGCAAGGTCGCCCGAACAGATTACACGACCGATTTTTATACGAACGCAATGGCGAAAGCTGGATGGTATTTAGATTAGCTCCTTAATGATTAATATGCATTTTACCCTATGAAATTCGGACAGTTATTTTTAATAGCACTTATCTTAATCATTGATTTGTATGTCTATCAGGCATTCAAGTTTGCACTACGTAATTCTTCCGAATTTTCTCAAAAAACCGCCACTATTATCTATTGGTCGTTAACAGCCTTTTGTGTTTTAGTGATACTAAGTGCTATGATATGGGACATTCAAACATGGCCAAAATTTATCCGTACTTACTTCACCGCATTTGTATTCATTATCATGATTTCGAAATTATTGATTTTGGTTTTTATGCTGGTGGATGACTTAACGCGATTTGTAAAATGGTGTTACTTCAAAATTTTTCCGGTTAAACAATTAACCGATGCTACTAACGGGAATGTATTACCGCAAGGAATCTCTCGATCAGATTTCCTTGTGCGCCTTGGAATATTTGTAGGGGCACTTCCCTTTGTAAGTTTACTTTACGGAATGGCAAAAGGAGCAACTGATTATCATGTACGAAAAGTGAAGTTAAAACTACCCAACCTGCCAAAAGGATTTCACGGATATAAATTTGTTCAGATATCGGATATACACTCGGGAAGTTTTGTGACGCAGGAACCATTGAACAGAGCCGTTGGAATCATCAATAATTTAAACCCTGATGTTGTATTTTTTACTGGCGACTTAGTCAATAATGTGAATGACGAAGTAATCGAACACATGCCTGCGCTTGCGAAATTAAAATCTAAGCATGGCGTTTATTCAATTTTAGGAAATCACGATTATGGCGATTATGTAAAATGGGAAAGTGATCATGCAAAAAAAGAAAATTTGCAATCATTGATTAATCATCATAAAGCATTAGGTTGGGATATTTTGTTAGATGAACATCGTGTAATTGAAAACAACGGAGATAAAATTTCTTTAATTGGGGTTCAGAACTGGAGTACGCATTTACGTTTTCCGAAGTATGGAAGTATGAAGAAAGCAACAAAAGATATTCAGTACAGCGACTTCAATATTTTACTTTCCCACGATCCATCGCATTGGAGAGGAGAAATTTTAACTGAATATCCGAAGGTAGACTTAATGCTTGCAGGTCATACACACGGATTTCAATTCGGTATTGAAATACCCTATTTCAGATGGAGTCCTGTGCAGTATGTTTATAAAGAATGGGCTGGCTTATACCAGGAAGGCAAACAGTATTTGTATGTAAACCGCGGATTAGGATTTTTAGGTTACCCTGGACGTGTAGGAATCTTACCTGAAATTACCTTGTTCGAATTAGAATGTGCTTAATGAATCAGCTATGTTAAATCCTCAATTGTATTTAATTCCCTGCGGACTCAGCACCGATACTCCTCCAGAAATGTATTTATCTGCGAGCACGCTGGATATCATTCGTAAGTTGAAAGTATTTATTGTGGAGAATGAAAAATCGGCAAGAGCTTTTTTAAAACAATGCGCGATTGAAACTCCGCAAGCAGAGTTAACCATTTTCGAATTAGACAAACACGATCCCAAGCAAAACATCAATTCCTTTTTAGATCCGTTAAAGAATAAAGTCCCAACAGGCTTATTAAGCGAAGCTGGTTGTCCTGCTGTTGCTGATCCAGGAGCACGCGTTGTAGCAGCTGCGCACAAAGCGAATATCAAAGTCAAACCATTAATAGGACCATCTTCCATTTTATTAGCGTTAATGGCTTCGGGATTAGATGGACAACGTTTTTGTTTTCATGGTTATTTACCAATCGATAGAAGTGAACGCATTAAAACACTTCAACAATTAGAAAAAGCTGCGCAACAGCGTAACGAAACACAAATTTTTATTGAGGCGCCGTATCGTAACAATCCGATGTTAAAAGACCTACTATCGGCATGCAATAACGAAACCCGATTATGTATTGCATCTAACATCGATACAGACGAGGAAAGTATCCGCACCTTACGTGTTCAGGAATGGAAAAAACAAATTCCTGAGTTGCATAAGATTCCGGTGGTGTTTTTGATTTTGTGATTTTTTTCTGAAAACAATCAAGAAATATGATTGATATCGTCGATGTCCTTTGGTCGATTGGATGCTTTTTTAGCTGTTATTAAATTAGGTAAGTCAATCATTCTGACTTGCACTCCGCTAAATTCTGTTTGATAACTATTTGAATATACTTCTTCAAAGTTTAGTCCTTTTAACCGTGTCAATAAATCAATGCAAACTGGAGGTCTTCCAAATGTAAAAACGTTAAGCTCCTTATTGACAAGAAACAATTCTTCTGTCATATCAAAAAGACTTAATCCGAATTTATTAAAAGCCAATATCAACTTCTGATAATTTTCCTTTGTCGGATTTACCCAAACATCTAAATCACCTGTTGTTCTATTATATCCATGATAAATTACAGCATACCCACCAACAAGAATATATTCAACTTTACAGTCTTGCAAAGCATTTATAAAATCAACAAAATCATCATTTAAAATATTACTCATGTCTGCGCATTGAAAAACAAGTTCGATCTAATTTAGGAGGATTGTTGTAATCGATATTATATGCACAACAGATTAAATACCATGCAGCAGCAAATCGCTCATCAGGCGTTTTACTCAACCAATATTCTTTGTTATTATCAGCCGACTCAAAAGAATTAATCTTAAAAGCCGTACGATCTAATTTTGGTTTATCCATGAATTAAATTACATATTTAATTAATTTTCACATTACCACATTACCACATTACCACAATAGCAAATTAGCAAACGATAAAGCAGAGTTGCAACAAGTTGCAACACGCTTTATCAATTCTTTTTCAAATTAACCAATCGCTTTATTCACCAACGCCACTATCTCCCCTTCCAATTTAACCGCTTTTTCTTCGATGGCTGCTGATTTCTTTAAGATGTCGGCAACGAATGTTTTATCATCGTAACTACCTGTATTAATCTTAACATTCATATGCGCACCTAATACAGCAGTACGAGCACATAAAGCTCCTACACCTGCATCAGTAATCGAATTCGGATTTCCAATTTCTACCATAGCCTTCATTACTTCCATTGAAGCAAGTGAAACTTCCATTACTTTCAATGGGACTTCAATCGCATATTTCGTTGCATCCTGAATAGCCTGCTTGCGAAATGCTTTTTCTTCATCCGTTCCTTTTGGCAATGAAAATCCATTCATAATTGCATTAAACGAACGAGTATCTTCATCCACTAAATCCAGTAATTGCTTTTTATAAGCTTGACCTTTTTCTGCCCAGTTACTAAATTCTTCCCAACGGTCTTCCCATCCTTTTTTCGAAGCACTTAAATTCGCTACCATCGTAGCTAAGGACACACCTAATACACCTGCGTAGGCAGAGATCGATCCACCTCCAGGTGCTGGCGACTCACTTGCAGTTTCATCTGCAAATGCGTTGAGCTTCATATTCACTAATGGCGCTTGATTTCCTTCGTTCAAGACATATTCGATAATACGTTGCTTCGGATCAAATGGACCTAATTCATCTAAGCCCATCGATTTCACAGCAATATGAATTAACTCTTCATCACTAACACCTGCGGATAACCGTTGTTTCTTCAAAAAGTATTTACCAGCATCCAGCATAGCACTCAACGGAACTAAGCCAACTAATTCGCTTCCCGTTACTCGTGCTCCACGATTAAAGGCACTCTTATAACATTCTTCAAAAACAATATGCAATGGTGTTTCTCTGAATTGTGTAATATTAATAGATACCTGCGCTTGACCATATTCTTCAATGTACCATCCAATTGCTTTCACTCCTTTTAACGATCCCGGAATTCTGATTTCATTTCCTTGCTCATCCAACACTTTCTTACCTTTCTCATCTGTCTTTATACGTCCTGCTTCGCGAATATCAAACGCGATCGAGTTAGCACGCTTCACCGACTTAGAATTCAGATTCACATTATAAGCAATTAAAAAGTCGCGAGCACCGATAACTGTCCCACCCGAATTTGCAGAAAATTCTGCAGGACCAAAATCAGGTTTCCATTGAGGCTCTTTTATCTTTTTGAAAAATCCTTCGTACTCACCTGCACGGATTACCGAAAGATTACTTCTTGATTTATCCGATTGTGCATCTTCATACAAATAAACGGGAATGTTCAACTCATCTCCAACTCGCTTTGCTAGCTTCTGACTCCAAGCTGCAGTTTCTTCCATCGTAATATTTGCAACAGGAATAAACGGACAAACATCAGTAGCTCCCATTCGAGGATGCTCACCATGATGCTTTGACATATCGATTAACTCTGCTGCTTTCTGAATGCCACAAAATGCAGCTTCAACAACAGCTGCTGGTTCACCAACTAACGTTACTACAGTACGGTTAGTCGCTTTACCTGGATCAACATTCAACAACTTCACTCCTTCTACACTGCTAATCGCATCAGTTATCTGATTAATGATTTGTAAATTATTTCCTTCACTAAAATTAGGAACACATTCGATTAATTGTTTCATATCTTTTATAAACGATTTTTTATTTTATTATTTCAATTTCCCATTGATCATCACTTTGTCCACTACATTTCTTCCATACGCATATGGGATATATCCAACAGAAGGAATTTCTTTCGTGATAAATAAATTTGCTTTTTTATGAGGTGCAATTGAACCTAACTCATCCATTACACCCATTGCATAAGCACTATTCAATGTTGCTGCATTGATGGCTTCTTCCGGCGACATTCCCAAATACAAACAAGCTAACGTTAGTACGAAATTCATATTTCCCGAAGGAGAAGAACCAGGATTATAATCGCTGGCTAATGCAACTGGCAATCCTGCATCAATCATTTTACGAGCTGGAGGATAATGAATCTTTAAGAAGAAAGCAGTGCCTGGCAATAAGGTAGGCATCGTTTTACTTCCCAACAATGTTTTGATTTCATCATCACCTACACACTCTAAATGATCAACTGATAATGCATGATGCTTCACACCTACTTGCACGCCACCTGAATAATCTAATTCATTCGCATGTATTTTTGGTTTGAGTCCATGTTTATTTCCGGCTTCTAAAATACGATCTGTTTCATTTACCGTAAAAAATCCGCGGTCACAAAACACATCGTTATAATCTGCAAGACCTTCATCAGCAATTAACGGAATCAAGCGATCAACCAATAAATCAACATAAGCAGCACGATTTTCTTTGAACTCTGCTGGGAAAGCATGTGCGCCTAAAAAAGTTGCTTTGATAGTTAAGTCGGAGGCTTCTTTCAAACGGCGAATAACACGAAGCATTTTTATCTCTGCATCATACGATAATCCGTATCCACTTTTAATTTCAATTGCGCCCGTACCTGTCATCGTCATCTCGTGAATGCGCGATAGAGCACCTTCAAACAATTCATCTTCAGAAGTAGTTTGTAATCGCTTAGCAGAATTTAGAATACCACCACCACGTTTTGCAATCTCCTCGTACGTTAATCCATGAACACGATCCACAAACTCACCTTCGCGCGAGCCAGCAAAAACTATGTGCGTATGCGAATCACAATAAGCAGGCAACACAAAACGATTCGTTGCATCGATTACATCGGTAACATCCGAATGAGGCATATGATTCATATGTCCAACAGCAGCAATCTCCTCTCCTTGAATCAGCAACCAGGCATCATCAATAATTGGCAACTCCTTCATATCGGAACCCATAATCACATGACTTCTATTCGCCTGTACGAGTCCTTTAATATTGGTAATAAGTGTTCTGTTCATAATACAACAATAGGCTACGAAGATAATCAAGATGTAGCGCAATAAAAATGCAGTCGTCCATGATTTAATTCACGGTCAGATGCTGATAATTGTTAAAAATTACACTTAATAAAAGTGTTGAAAACATGATTAGGTTCAAGCAATAATTGCCCTTTCAAAACAATAATTTTAAGTCGTGAACTATACAGAACTAAACCTACAACTAAATCCGCTGGAATTATTTGGCGAAATGCTGACTTACCAGTTAGGAGAAGTCGGATTTGAAATGTTTGAAGATACTCCTCAAGGATTCAAAGCATACATACAAACTGCTAATTTTAATGAAGATGCTGTTCTAGAAATTATAGAAGGCATTAAAGAAATGAATTGCGAAGTAAGTTATACCATACAGGATATTCCTTGGCAAAACTGGAACGCCGAATGGGAAAAGAACTATCAGCCTGAAATTATTGGCAACAAAATATATGTTCGCGCTGAATTTCATGAGGCGAATCCATCTTATCCGCATGAAATAATAGTTCAGCCACGAATGGCATTTGGTACAGGTCATCATCCAACCACATCACAAGTGATGGAAGCGATGCTCGATATCGACTTCAAAAATAAATCGCTATTAGATATGGGATGTGGCACAGGAATTCTTGCCATTCTTGGTATGCAACTCGGTGCCAGTTCGGCATATGCCATCGACTATGATCCAAACTCCGTAGATAATTCCATAGAGAATGCGCAGCGTAACGGCTATCCGCAAATTGAAGTCGCACTAGGCAGCAGTGAATTGCTCGAAGGTAAATCTTACGATATAATTCTAGCGAATATCAATCGAAACATTATCCTGAATGATTTAGATAAATATGCTGCCTCTTTAAATACTGGTGGATTATTAATCACCAGCGGATATTATACTTCCGATTTATCCGTTATTAAAAATAAAGCAGCTGAATATAAACTCGACTATTTGCAACACACTTCACAAAACGAATGGTGCTGTGCGACCTTTAAAAAACACTAATCACGAATGAAAAAATTACTTTTATCGATCTTATTTATAATTCCTTTTACGGGATATGCTCAACAGAAACCCTTCTCTTCTGATGCGCCTACTTTTTTCAAAGAAATAAAAGCCTATTTAGAATTAACGAATAAAAAAGAAACGGAGAAGTTAGCAGACCGTTTTGAATTAGTCTGGCTCGAGCAACCTAAATTCACTTCTGATCAACAAGCTGTTGTTGTTAAGACGTGCAACGACATGTTAAAGAAACGCTTGAAACCATTTCCTGATTTCAGTAATTACATAGAGGCATTAATCGGTTTTTCCGAATCAGGAAAGTCGGCAGAGATGTTTACAAAGTGGCATAGTAGTCTTGATAAAATGCTATTTGGCAAAACAAAATATTACAGCGATTATATTGAAATCTGTTCAGGATTATTTAGCGGAAATATTTTATATCAATCATCATCTACAAGATGGTCAGCAGGCACAAGTAATTTTATTTTTGATTTCGACTCTGTCCCAAGAGTTAATTTCCCTTCGATGAATTTAACTTGCTATGCAAAATCAGATAGCAGTGTTATATACAATATTCAAGGAGTTTATTATCCGCTTATCAAAAAGTTTTTTGGAACTGGTGGGAAAATTAATTGGATGCGTGCTGGTATTCCAGAGGAAGAAGCGTTTGCAAATTTAAAAAACACAACGATTGATGTTACAAGTAGTATATATTCTTCTGATTCTGCTGACTTCTACAACAAGAAGTTTTTCAAAACTGCTTTAACAGGAAAAGTAACTGATAAAATTTTAGCTAACGCTGATTCAAGCAACGCTACCTACCCTCGCTTTCAGAGTTATGATGCAAATCTAACCATCAAAGAACTAATTAAAGATGCTGATTATGTTGGAGGCTTTTCACAACAAGGAGCAAAGATGATTGGAGCAGGAACAAAAGATCAAAAAGCAACATTAAATTTTAAGCGCAATGGTAAAATACAATTAAGTGTTCAATGTAAAAGCTTCGTTGTTCGTCCTGAGCGATTAAGTGCACAAAATGCAACAGCCATTATTTATTTTGATACAGATAGTATTTATCATCCTTCACTCGATTTTAAATATGTAAATAAAGATCGTCAGGTAAGTTTGATTATTGATAATTCAACGGGAATGAGTATGCCGTTTTTTAATTCGTTTCACAAAGTGGATATGTATGTTGATGGTATCTATTGGAAGATTGATGACCCATTGATGGAATTAAAAATGATTTCAGGCGCTGGCGAAAGTAAGATGTGGTTAGAGTCTGAAAATTTATTTTCAGACGATCGTTTCCGTCAGTTGCAAGGATTGAGTGATTATAACCCCTTACAGCTAATCTATAAATACAACAGAAGTTATGGCGATGTAATTTATTCAGCTACCCTTGCACAGATGCTTGGTGTTGCAGAGTCAGAAGCTAAATCGTTGATGATCTTTTTAGCTAACAAAGGATTCTTGACGTACGATGCAGAAACATCGAGTGCTGTTGCAAAAGATAAAGTAGTTTATTACTTAGAAGCAAAAACCGAAAAAATCGATTACGATAAAATTGAAATCAGTTCTGTTATTTCTGCTAAGCCAAATGCAAAACTCAACTTGTTGAATTTCGATTTAGATATGGAAGGTGTATCGCGCGTATTTTTGAGCGACACACAAGCTGTTTGGGTTACTCCCGAAAATCAACAGATCAAATTAAAGAAAAATCGCGACTTTGAATTCTCTGGTAAAGTACATGCTGGTCGTTCTGATTTCTTTGGAAAGAAATTCGAATTTATTTATGATCAGTTTAAATTCAATTTAGCGACTATCGATTCCATTCGTTTGAAAGTAGTTTCTGATAACGAGTTAGATGAAAAAGGAAATCCGAAATTAATTCCTTTAAAGAGTACATTACAAAATGTATCAGGTGTATTGTACATTGATAGCTTGAATAATAAATCGAGTAGAAAAAGTTATTCGCAGTATCCGAAGTTTGTGAGTGATAAAGAATCATACGTGTATTACGATCATCCATCTATTTTCGGAGGTGTTTATGATCGAGATAAATTCTATTTTAAAATTGAACCATTTACAATTGACTCACTCGATAATTTCTCCTCTGGCGGGATGAAGTTCGCAGGGACATTTGTATCAGGAGGAATATTTCCTGACATCAAAGAAATGGCTGTTATACGACCTGATTATTCTTTCGGATTCGAACGTAACTCACCGAGCGAAGGATATGTTATGTATGGAGGAAAAGGAACCTTTACTAATCATATCGATTTAAGTTATGCGGGATTATTAGGTGATGGTAAAGTAGATTATTTGAGTTCATCAAGTACTTCCAAAGAGATTGTTTTCTTTATTGATTCAACGAATATGCAAAATACCGCATTCGATTTAAGAAAAGAAATGATTGCAGGTGTAGGATTCCCAGATGCACAAGGTAAACAAACAGCTATTAACTGGCGACCTAAAAACGATGAGATGTATGTTTACATGACTACTGACCCAATTGCCGTTTATAACAAGCAGGTCTCTTTAACGGGTAATTTATTACTTGCCTCAAAAGGATTAGGTGGAAATGGAGATGCGAAGTTTGATGCGTCGAATTTAGAAGCAAGAAAGTTCTGGTTTAAGCAAGATGCGTATGGATCTGATACAGCTGACTTCAAATTAAAATCTGATATTGAAACAGTATTGGCAATTCAAACAAAAAATGTGAATGCAAAAATAGATTTAGTGAATCGTTTTGGAAATTTCGTATCAAACGGTAAAGGATCTTATGTGAGCTTCCCATTGAATCAATACATCTGTTACATTGCTCAATTTAAATGGTTCATTGATAAAAACGAAGTTGAGTTTGGCGATGAAAATGTTGACAAAACAAAACTTAACATCGAAGGATCTGACTTCGTTTCGACGAATGCCTTTCAGGATTCGCTTCGATGGAATGCGGGTCTTGCTCGATACAATCTAAATGATTATTTAATCAAGGCAAGAAAGGTAAAAGAAATTTTAGTGGCTGATGCAAGTATACAACCAAATGATACTGCAACCATCGTCATCGAGAAAGATGCCTATATGCGTCCATTGTTCAATGCCAAAGTAATTGCGAATGTTGTGAGCAAATACCACACGATTACAGGAGCTCAACTTCAGATCAAAGGAAGAAAAGAATACGAAGGTACTGGTCAGTATGCTTATAACGACCACGCAAGTACGCCACATTTAATTTCATTAGATCGAATTGGCGTTGATACATCAAAGCAAACCTATGCGAATGGAAATATTCCTGAAACGGAAAACTTCCAGTTGAGTACGAACATCCAATATAAAGGAAGAGTGCAGATTAATGCGTCTAACCCGTTATTAAACTTTGATGGCTTTGCGAGTGTAAAACATTTATGTACGGCAGGTTTATCAATCAACTGGTTCGGATTTAAATCAGACATTGATATCAAGAACTTAACGATTCCGGTTGATGAACCACGTAATGAAAATGGCGAACGTTTAGGCGTTGGTATCTTCTTGAGTAACGATAGTTCGGGCTATTACGCTGGATTTATTTCTCCGAAGGAAAAAAACAGCGACTCAGCCATGGTAGCCGTAAAAGGATATTTAAGTTACAATGATAAATCGAATAGTTATTTTATTGCAAGCAAAGAGAAAATTGCGAATCCTGATTTACCAGGGAACAGTATTTCATTAAATAACGATTCCTGTTATGTGATTGCTGAAGGTGAATTAAAACCTGGATTTAATTTCGGACAACTTCGAACAACCTTTAACGGACGTGTCATTTATAATCCGTTAAATGATTCAACTTCGTTGGATGCACTGCTTGGCCTCGACTTTATGTTTAATAACGATGCGTTGAAATTAATGTCGGAAAGTATTACAGGCAATAGCACCTTAAAGCCTACGAACGATACACGTTCAATCTGGACAAGAAGTATGCGTGCAATTGTAGGAACAGAAAAAGCCGATAAGATGATTTCGGAATTCACGTTATATGGCGCTCCGAAAAAAGTTCCGCAAGAGTTACAACAAACGTTGTATCTCACCGACTTAAAAATGTACTGGAATAAAAATTCTCAGAGCTTTAAATCAGTTGGACCAATCGGTATTGGCTTTATTGATAAGAATACCATTAGTCGTCAGTTAACTGGTTATTTCGAAATTCAGAAAAAGAAAAACGGCGATGTATTGAATTTATATTTAGAAGCTGATCAGGGAAACTGGTGGTACTTTACGTATAACCGTGGAATCTTACAATCATGTTCATCAGATATAAAGTTCAACGATGCGATTAACAATATGAAACCTGATAAACGCATAGCAGATAAGAAAGGTGATTTACCGTCGTATGAATATATCCTAAGTACCGATCGTAAGAAAAACGAATTCAAAACCCGTTTTACAGAACCTGAATCAGAAGAATAATTGAAATTTAAACAATTGAATAACAGTCGTTAGATAAATAAAACATCCTATTTATTAATAAATCTTTAATCTAACCTTAAATAAAAAGTGGTTTCTAACTATTTTTGATAAAACATGATAAGCTTCACAACCATTTCATTGATTTTGCTAGCCTATATGTTAGGTTCTGTGCCTTCCGCTGTTTGGATTGGTAAAATGATGTACAATATTGATGTACGTGATTACGGAAGTGGCAATGCAGGTGCAACAAATACTTTCAGAGTACTTGGTAAAAAAGCAGGATTCCCAGTTTTATTCATTGATATTTTCAAAGGGTTCCTGGCGGTAAAGCTGGTATGGTTGACGTCTAAATACTATCCCCATACGCAACAGTTTATGAACCTCGAACTATGTTTAGCGATGGCTGCGTTAATCGGACATATTTATCCATTGTTCGCTGGATTTAGAGGTGGTAAGGGAGTTGCAACGTTATTAGGAATTTTATGTGCAGTGCATTTAGGGGCAGCCGGAATTTGTGCAGGCGTTTTTACTCTTTCGTTATTATTGACTCATTATGTATCGGTCAGCTCTTTATTGGCTTCTCTTTCATTTCCAATTTCGGTAATGTTTATCTATCATGAGTCAATTCCAAGTATCAATATATTTTCAATTTTCGTTTGTATTCTTGTATTCATTACCCATCAAAAGAACATCGAGCGATTACTAAAAAATGAGGAATCGAAGGTTGGATTTTTATCAAAAAAAAGCAGTTGATATTTCGTAGACTTTTCACCAGCAACTTACAAATAACTAGTTTTCAAAATTTTGCAAACAGTATCGAAAGTCATGTTTTAATTTGAATTTATTGAAACATATTGAAACTGTTTAGTTTTCAATTCCGTAGAAAGCCATGAATTTTAATACAAATTCTCATGAAAAATTTTCTACTTTCCGTTACTATTGCATCGTCAATTGTAGTTTCTGGAGTCCAACATTCAAAGGCCATTACCTTTGATAAGCCTGCTAAATATTCTACGGGCATGACGGAATCAGAGCAGGCAAAAGCTGCTGAAAAACTATATTTAGCGAAGCAATACGAAAAAGCATCAGTACTTTACTCGGAGCTTTTAAGTAAGAATCCCAATAACTATAAGTACAATTACTATTATGGTATTTGTGCGTTGATAGTTGAAGCTGATAAATCGTCAGCCCTTCCTTATTTAAAGAAAGCCATGGATGATGATAGAAGTCCGGAGGATATTTACTACTACTATGGAAGAGCTTGCCATTTAACTTACAAATTTGATGAGGCAGCAAAAGCATTTTCAGAATATGCCACTATCATTGGTAAAAAGCAAAACGATCCTTTTGCGATAGCTAAACACATCGATATGGTGATGAATGCGAAGAATCTTTTAAATATTGAGCAATTAAGTGAAGTATTAGAAACCGATGTGACAGAAGCTACTAACTTTTATACTAAATATGAATTTACGGCTGATGCAGGTAAATTATTGAGTATGCCAGATCAGATTATCAAAGAAAGTAAGAGCATTAAAGACGACAAGCCTACTATTTTTTTAAGTGCTAATGGACGTGTAATGTATTTCAGTGCCTCTAAAGAAAATAAAAGCAAGGATATTTACAGAGTAGAAAAAGACCTTAGCGGAAACTGGGGCGCTGCAATTAAATTAGATGCTGTGATTAATACAGCTGATGATGAGCTATACCCTACTTGTAATTCAGATGGACGTGTATTGTATTTCAGCAGCCGCGGACATAATTCAACTGGTGGATTAGACATCTTCAAAGTAGTTTATAACAGCGAATCGAAAAAATGGGGCAAGCCTGAGAATATGGGATCTCCTGTTAACTCTCCGGATGATGACTATTGCTATATCTCATCAGGTGTTGATCAATTTGCGTATGTAACGAGTCAGCGTGATGCATCAAAAGGAAAAGTATCTGTATTAAAAGTTCCGTATATGAATTTAGAGGAGCTTTCAATTGCTGTGACAGGAAAGTTTAAATGCATAGGTGAACCTAACTTAAAGTCAGCAATTATTACCATTACAAAAAATAACAATCCTGATTACATCGCTATTATTAATACAGATATAAAATCAGGAGAGTACAGCGTTGAACTACCTGGAACAGGAGCTTATAATTACAGTGTTGAAGTAAAAGGATATCAGATAAAATCGGAGACAGTTCGCTTTGGTGAATTTAACGATAGAAGTTATATTCAGAATATATATCTGAATCGCAATAAAGCAGGTTCAGAAGACTTAGCGATTAGCAATTTACGTTTAACTGAAGTTGGTACTGTTGATGAAAACCTAACTGCCAATGGTGGTAACACAACTGACGGCAGTGAAATCAGAGGGATGTCGTACGAGCCATTAAATGCTAAGAAAGAAGCTAAAGTGATTGAAAAAGTTATAAATAAAGGCATTCAATACAAAGTACAGATTGGAGCATTTAACCAACTACCAAAAGATGTTGTTGAGCAAAACTTATCGCAAATGACAGACACAGAAATGTTAAGTTCGTATGGAGAAGAAACCTGGTTAAAATATTTTGTTGGAAGCGAATCAAGTTACGAATCGGCAAAAAACTTAAAAGAAATAATGATACAAGCAGGCTTTACCGATGCATTCATTGTGACATTTGAAAATGAAAAGCCGGTAAAAGGAAAAGCGAAGAAATAAGATTTAAAAATAGTATGATAGTAAAAATCCCGAGGTGATGCTTCGGGATTTTTTTGTTGGTCATAATATTATAATTGGCAAAAAAATTCAAAAGCCATCTTTGCATATAAACTGCCCAATTCTGCTGCTTAAATCAAAGTTTTATCGAAAGCTCCAAGTGACCACCCAGACCGAGTTCAACAATTTTTTGTAGTGTTGAAATTCGCACTTCTTTAAGGTTGTTTTCAATCTTAGAAATATAACCTTTATTAGTCCCACATTTCTCAGCCAGCTCTTCCTGCGTGAGTCCTTTTTCAAGTCGAGCCTGCTGAATCAACAATCCAAGCTTAAATGACTCATACCCTTTTTCAAGCTTGTCTCGCTTTGCTGTGCCCTTCTTTCCGTATTGTTCATCAACAAATTGATCGAGTGTTTTTATATTATTTTTCTTGCTCATATTCTTTTTTAATTTTTAATGCTTTTTCAATTTCTGATTTAGGTGTTTTTTGACTTTTCTTTTGAAAACCATTTGCTAATACAACCAGCTTTCCATCATCAAAAAAACAAAATATGCGAAAAATGTCGCTTCCTTGTTGAACCCTTATTTCATAAAGTCCTTCCGTTCCTTCTATATGTTTTAAATAATCGGATGAGATTTGTTTTTGAGTTTCAATTATTCTTAAAGTCCATACTATTTTATCCTTCACTTTCTGTTTTTGCTTGACAAAGAAGTCAGAAAAATAATTTCTAAATAAGATGACAACCCTAATTTTTGTTTCACTCATACGGAACAAAGTTACTAAAAGTTGTCCGAATGAACAACTTTGATTATTTGAATGTTTCAGTTTTGATTAAAACGGAAAAATCAAAAGAGGCGATGCTTGCATTTCATGTGTTAATTTTGATTCAAGCGAGCTTGACAAAAAACGTGAAAGGGATTCGCGCTTCGTGCGCCTCCCTTTTTACCCGAGTTCTTCCCGAGGTGAACTCGGGATTAAAAAAAATCAATCATGATCCTTCGAGTGACCTCAGGAACCACAAAGCTATTTTTATTTATTTGACCTATTTAACTTCAAGCTAGCTTGGCTAAATTTTCTCGAGATGCGCTGAAGTGTGATTTTGCTTGCAAAATGCTCTACTTCAGCGCAGCCCTTCTACCCGAGTTCTTCCCGAGGTGAACTCGGGATTAAAAAAAATCAATCATGATCCTTCGAGTGATCTCAGGAACCACAAAACTTTCTTTATTAAGCAATTTTGTATCGATTAAACTGGACTATTATAATAAAGGGATGATGGCAAAGCCATCATCCCTTCTACCCGAGTTGAATATCAATCATCTATCGAGGTTGCACCTCGATGATCGCATTTTATGTGTTAATTATAACTCAAACGAGCTTGGCAATAAAATAAAGGGATGCTGGCTTCGCCATCAGCCCTTCTACCCGAGTTGTAAATCAATCATGAACGCTTTGCGTATTTTTATTTATTTAACCTATTTAGCATCAAGCTAGCTTGGCTAAATAGCTAATAAATAAAAAACCCTGAGATAAATCTCAGGGTTCATGATTGATTCACTAGTGGTCTCGAAGGGATTCAAACCCCTAACCTTCTGATCCGTAGTCAGATGCTCTATTCAGTTGAGCTACGAAACCATTTTTCTTTCGGATTGCAAATGTAGAAAAAAAATATCTTTAATCAAGGATAGCAGTAAAAATCTTCGAATTAATTTGGTCGCACTACCAAATAATGTCCCTCTATTCCTTCAATTGTAACTGAGTAGTTGGCTGGTATAGCAATCGACTTAGACAGTGCATAGTACTTCTGGCCTTTGTATTTTAACGATCCGTCCATTTTCAATGAGGTAATCGTACTTGCTGAATCTCCAATGTTTACTTCTGATAAGTCCGTTTGAAAACCTGAAAACGATGACCACCAAGTAAACAAATTCGTTCTGTATTTGGTCCATAAAAGTATAAGAACAACTGCGTATGCAATCGACAAAACGACAACGCCCAGCATTCCGATATAATCGGCTATCCAGATACAAGCTAAGCCATAAACGATGATTGAAAACGCCAGATAACCCTTAAAGGAATTCTGCGCGGCATACATCAAGAAACTTAGAAAACTAACAACAATTAGTACGAGCGAAAATGCAATTGAAAAATTCATTATTCAATAGTCGCGTTTAAGCCACGATCGATTAATGCCTCTTTCATTGGTTTTAATTTATCCATACTCCCTTCTTTTACTGAACACTTTCCCTTGTAATGCACAATAAAACTGCATTGTGTGGCCTGCTCAGGATGGTGATCACACACCTTAATTAAGGAGTTAATAACCCAATCGAAAGTGTTATGATTATCGTTGTATAATACAATCGACTTCGACCTATCGGTTACCGTTTCAACCAGTAACTCTTCTTCTACTTCTGGAGATAAATGAAAATCTACATTCATAAATGACCTGCTTTTTTGTAAATATAAAATGAATTTTAATGTCAAACTAATAAACGAAGAAAAAATCAGTTTATTATTTGAATAGTAGCAGTTTAAAATGCTATGAAACGATGCACCACGCGACCATGCTTTTCTTTTAAGGTCTTACATCTGCGAATAGCGTCGGGACTATTACTAACCTCTGCCTTCTTGAATTCATCCAAGTATTTTTTCACTAAAAAGGAGAACCAAAGCTCTACTTCTTTCGCCGTATTATCATATTTAGCTGGCAATGAAAAATAAATACTAACGGTTTCTTGTGGCGCCAGCGACTTAGTAGCGCGGTATTTCTCAGGATTTAACTCGTCTGATGTTTTTCCAAGATGAATTACCATTTTTTGTTTAGCCCCTTTTGCTTCATCCCACTTATAGGTATTAATAAACGGAGGAAACTGCGCCTCTTGTGCGTGTAAAACGATGATGCTATCATTGCTGACATTCTTAATCTTTAAGGCATAAACACTAAGCGTTGAATTGTCCTTTCTAAATAATCGCTCTACGCTATAATCCTGCGCAACAGCATTCCAAGTGCAGAAGTATAAAAACAGAATTATTAGACGGACTTTCATAGTTTGAAATTAAACGATAAAATTGGCTAAAAGATACAATCAACAAAAAAGGCCTTTCGTTTCCGATAGGCCTTTCTAATTTATAAATAAGAAAATTATTTTGCTGTATTAACTTTTCTTTCTTTGATACGAGCACTCTTACCAACTTGATCGCGTAGATAGAAAATACGTGCACGACGAACTTTACCACGCTTATTAACTTCGATGCTGATGATCTTAGGGCTATTTACTGGAAAGATACGCTCAACACCAACACCACCTGAAATTTTACGGATAGTGAAAGTTTCTGTAGCTGCACTTCCTTTACGTTGGATAACTACACCTTGGAACAACTGCTCACGCTCTTTGTTACCTTCGATAATTTTATAGTTTACCGTAATTGTATCTCCTGCTCTGAAGTCAGGCCATTGCTTTAATTCGATGCTGTTTTGTTCAGCTATTTGAAGTAAGTTCATGATGCTTATAATTTACCCACAATTTGGGGTTGCAATATTAACAAATTATCCCTTATAAAACACCTTTTTTTAAAAGGAATTTCCTGAAAAAAAATGCAGAAAGTCGAAAAACGTGCAACTTGCTACAATTCAATTATTTACACTTGATGTTTTATTCGAATTGCTTAATCAGATTAATTATTTTCAACGAACTCTTTCCACTTTTTCCCTAAAAAATGTAGGTCGTAGCGTGTTTGAATAAGCTCACGGGCCTCATTTCCCAAGCGCACAACCAGACTGTTATCGTTCAATAATTGAAGGACTGCGGCAGCAAAATCTTCGGCCGAATCTGCTACCAATAGCTCTTTTTGATGTTGCGCAATTATACCCTCCAGTCCAATATTTGTGGTAACAATGGCCTTCCCCATTGCCATACCTTCAATAATTTTAACACGCATTCCACTCCCACTTAACAACGGAACAACCATAACTTGCCCTTCTTTAAAAAATGTAGGCGCATCGGATATATAGTCGACCACTTTTAATCGCTCGCTATTAAGATTTAATAAATCAGCGGGCATACCCTTTCCTGCCAGACTTAATTCAGCATTCTTATTTTCTTTTAAAACTAACGGCCAGACCTTCTTAACAAACCATCTAATACCCTCTACATTAGGTAGCCAGTCCATAGCCCCGAGGTGAAATACAACCTGATTATTCGGTTGGGGCACTTCTGAGTATTCATTTGCATTAACACCAATAGGAAGTACCATCATCGATTTTCGGCACTGCATATTCGTTAGTAGCTGTGCATCTTCCCATGTTAGTGGAAGTAACAAATCAACTTTATTTAAAACACCTTGCTCATACTTTTTTAATTGCTTTGTCAGGATATTCAGATAAAATTTCTTAATCGGATTGATTGTGTTTTTTGCTAATCGCTGCCAGATTTTATACTCAATGTTATGAGGACGAAATACGATATTCGCTTTGCTTACTGCTCTTATCGCATCAATGTAAGGAGCCATGTATAAGCTTTCCAATTGTACTACATCGTATTGATCGTTTACTAAAACCGATTTTAACTTTTCTTCAAAATCAGTACTGACAAACCGCTTGATATTGTAAGATTCTCCAGCCATCAACGACTTCAACGCATCAACAGGTTTAATACGATTATCGAGAAAGACTCCTTCAATATTTGTATTAGCTACATAATCAGCAGGCAGTTTTTGTAAATCGACAGGATGCTTTATCGTATTAAACGTAAGTACTTTTACAGTCACCTCATTACTCCACCACGATTTCTGCATGTTATGCATAGCAATGCAACCACCATCACTGGGTGGAAAAGGAACCTTTAAACAAAGTTGTAAAACCTTCAAATTACTGCCCCCCTTTTACATTTGATTTTCCCAACATCCCTAAAATTTTCTTTCCAAAATTTCGGTAGGCATCCCTATCGAATAAGGCAGAGTCGTGCGTTGCTTTATAAATTAAAAACATCCCGATAGGTAAAAGAACAAAGGCCGAGAGCCACATCCCAGTTAAAGGTGTAATCACACCCTCTTTTGACATTTTTTCTCCTGTGATACTGGTTACATGATAAATCAGAAAGAAGATAATGGATATTACTAACGGCAACCCCATACCGCCCTTTCGTATGATAGCTCCTAATGGCGCACCAATCAGGAATAAAATAAAGCACGCTGCAGATAAGGTCAGCTTACGATGCCACTCTACTTTGTATTTATTGATATTGTAATATCGTCCATCTAAATCTTCGAAGGTGCCATTCATATATGCCTGAATAGAGCGCGCCTGATTCATGGCATTTTCGTAGGCCATGGTCTGATAAACCTTATTCGAATCTGAAAATACATTCATCGATTTAACAGTTTTTACTTTCGAAAAAACATCAACTGTATCGCGAACGAAAAAGAAATAAGGCTTTAAGTTATTATTCACATCTTTCAATCGTTTTTTCAAATCTGTCTGAAAGGTGTCAACCGATGCATCGAGCTGTTTCATGTTCATCATCTGATGTCCACCTTTAAAAAGATCTTCATTTGTTCTGTTCAACTTGAAAGAAGATAAATCAAATCTGATTTTATAAGACTCGAACGAATTACGCATCAAAGGGTGATGATCAAATCCGTTTTTAATTTTGTTTTGCTCCTCGTAAACAGCTCCTTTGTTGAGTGTAAGTACTAAATACTTATCCTTGTTGGCAGTCTGCATCATACCTGATTCCGCAATCACCACTTTTTTATTTCCATCGCCAGCGGTATGATCATAAATCATCACGTTGTAAAGTGTTTTACCATCTTTACCTTTCTTTCCAACCTTTATACTATAGCCATCTAAACCATTGTAAAATGCACCTTCGCGAATGGACAAAGAAGGCTTCTGTTGTCGGATATCATAGAGCAGACTCCCCATCTTCAAGTTCGTATACGGCAAAACGTTATTCGAAAAAAAGAATGCGCCAATGCTTATTACAAATGCAATTAAGAACAAAGGACGCATCAAGCGTTGAAGTGAAATTCCGGATGCCTTCGCAGCTGTAATTTCAAAATGCTCTGCCATATTCCCAAAGGTCATGATCGATGAAACGAGAATGGCAAGAGGTAATGCTAAGGGAACTAAATTAGCAGATGTATAAAATAACAATTCGCCAACGACCCATGGCTCGAGACCTTTCCCAATTAAATCATCAATGTATTTCCAAAGAAACTGCATCAACAACACAAACAGTGAAATGAAAAAAGTCAGGATGAAAGGTCCGACGAAAGAAGTTAAAACAAGTTTGTGTAGTTTTTTCACTTATCGAATGATGGATTGCAAAGGTAATAATGTTGAACAAAGCTAAGTTAAACGACATAAAAAAAGTGAGATTGTGTTTTGAACTCACAACCTCACTCTATGATGATTTGATAATTATAAACTTCCTACAAACATTTTCAACTGTTGAATTTGTGATTCCCACAATCTGATTTGTGTTTCGCGTTCTCCTTTCAATGCAAAATCAGTAATGATTAATGCCACATCTGCGGTAATATCATCTTCTTTAATTTCAAATTGAAAATAAGTACCATCTGTATCTTCCAGCCATTGAAAGCGAATTAAACGTGGCTCTTGCATGGCTACCATTTTAGCTTGCGATGAACCCTGATCCCAATAGAAAGTATAAATATCATCTTTGGTTTGTACTTCATCAGCAAACCATCCTGCTAATCCGCTTGCATCAGAGATGGTATTAAATAAAATTTTTGGTGATGAACGAAACTCGAACTCGAGCGAATACTTCTGCTTAAGTGTGTTGGTTGGTTCAACTAATTTAATCGGAGGTTCCTTATGTCTGATTGGTTTTGGAGGAGGCGAACCTGCTTGCAAACGAGGACGAACTTTTGATAAGTCCATCGTTTCTTCTAGTTCCTTAATAGCCTTCGCTGCTTTTGCTTGCAATGGCTCTACTTTCTCCTCTGTTGTCGACTTGCCTTTTGATTTCGCTTCTACTTTAATTGGAGCTAATTTCTCAACTGGCTTCGTACTTTTTGCTACAACTTTTACTTTATTGCCAGCTATTTTATTTTCAATTACTTTTTCTATCTTTTTTACTATTACCTGTTTAACGGCAGGTTGAGCAACCGCTTTTTTAACAACGATCTTTTCAGCAGACTTTTTAGAAAAAGTCTTAGCAATAGGTTTAGCAATTGGTTTTGGAGCTTGTTTCTTCGCTACTACTTTCACTACTGGCTTTGCTGTTTTAGCAACAACTTTACTTTTAGATGCAGGCTTAGCCACTTTCTTTGCTGATTTTGGAGCTGCTTTTTTTGCAACCACTTTCTTTTTAGCAACCGGCTTTGCTACTTTCTTTGCCAACACTTTCTTTTTAGCAACCGGCTTTGCTACTTTCTTAACCACCTTTTTAGCTGGTGCTTTTTTAGCCACTACTTTTTTGGCAGCAGGCTTTTTCTTTGCCGGGGCTTTACTTACTTTTGACTTCGTTGCTTTGTTACTGGCAACTTTTGAATTCTTCGCCATAGTGCGAATAGTTTAAAGATTTATATAATTTTCTATAATGACGGAGTGAAATATAGCTAAAATTCAATAAGTTCCAAGAAAACCTACCAACAATCAATTAACATGTTCAATAATTTCAATTTACGAGATAAAACAGACGATTCCTACCCTCCTTTTTTGTGGATAATTTGTGTTTTAATGGGGATTATCGGAGCCTATTATTCCCGAATTGGGTCCATTTACCATATGGTTACGGATTCTATGTTACTTGTCTCAGCCTGGCTGATTATTATTGGATTGTTTGTACTTTTTATGGCCCATAATGATAATATGGACCTTCAACAAAACACGAAGGCAGGTATCTATTCAGCCATTAATCAACCGAAATTATTTGGTCAATTTATTTTAATTATTGGCTTAGCGCTTCAGTCGATTAATATTATTACAATAATCACCACCATCATAACAATTGTATATTATAACAAATGGTTAATTTCAAAAAGCTGGAAATCGTTTTTTACTTACGAATCGTATTTCCGATTTAACCTCTTTAATATGACAGATAACAAACGAGGGATTTATTTCATGAACTCTTTAAATGCAACCCTGCCCTATTTGATTTTTTCTATCGTTTATCTTTTAATTGTAATCGAGTTACGAAACAGAAGTATTGGCAGATCAATATTGGAAATATTTTAATTGTTTAATTTTAACATACTAAACATACAATTTTAGAAGTTATATCTTCGCAATCGCTGATTTATTACCGTGCCCCTAACCTCTATAAATACGAGATACTTTAACTTCCTTAACAAGAAGGTGCTAGTGATTATTTTCACTAACCTGATAATAATTACTTGTGGTATGTTATACTATAGCAATTATCAGATTAATCATTTTTCAAAAGGCCGAATTTATTCTGATTTAAATGCTATTCCTAAAAATAAAGTAGGACTTGTATTAGGAACCAGTCGACATATGAAAAATGGACAACCCAATCCTTTTTTCTATAATCGTATCAAAGCAGCGGCATCATTATTTTTTTCAGGTAAAATACGATATGTACTAGTGAGTGGAGACAATCGTTTTTATACTTACAACGAACCTCGTGAAATGAAAAAGGAACTGATGAAAATGGGCATACCTGATTCTTCTATCATCATGGACTTTGCGGGCTTCAGAACATTGGATTCAGTTGTGCGTTGCAAAAAAGTATTTGGACAAAACGAGGTCACAATTATCTCTCAGGAGTTTCACAACGAACGAGCTTTGTTTATCGCTCATTATTATGACATGAATGCCGTAGCATATAATGCAAAAGATCCTGATCCAGAATATTCACTTGCTGTAAACATCAGAGAGTATTTTGCACGCACAAAGGTTTTTCTTGACTTGTACATTTTGCATAAGTCCCCTTACTTTTTAGGGGATGAAGTTAAAGTTGGAAACAACTAATATCCACCAGAACGCTTACGAATAAACCACTCGGCAGCGGCCAGTAAAATCAATACAAAAAACACCCAAGGAAAATCAATCATGTCTTCCATTTTCTTTCGGGTAAACGACATTGGTTTAAGATCTTCCTGCTTTTTCAAAACGTTAATCAGCTCCTGATAATTGGATGACAAAAACATTTTACCACCACTTCTGACAGAAATTGAATTTAATAATTGGTGATTCGCTATTGTATTAACAGTTTCTAACAGCAAGGCATTAACGCTAAACTCTCCTGAACGATTAAATAGCTTATCACCTAATTTCACCTCTGCTTTATAAGTGTATTTACCTACTGGAAATTGCCCAACGTTTAATGTATATGCTTTCTCTGTTCTTGAAAACACATAAGGAAACTGTTTTTTATTCTGATCAGTGATGGTAATTTTTGCTTCGGGAATATTCGTCAGCTGACCACTTTCGTTGTATAGCTCAGCATCAAAAACAACAGACTCGTTTTCTTTAACTGCATTCTTAACATTCACCTTAAACGGCGACTTATCATCTTTCACGCTCAGGTATTGAACCGTTTTCAGAATTAATTCATTGCTTAAATCGTGATTGCCATTTGAATTGTAATCGGCCAGTCGCCAGCGCCATAATCCTTCTCCACCTAACACCACCGACTTATAATTTCCTTGCTCGCTAAAAACCATTAAAGGCTGATTGGTAACAACACTTCCAATTTTCTGATTCAATAAAGCGGATGCACCTGCCTTTGTTGTATACACTCCAAATGGTGAAGTTAACGGAGGCCATTCTTTTATCTTATCAATTAATAATTCAGAAAAAGTAAACAATGAAAAACCATTCGATACACTTGGATAAACATCCTGCATGCTTCCGCGATTATTTGCAACTTGAATTCCTGCTGATAAATTATTCAATGTATTGATATCAGTATTCGAACTCAAAATAAACCAAAAAGGCACACCTGCATTTTTAAGATTATCAATAATGCTCGATGCTGCATTATTTCTTGCTGGCAATCCGTGTAAAATACAAAGGTTATAATCACTCACACGTCCCGCAAAATCACCAACAGGCAACGATATTACTTCATAATTAATACTGGATTCAATCGCATTCTTCAAAGCAGCGATATCAGGATTTGGGGCAGAAGAAAGAATCAACACTTTTTGTTTGTTCTCAATTACATTGATAAAAACATCTGTTGTATTATTCAGATAAGTTACCTCGCCATCGAGCTTGTTAATTGTAATTCTGTAGCGACAAATTCCTTTTTTCTTAGCATCGAGAAACAAAGGAACATTCAAACGGAAATCGTTAGACGTAAGCGATATTGTTTTCGTAAAGACAACGAGCGAAGTATCCTCGGTTACTGTTAATGAAAGAGAATTACCTGCACATTGTTTCGCATCAAGCGATACTTCAATTGGAAAACTATTTCCTAACAAAGCAACCTTATTGATATTGACTTTTGCAATGGCCGCATCTTTACGAGTGGTAGTATCACCAAATGCCAACGTATAAATAGGTGCCTTAATTCGATCAGGTCCGTAAACAGGATTGCTACCTTCGTTATAAATTCCATCGCTGGCAATAACAATTGCTCCTACATTTCTATTCGCAAATTTGATATCGATAGCATCATACAGCGAGGTAAAATCAGTAGCCTTATCAATAAATGCATCGTTATTATTTTCTCTTACTTTATCACCAAAAGAAAGTACTTTCAAATCATAATCAGCTGGCAAATCCGCATTCGATTTATCCAGAAAGTTCTTAACTGTTTCAAAAACTGCAGTAGAGTCTTTTGTATTAGCCATAGACTTACTTCTGTCGACCGCAACAATTACAATCGGACGCTCAACTTCGCGAGTGATTACTTTCAACATTGGTCCGAGTAATAGAAACGACAAAAAGCTAATCAATATAAAGCGTGCACCAATTACTGTATAGAATAAAGCTTTGGGTAAATCTTTCGAGAATGTACTGTTTCGATAAAGCAAATACGTGAACAAAGCTCCTAAAGCAAGGCAGACAAAAACAAATGCAATTGAGTATTCTGTTATAATTGATATTCCCACTTCTTTCTGATTAAATAATTCCGTCTTTGATTGTTAATTTACGATCGGCCATATCCGCTAGTTCATTGTTATGTGTTACAATAACGAATGTTTGATTCATTTCATTTCTTAATTCGAAGAACAACTGATGTAATTGTTCCGCATTGCTAGAATCAAGATTTCCAGAGGGTTCATCAGCGAGAATAATTGCAGGATTATTTATCAATGCTCTTGCAATTGCTACTCGTTGCTGCTCACCACCTGACAATTCCGAAGGCTTATGATGAATACGATCAAGAAGTCCCATACGCTTCAATAAATCCTTTGCTCGTTGATCAGCAGAAGACTCTTTCTCCCCAGCTATCCACGCAGGCATCAATACATTTTCCAACGCGGTAAACTCGGGCAATAACTGATGAAACTGAAATACAAATCCAATGTGCTTATTTCTGAAATCGGATAATGCTTTCCCTCTTAATCCTGATAAGTCTTTATTATCAATAATCACCTGTCCTTTATCCGCCTCATCGAGTGTTCCAATGATATGCATAAGTGTACTCTTTCCTGCCCCACTCGCACCTACAATGGAAATAACTTCTCCCTTGTTAACCGACATGTTTACGCCTTTCAATACAGGTAAATCACCGTACGACTTAAAGATGTTTTTAACTTCAATAATTGGTTGGCTCATTCGAAAATTTCAATGGCTAAATATAACGGAATGAATGATACGATTGCAAAAATCCAAAGTGATTTTTCAACGGATTACAATGACTAATTCTGAAAAAAAGAATCTGAAAAATTCAACAGATAGACCTTTTTCGATGCACGTGTTATTGCAGTGTACAACCAGCGCAGGTACTCGATATTGAGCATATCTTCCGTAAAATACCCCTGATCGACAAACACTACTGGCCATTGACCACCTTGTGATTTATGACAAGTTACCGCATAAGCAAACTTTATTTGCAGGGCATTGTAATAAGGATCTTTGCGAATCAGCGCACTTCGGCGACGCTTATCTGGTTCTTCGGCCGCATAATAATCTTGCAATGCGTTATAAAGTTTATTCTGCTGATCTTTAGAAAGTGCAGGAGCTTCACTGCTTAATGTATCCAATAACAGATAAGCCTCTATTGCGGGTTCATCGGGATAATCGTTAAGTTTGATTGTTGCTAATGCAAAACGGCAATTAAAAGCATCTTCGAAACGATGTATTTTCTGCACTTCGATGATATCACCATTCGCAATAAAATTCGCAGGATGCTCCTCATCAATCCAGTGATAATTATTCTTAACCACCATGAGCTGGTCTCCAGCATCAATCTCATTCTCCATCCACATCTGATTAAATCGAATCAAACGGTTATACTGAATAGCCGATTTATTACTTCGCGTAATTAGCAATACATTTTCTGTTCCTTCCTCTTTGTAAACTGTATGCATTAAGTCGACTAACTCATTTCCTGTTACACGAACAATATCTTTATATCCATTCAAATCGAATTCAAGATGCTCATCTTCCTCTCGTATATGTTCACGGATATGGGTAGCGTTATAAAGAATTCCGCTATCGTTTTTCTGACGCACTACTTCTGTCAATTCCGTTTGATAAACCTCTCGGCGAAAGCGGTATTTTAAATGATCAGCATCTAATGCAGGACTTGTATCAAAATGTACAGGAGGCAACTGCGCAGTATCACCTACCAGCATCAAACGGCAACCAGGTCCACTGTACACATAACTGATTAAATCCGTCAATAAATTCACACCAGGAAAAACTGCGCCTTCATCATCGATGGCTGCATCAGGAATCATCGAGGCTTCGTCGACGATGAACAACGTCTTATGAAATTTATTTTCTGCTGGACGAAGCCACATCCGTCCATCGGAAGTAGTAGCAGGAATATACAAATGCTTGTGAATGGTATATGCTGCCTTGCCCGTATAATTAGACAAGACCTTGGCTGCTCTACCAGTTGGGGCCAATAAAACAATGTTGTTAAACACACGTGTTACAGCCGACATCATCGTCGTTTTTCCCGTACCAGCGTACCCTTTCAGAATGAAAATACCACCTGACTCATCTGCAGCAAAGCGACTAAAGGTATCAATGAATTTCGATTGACCCTCTGTAGGAATCAGCTCCATAGAAGCATGAAGCAGATTGCGGATTTTAGAAATAAGGGCTGAATTCATGGATAAAAATTACGGGAATGACAAAAGTAATCATAAGTAATTGTTATTTTTGGACAATCATGGAAATGACAGGTATTCAGGTAAATTTAAAACGACAAATCATTGATGAATCATTCGAACATGGAATGGTTGACCATGGTGTGTTGTTCGCAACCATTGATGACCATCAATTCAGTTATTTTATTCTTGATAAAGCTAGAAATAAAGCTGTTGTTATAAAAGACTATCATATTCTAATGGGTTCTGGAAAATCGGCTGAGTTTTTTCAAACCATTTTTGCTTCTGATGATATTCTAAGAAATTACAATCCTGATAAAAAAGTATTGGCCATTCAAACGAATGCCTGCGCATTAACTCCTGATCCATTATTCAGTAGAGAAAATATGCGCGATGGATTATCGTTGGTAAGTAGATTAAAACATTCTGATATTGTTTATTCTGACTTCTTACCGATAGCAAATACACATTTAACATACAGTATTCCTTTTGAATTCAATTCAGCTATTTCAACTTATTTCAATGGTTCTTCATTAGTAAATGCACTATCGAGCTTTATTGAAATTCATTTGATGAACAATAAACATCGTCAGTATCCTGCGGTAATGGTCAACGTTAGAAAGCATACCATGGATGTTGTTGTTTGTAAAGGAAACGAGTTATTATTCTGTAATTCATTTGAACATCAAACGGGAGAAGATTTTATTTACTACCTGTTGTATGTGATGGAGCAATTGCAGTTAAATCCTGATGTACATCAAGTAATTGTTTTTGGAGAGATTGAACGTAATTCATCGGCGTGGCTTATTGCACAAAAGTATATTCGTTATTTGATGCTGGGTGATAAACCAGAAAATCTTGAGTATGCTTACGGCTTCGATCAATTATTACCTTCTCAATATCACTTATTATTTTCTCAGATACTGTGCGTATAATCAGCGGTCAATTTAGAGGTAAAAAACTAATTGCACCGAATAATTTACCGGTGAGGCCAACCACTGACTTTGCTAAAACAGGACTCTTTAATATTCTGAATAATTATTATTCGTTTGAAAAAACTTCTGTTTTAGATTTATATGCAGGCACTGGAAATTTAAGTTTTGAATTTGCTTCGCGAGGCTGTGCTGCCATTACTGCCATTGATAAAGATGCAGCGTGTTGTAACTACATGAATAAAACAGCGCAGCAATTAGGAATCAGTAAACAACTCAACGTTCTTCAATCGGATGTGCTAACCTACTTGAAGAATAGTAAATCAACAGCAGATATTATTGTTGCTGATCCGCCCTATGCAGAAACACCGGCCAACGAATTAGTAAACCTAGTTTTTGAAAATCAACTCTTAAAACCGAACGGTGTTTTTATTTTAGAACATTCTTCGGAAATTGACTTGAGTCAGTTACCTCATTATTTACAAACCAGAAAGTACGGATTTGTTAGCTTTACATTCTTCGAATAAATAAAAAATAAATACTATGTCGAAAATCGCTTTATTCCCAGGAAGTTTTGATCCTATCACAACAGGACATATTGATATTATTACGAGAGGACTTGATTTATTTGATAAGATTATTGTTGGAATTGGAAACAACGCACAGAAGAATTACATGTTTCCAATTAACGATCGTATTCAGTTTGTAAAAGATAGTTTGAAAGAATATCATCAAGTGGAAGTAATGTCTTACGACGGACTAACAGTCGATTTTTGTAAAACGATTCATGCCCATTTTATTTTGCGTGGTGTACGCAATGCAATCGATTTTGAATATGAGAAATCCATTGCACAGATGAATCACGCAGTTGAGAGCAGCATTGAAACTGTCTTTCTGATTACGTCTCCAATATACGCACCTGTATCATCTACGATAGTTCGAGATTTGATTCGTCACGGCGCAGACGTTAGTAAGTTTGTTGGTGAAGGTGTGAAGTTGAAATGATGATATTATCACCTTTCATTAATCACAACAATTTCGACATCATGCTTTTGAGCAAGTTCGGCCATAACCGCATCAGACCTATCACAAATAGCAACCGACTTAATACTTTTTGGATTAAATTTTTCAATTAAAAACTTACTAAAATAAGCTTGTCCTAATAAGTACATTCCTATTCTACTTGCTTTTGTTTGTATAACAACTACGTCTTTCCCTGTTAAATCATAAAAATTTTTATCATGGATTGCTTTTGGCTCATTCAAAACAATGACGCCATCAATAGGCCTTCTCCCACGGTCCGGTCCGTTGTGTACAGCAACAAACTCTTCAATTAAAAGCCCACCTACTTGCTCCCAGTATTTTCTTGTTCGCCATGTTTCATGCTTACTCATAGAGCAATAATTAACGTTGCTGAATGTAATAACTCATCAAATCATCAATCGGTTGCTTAATAATTTTTCCGATTTTAATATCGAGTGAATCAGCTACCATTTTCAAATCACGCTGATATAAAAAGGCAATTGACCCTACAAAGTGAACAATCTTGTTTTTATAGTCGGGATAATTGCAAACGGTAATCGTTAAAAAATCTCTGAAGCTATCCTGAATCATTTTTGCAATAGCAGGATTCTCTTGATGTTTACCAATAAACTTCGCGAAAGACGCTAACCATACATTCGCATTCGGTTGCTTGTAAACCTGATTTACAATACTCACCTTATCCAACTTAAATGAATTATAAAAATCCTCTGATACTTCTTTTGGAAGCATGCCGTATAAATAGTGAGTAAGTAATTTTTTTCCAAGGTAAGAACCACTTCCTTCATCACCTAAGATATAACCTAATCCGAAATTGCCTTCATGCACTTCTTTCCCATCAAACCAACAAGCATTAGAACCTGTTCCTAGAATACAAGATATGCCTGGCTCATTGCCACAAGTTGCATAAGCACATGCCAACAAATCGTGTTCAACATGCACATGTGCATTTAAAAAATACGAGCGCAATCCTGCAGCAACGGTTTCTTTACTTGAAGGATTAGAACATCCGGCACCAAAGAATTTTACTTCTTTCACCTGATCGGCGAAGTCTTTAAAATCAGATGCCGCCTGCATTGTTTGAAATACAAATTCAGTAGAATGAAAAAGCGGATTAAATCCGATGGTATGAAAAGGACCTTTGATTTCTTTTCCGTCGTATAATAACCAATCTGCTTTGGTTGAGCCTGAGTCGCAAACTAATAACATAACTAATGATTTTTGTAAAGGTAATTAATCTGCCTTTAATTGAAAATTATTTCTATTTTTCGGAAATGCAAAATACGCAACCTCATTTAGAACGACGACTTGGATTATTACAAGCCACAGCTATTAACATGATTGATATGGTGGGAATTGGTCC
>CANGJU010000002.1 GCA_947453935.1 Bacteroidota bacterium | reverse complement strand
AATTCAGGTGCTGATGATTTTGGTGTAATCATGACTTCTGAAACTACAGGTTATTTCTCTTCAAGCCGTTCTGGTGGACAAGGTGGTGATGATATTTATTCATTCGTTATTCCTCCAGTTAAGTTGAAAGTTGGTGGACGTGTATATGACACTGATACTAAGGAAAGCATCGAAGGAGCGACAGTTGAATTGTTTGGTAGCGATGGTACTTCATTAAGTGTTACAACAGGTGCTGATGGTATATATACGTATGAATTAAAAGCAAATGTGAAATATAAAATTTCAGCCTCTTTCACAGGATATTTAACTAAGTTCCATGAATTAAGTACAGTAGGTATTGAAGAAGATAAGGACTTTACTAAAGATTTCGATTTCCCATTAAAGTCTACAAAGAAACCAATTACAGTTCCAATGGTATTCTACGACTTAGACAAAGCAACTTTACGTGCTGAATCTAAATCAGCGTTAGATGGTTTAATCAAAACGTTAACTGAGAATCCTACATTAACTATCAAGTTAACTTCGCACACTGATTACCGTGCTGATGATAACTATAACATGAACTTATCTAATCGTCGTGCGAAGAGTGTTATGGATTATTTAGTTGCTAATGGAATTCCAGCAGATCGTTTAACTTTCGAAGGAAAAGGTGAAACCACTCCTAAGGCAGTTGAGAATGATGATGAATATCAACCATTCAAGCGTGGTGATGTGTTAACGAAGGAGTTTATTGATGGATTAGCTACAAAAGAATTAAAAGAATCGGCTCACCAATATAACCGTCGTACAGAATTTGAAGTTACAGGAGCTACTTACGTTCCGAAAAACTAATAAGACTTTATAAAATGAAACGCCCTGAAATTTTCGGGGCGTTTTTTTTTAAGATTAATCGAACAAAGGAAATCAAACTCGTAAATTTGCAGCCATGAATAGTTCAGAAAGATATAATCTACGTGGTGTCTCGGCAACGAAGGATGAAGTACATGCTGCTATTAAGTCGGTGGATAAGGGTTTGTTTCCTTCTGCTTTTTGTAAAATAGTTCCTGATTATTTAGGTGGAGACGACAATTATTGCAATATCATGCATGCTGATGGTGCTGGAACTAAGAGTAGTCTTGCATATGCCTATTGGAAAGAAACAGGTGATTTATCTGTTTGGAAAGGAATTGCGCAAGACGCCTTAATAATGAACATTGATGATTTGCTTTGTGTGGGAGCGGTATCTAATATTTTACTTTCATCAACTATTGGTCGTAATAAACGATTGATTCCAGGCGAAGTGATAGCTGCTATAATTAATGGCACCGAAGAATTAGTTGAGCAATTACGTTCATACGGAATTTTAATTTATACAACAGGAGGTGAAACTGCTGATGTAGGCGATTTAGTAAGAACGATTATTGTCGATAGTACTGTTACTTGCCGAATGAAGCGCAGAGAAGTGATTAACAATGCAAATATTCAGGATGGTGATTTGATTGTTGGATTGAGTTCTTGTGGACAAGCTACGTATGAGTCGGAATATAATGGAGGAATGGGTAGCAATGGATTGACCTCAGCACGACATGATGTATTTAACAAACTTGTTTCTGAAAAATACCCTGACACTTTTGATTCAGGCTTGCCTAACGAATTAGTTTATTCGGGAACTAAGAACTTAACAGATCAAATAGCTGGTGTAAGTGTTAATGCAGGAAAGCTGGTATTGTCTCCAACGCGGACATACGCACCCGTTATAAAAGCAGTGCTAGATGAAATGCATTCTGAAATTCATGGAATGGTACATTGTAGTGGTGGTGGTCAGACGAAGGTTTTACATTTTGTAAATAATCTTCACATCATAAAAGATAATTTATTTGAAATTCCACCATTGTTTAAAATGATACAGGAAGAATCGAATACTGATTGGAAAGAAATGTATCAGGTGTTTAATATGGGACATCGAATGGAAGTGTATGTTCATCCATCACAAGCAGAAAAAATTATTTCCATTTCAAAAAGTTTTAACATCGATGCTCAAATAGTAGGTCGAGTAGAAAAAAGTAATCAACGAAAATTAACTATTCAATCGCCGTATGGTGTGTTTGAATGGTAATTATAATTAATACGAAGTAAAAGAATATGTCGAAAGAAGGAATGTTGGAAAAGCTGGAAGCTTTAGAAGCAAGGTATCACGATTATGGAACACAGTTAAGTGACCCTTCGGTAATTGCAGATCAGAAAAAATTTCAGCAGCTAAATAAGGCCTACAAAGATTTACAGGACATCGTTGATGCAACTGTGAAGTTTCGTTCGCTTACAAAAAATATTGAAGAAGCAAAGGAAGTATTGGCTAATGATAAGGATGAAGATTTTCGTGCAATGGCAAAGGCAGAGTTAGAAGAACTTGAGCCGGAATTACAAAAGCTAGACGAGCATATTCAAATGCTTATGATTCCTAAAGATCCTGAAGATAGTAAGCCTGCAATTCTTGAAGTACGTGCTGGTACTGGCGGTGATGAAGCAAGTATTTTCGCTGGCGATCTTGCTAGGATGTATCAACGTTATTGCGAACAGCGAGGATGGAAATATGAAGTAGTAGATTTTAATGATGGCAATACAGGAGGATACAAAGAAATTGTGATGGAAATTAATGTTGCTGGGGCTTATGGTGTATTAAAGTATGAGAGTGGTGTACATCGTGTGCAACGAGTTCCATTAACAGAAACACAAGGACGTATTCATACATCAGCGGCAACAGTAGTTGTATTGCCAGAGGCAGATGAATTTGATGAGATCGTAATTAATCCCGCAGACCTTGAACTTCAAACATCTCGATCAGGTGGTGCAGGAGGTCAGAATGTAAATAAAGTAGAAACCAAAGTGCAGTTAACGCATAAGCCAACTGGAATAGTTGTAACATGTCAGATAGAGCGTTCTCAGCTCGGAAACCGTGAGCGCGCAATGCAAATGTTACGGTCACGCCTATACGAAATGGAGGTTAGTAAACGAATGAATGAAGTTTCTAGTCGACGTAAGACATTAGTTTCTACTGGAGATCGTTCAGCAAAAATCCGCACCTATAATTATCCTCAGAGCCGTGTTACCGATCATCGAATTGGTTTTACAAGCCATAATCTCTCTGCAATTATGAATGGCGATATTCAGGAGTTTATCGATGCATTACAATTTGCTGAGAATACAGAGAAGATGAAGGAAGAAACTATGATGAGTTAATACCATGAATCGATCAGAACTATTTGAACAAATAAAATTAAAGAAGTCGTACTTGTGCGTAGGGTTGGATACCGATATTGAAAAGATTCCTTCACATTTACTGACAGCTGATGATCCGATTTATGAGTTTAATAAGGCTATTATTGATGCTACCAAAGATTATTGCGTAGCCTATAAACCTAATTTGGCTTTTTACGAAGCTTTAGGGGTTAAAGGTTGGGAGAGTTTAAAGAAGACGATTGATCATATTCCGAAAGATTGTTTAATTATTGCAGATGCTAAGCGCGGGGATATCGGTAATACGTCAACGTTATATGCGAAAGCTTTTTTTAATGAACTGAAAGCCGATGCAGTTACAGTGGCTCCTTATATGGGAAAAGATTCAGTTACTCCTTTTTTGAATTTTGAAAATAAATGGGTAATTGTTTTGGCTCTGACATCTAACGAAGGCGCTAATGATTTTCAAACATCTTTATTGGAAGAATCAAATGCACCATTATATGAAAAAGTTATTCGTTCTGTACAATCTTGGGGCAATGAAGATCAGATTATGTTTGTTGTTGGTGCAACGCGTGCAGAGCAATTTGCTCATGTGCGTTCACTGGCGCCAAACAATTTTTTTCTGGTGCCAGGTGTTGGTGCGCAGGGTGGCGACTTAAAAACAATTTCAAAAGCAGGATTTAATAATCAATGCGGATTGCTTGTCAATTCTTCTCGACAAATTATTTATGCTGGTAATCAGGAAGATTTTGCTTTGAGAGCAGGTGAAGAAGCAAGGAAAGTTCAGCAAGAGATGGAAGCATTGTTGTCGGAAGCTGGCCTAGTGTAAACTGCAATTTATTTCTTGATTTTTTAGACTAGCAGATTTGTTTAAGTTAATCGTTTGTAAACGACTATAAGTACTTAACAACCGAATAATATTTTTTTGCATTATAATTTTACTCAAAATTATTTTTCATGCGATTAAATAAATGGAAGTATCTCTTCAAAGCCTACTTTAATTATACTGTAAAAGAACAAAGGGCTATTGTTGTTTTAATGATTGTAATTTCACTTTTGCAAGTAGCATTAATTGTTCTGCACTGGGTTCCTGTTAATGGAAAATCTCGAAACCATTTGTTGACTCGAATAATTGACTCGAATAATATATTAAACATAGCAAACTCTAATTCATCAGAAGTAAAAGCTAAAGTCAATTCGCCCTCTATAAAATTATTCTCGTTTAATCCCAACACGAATTCAATCAACGATTGGATAAAATTAGGATTGTCGGAAAAGCAAGGTCAGTCGATTGTAAAGTACATTAGTAAAGGAGGTTCGTTTAAGGTTAAAGATGATTTGAAGAAAATGCATGTAATAAAACCGAATTTGCTACATCAATGGTGGAATTATATTTTATTACCCGAAGAAATGATTGAAAAAAGCGAACGTTCGAATCAATATAACATCAAGCAAAAAGATTTATTAAGCAAACAGAACATTAATACGGCTTCCATTGAAGACCTCGACAAACTCCCACTTATTGGAGAGGGTCGGGCGAAGGCAATTATTTCCTACAGGGATAAGCTAGGTGGTTTCATAAATATCGATCAATTACTCGAACTAAAATGTATTCATGATTCGGTTTTTCAGGTCTTGCAAAGTCGTATTTTTACGGACGGAAAAGTTGATCGTGCCCTAAACATTAACGCCGATAGCTTGTTTCATCCATACTTGCCTAAATCGTTTGCTAAAATGATCGTTAGTTATCGACAACAGCACGGAAATTATCAACGAATTGAAGACTTGCGCATTTTGCCCTTGTATGATGACAAAATCATGCGTAAAATTGCACCTTATTTAACAGTAAAGCCTTAAACAATGGATTTTAAGTCAACAGAAAACCAGGAAATGATTGCGCAAACAGTGCGTGATTTTGCAGAAAAAAATATTCGTCCCTACTTAATGGACTGGGATGAATCGCAGACTTTTCCAATTGAAGTATTCAAAAAGTTAGGAGAGTTAGGACTTATGGGAGTGTTAGTGCCGGAAGAATATGGTGGAGCAGGCTTAGGTTATTTCGAATATGTAACAGCAATTCAGGAGTTAGCCCGTGTTTGTGGTTCTGTGGGATTGTCAATGGCTGCACATAATTCGCTTTGCACTGGACATATCCTAACTTTCGGTAACGAAGAACAAAAGAAAAAATATCTTCCAAAATTAGCTACAGCAGAACATATCGGGGCATGGGGATTAACCGAAGCCAATACAGGTTCAGACGCAATGCGTATGCGTTGTGTTGCTAAGCAAGATGGCGAGTATTGGGTCATTAACGGAGCAAAGAACTGGATTACGCATGGAATCTCTGGTGATGTAGCAGTAGTGTTGGCTCGCACAGGCGAATTGTTAGATTCAAACGGAATCACAGCATTTGTTGTTGAGCGTGGCACTCCAGGATTTAATGCTGGTAAGAAAGAAAATAAATTAGGAATGCGTGCTTCAGAAACAGCAGAAATGATTTTTGAAGACTGTCGTGTTCACCAAAGTCAAGTACTTGGTAAAGTAGGTGACGGATTTAAGCAAGCCATGAAAATTTTAGATGGTGGTCGTATTTCAATTGCAGCATTAAGTTTAGGAATCGCAAAAGGTGCGTTTGATGCTTCAGTGAAATATTCTCAGGAACGTCAGCAGTTCGGTCAGCCAATATCAAATTTTCAAGGGATATCGTTTAAGTTAGCTGATATGGCGACTCAGATTGAAGCTGCTGAGTTGTTAACGCTTCAAGCAGCAGATTTGAAAAATCGTGGAGAGAAAATGACGAAACAATCAGCCTTTGCAAAATATTATGCAAGTGAAGTTGCTGTTAGATGCTCGACAGAAGCAGTGCAAATTTTTGGTGGTTATGGTTACACGAAAGATTTTCCAGTTGAAAAATTCTATCGTGATTCGAAGTTATGTACGATAGGAGAGGGAACATCTGAAATTCAAAAGCTGGTTATTGCAAGAAATATATTATCAGCTTAAATAATAAAACTACAAGTTTGAAGGCGTATCATCTGATGCGCCTTTTTTTATATCCAGCAAATTGTAAACACAGCTATCAAGACAAAACTTACAAAGCTTAGTAAAACAATCATACATCCACTACCTACCGTTGTTCGATTATAAATTCTATTGTAAGCTGCTTTCTTCGGATTGGTAAGCCATCCCCATCCACGAGGTGCTTTTAATCCTAAGCTATGACGAATATAACGCTTGACAGATGTTCGTGCGGCAATTCGTTTTTTAATACTCGGTACCCGGAAGCCAAATTTCATAGTCGTAAAAGTTTATATAAAAATAAAAAAGTCCTGCAATACTGCAGGACTTAACTCTTGAAATTATTTTAATTAGAATGAATAGGTCAAGCCTGCCATTCCTATGAATCGATAGTTTGGATAATTATAATATCTGAAGTAACGAGTAAATCCAACATTGTTTAAACTCATAAATACAGAAAGCAATTTCGTGTAACGGTAATCAACAGTCAAATTAGCATCAACATAGCCTTTTAATTTTATTTCTTTTGTTACGAGCGTTCTTGATGCTTGTGTTGTATCAATGCTGTATTGTAACCCGTTTGATTCACCAACATAGAATATATCAGCCTTTGCAAATATTTTTTCTGCTATTGCATACGATCCATGTAAGCCCGCTCGTAAAGCTGGAATATAAAGTGGCTTACTTAATTTATCTGTTTTGTAGTTGTTGTATTCAACACTGATTCCTGCTGTTGTCTTCTCTGCAAATTTGTATTCCAATGCTCCTGTAGCTTTAATGTATTTTACTTTGTCATACACAACATTAAATGTGGTTGGGAAATCGCGCAATGTACCAGGACTTACTGTATCAACAGTGTTGTAGAAAAAAGGCATATTCGATAAGTCGGAATAAGAAGCCGATGCCGTTAAAATTAAATTGTGATCAAGCTTAATCTTAGTTCCTGCTTCAAACATAATTTTGTTGTTAGTGTTTTGAAGGAAGGTGTATTTACCAAAATATGGATTCTGATTTCCGAATGAGCGAAGGTCGTTACGTTGTAAATCGCCACTTACTTTTCCATACACAGAAAACGTTTCAGGGATTAACTGATAAGAACCTACTAAGTAAGGATAAATACGAAATGCCCCAATTCCATTTTCTGTTTCTCCAATTAAATTTGCTCCAACTGTTAAGGCCGATAAATTCTTTTTGATATTCACTCTTGGCATAATTCTCAAAATATTTCTTGTGAATTCAAGAGTGTCTGCATTGTATTTTCCTGCATCATAAGAAACATCCAATGTAGCGTTTCCTTTGTTAACTGTTTTCTCTGCGCCAGCTTTTATCGTTATGTTATTTTCTGATGATTTATAGTTATCAGAAAAAGTATAGAATGCAGCGCCACCATTAAACGCAATGGCATCATCATTTTTCTTTTTCGTTTGTATTCCGAATGCTGCATTTACATCTTGTAGGATATGCTTTGTTTCTGCTTTTGAAAATAAATCAGGTGCTTTATATCCATAGTAATGTACAAGGTCTCTTTTAAATCCTAAGTCAGCATTGATACTTAATTTGTCAAAATAGCGTATACCCGTAGCGTTTAGTGCATCATGGCTGTTAGATGGATTTCCATAATCTGTAATTCCACCAGTACTTGACAAGTGGTTGAATCGAACTCCAGCATTAAATTCTTTCGAACGAAGCGAATTAAAATATAAATCAACCATTGGAAGATTCTCTAATCCGTAACCAGCCTTAATAAATCCCTTGTATAATTTTTTAATATTATCATCCTTGATTTTAACAGGCTTGATAGGCGATAAATTATAGTTTGAATTCATCGGCTTAGGTTCGATAGCATAGGTTAAAGTTGGAGGATTAAATATCGAGGTATCGCCAACGGGTGTAATATTAATCTTAAATGCATCGTTTAATACCGGCGTGTATTCCTTGTATACATTAATATCTTCGTTTCCTAGATTTTTAACGCCACCTTTTGTGCTATCAGGATTTGCTTGTGCATTAACTGGAGTTGCATTAAACGAAATTAGGAGTGCAACTAAAATGCTGCTGACTACTATTTTATATGCTGAATTTGTCATAATCATTTTATTTAGAAAAGGATTTTATTTCGAATTGTTTAAATCTGTTTCTTGTTCTTTAGGCTCTTCTGGTTTCAACAAATCTTTTTCAATTGTTGCATCTAGTTCATTATATTTTGCAGTTGCTAACGCCTTAATGTCTTCTGGGTCCGAAGGGTCCACTTCAAAGTTGTCAATTAAACTTTGTAATGTTTGTTTTGCCTGGAAAGTGTCTTTTAATGCAACATAATTATCTGCAAGTAAGATAAATGACTTTCCAATCCAGTAGTCATACGATGGTACTTCATTGATGATTTCGAAGCACTTGTTTTGTGAAGTTTTAAAGTTGTTTTGCTTGTATTCAATTAATGCTAGGTTGTAGCGCGATTCAGCACCAACAGCACTGCTTTGTTTTGCGGTAGCCTGAAACTCTTTTTTAGCTGTTGCAAAATCATCCGTCAATAAAGCACAACGACCATTAGTTAAATGTGCCTCAGCGGTAATTTCATTAGATACTTTTTCAGCTGACAATAATTTCTGAGCATATAAAAGCGACTGGTCGTATTGTTTGTTTTTAAAATAACATCTCATCAAGCCTGTTTGTGCATAAATGATATTATCTCTTAAATCAGCAGTCTGTTCTAATTTTGCATAATGTGGTATGGCACGATCGTAAGCTTTGTTTTTGTAATTAATATTACCTGCTTTAAGCAATGATTTTTCAGAGAAAATATTTTTCGGTTGAGCAACTATAAATTCATATCCTGTTAATGCATCTTCAAATTTATTCGATCGATAATCACATTCAGCAATATAGAAAGTTGCATTTAGTTTGAAAATGCCATTGTCGAATTGTTCTAAGTATTTTTTGAATGAAATTTTAGCTTCATCAAATTTCTGACTTAAATATTGTTGCTCTGCCGCTTCAAACGTAATAGAATCTTGTGCCCCTTCACTGATGCTTACGTTTGATACTGTTTTTGCATATTCAAAATATTTATCTGGAGTGCCATTCGAAATGTAAATACTTTTGATTGTTGCTAATGCTTCTGCTGCTTCTGGCGATCCTGGATAATTGCTTACAACCTTTTTAAAGATATTTAATGCTTCATCATCTTCATTACTGTTAAAGTGAATCAAGCCAACATTCAACTGCGCTTTTTTAGCATAAACACTATTTGGAAATTCAGCTAGTAAATCATTAAATAGTTTCTTTGCTTCTGCAGAATTGCCTAACGACAATTGCGCTTTGCCTTTTTCAAATAATCCATCTGCTTTGAATTTTGATTTTGGATACTGCGTTAGTAATGTATTCATCGTACTGGTCTTTCCATCAACATCACCTAATAATCCTTGTAAGATTCCTTTCTGAAATAACGCATAATCGCTTGATGCAGCTTGATTATCGATAGCCTGTTGATAATACGGAAGTGCTGTTTCAAATTGTCTTGTTACATAAAAACAATCACCAGTTCTTAAGAGACAATCGTCGTAACTGGTTTTCGATACTTCGCCTTTTTTCGCTAAGTATTTTCTGAACCATGTTGCAGCTTCGTTGTATTCTGTATTTTTAAAATATGCATATCCTAAATTATAATGACCTAATTCGTAGAAGTCGGTGTTAACAGATGCTGGATTAAAAATGAAAATGCGATATTGCTTAATTGCAGCTTCGAATTTGTTTTGTTTGTAAAGTGCCTCTGCTTTCCAATACATTGCAAGTGCTCTTAAATTCTGATTGATATCATTTACAATTGCTTTCTCGAACATTGAAATTGCATTATCAAGATAACCATCATTAAATAATTCAACACCTCGGTAATAAGCTACTTTCTGATAAGCTTCTTTTGAACGATTGGTTTTTACTTTAATGTTATCTAGTGCTGTTAAGGCGTCTTTGTAGTTTCTAGTGTTTAGGTATAGAACCGCAATTAGCTCGTTCGACTCATCAGCATATTTTGAATTTGGATAGTTAACTAAAAAATTTCTGAAAGCATTAAGTGCTACAGGCTGAAATCCTAATTCATAAGATAGTTTAGCATAATTAAATTGCGATGATTCGCTGATGCTTGGATCAAAAGTATTCTTGCCTGCAAATTGAAATGCGTTTCTCGCTGCTTGTTTGTTTTTTGCTTTCAGATAACAATCTGCTAAATGGTAGTATGCATTTTGCGCTAATGAATCATTCACTTCGGTCACCTTCTCGAAATTCGCAGCAGCTGTTTTGTAATCCCCATTTTTATATTCACAATAAGCAATTGAATAGCGATCATCACGATTGATAGCAGGCACTGAAGATTGATAAACGTCAAAATAGATTAATGCATTTTTATAATCGTTAGATCGGTAATAAGACTCTGCAATAATGCGATTAATTTCAGAAGCATTTTGCGGATTAGATTTTTTCAGGATATCCGTTCCGTATTTAATTACTTCATTATAATTTTCTTGCTCGAAATACATTTGAGTGATGTAATAAGGAACTAATGGTCCAAACGTAGCAGATGAATCCAGTTTCTTAAAATATTCTAATGCTGTATTAAAGTTGTTTTGTGTATAGGCAATATGTCCGTAGTAATATTGCGCCGCAGTTTGATACTTTGACTGTACTTCAATAATTTCATGAAAATTCTTGGATGCTTTTTCCTGATCGTTTTTTGAAAAATAGCAATAGCCAGTTTTAAAATAATATTCGGCTACTTCATCACCTGATAAATAATAAACATCTGCTTTCTCAAGTGCTGTAAGTGCTTTACCATATTGTTTCGTTCTGTAATGCATGCGCCCTAAATAAAACCAGGCTAATGGTGCTTTTGTGCTTTCAGGATATTTATCAATAAATGTCTGCAACTTCGATTCTGCATCTGGATTAAAAAGCTCAAATGATGAAACAGCCGAGTAGTAGGCTGCATTTATTTTATAAGGCAATGTTCCTTTTGAAGAGGCTGCATAGTTATCGAACAATTCGATGGCCGCACCATATTTTTCTTTGATGAATAGCTCGTAAGCTGTTTTGTAATTTCTGTCGGCCTCAGTATAAAATTCTGTATGCTGCGCGAATGAAATCCTTGTGCAAAGAATTCCTGCTAGGATTAAAAATTTAAGTTTATGCTTCATGATTGGGTACACCTATGAAAAATCAAAATTACATCTATGAAACGGCAGTCGAGAATGAAATAGTGTATTAATGTCCTATTTTATCAACAACAAAGTGTATATAATTAAACCCCTCTTTCCTTGATTTTAGAGTGTAGCAACAAAAACTTCCTAACTTCGTTATAGAAAAACAAATCCACATAAAATGAAAAATTTCAGCCTTATAGTATTTGCCTCAATACTTTTTGCATTAACCGCTTGTAAGAAAGAAACTCCGAAACCAGAAGGCGATAATGACACGTCCACTGCTATAGAAAACGCAATGGCTGATGCTGCATTTAACGATGTTGCTAATATTGCCGATGAGGGATATACAGGTTCAGTAAGCTCTTACAAAGGCAGTGTTCCTCCTGTGTTTTTATCAAATTGTGCTTCTGTTTCTTTTGATACTTCGGCCAATCCTAAATCATTCACCATCGATTTTGGAACAACTAATTGCTTGTGTAATGATGTCAATTATAGACGAGGAAAAATCATTGTTTCATACCAAGGGTTTTATCGTGATAGCGGTAGCACTCATACAATCGCTTTCGATAATTATTATGTAAATAACAATAAAATTGAGGGTTCCAAAACGGTCACTAACAAAGGCCGTAATTTGAATGGAAATTTATCTTTTGATATCGTTGTAAATGGAACTATTACTTGGGATGCTGCTTACTTCGGAAGCGTTTGTACTAGCAGCTACACAGCCAACCGCACACGCGAATGGAGCGAAGGTGAATCTACACTGCTTTGGACCGATGATGTGTATTTGATAAGTGGGACTCAGAGTGGCGTTACACATACAGGTTCATCATATACGGCTACAACTGTATCTCCATTAAAGAAAGAAATTGGCTATCGACATATCACCGATGGAACATTAGCTTTTACTCCGCAAGGTAAGTACACTCGTTATATCAATTATGGCTATCCAAATGGCGATTGGGATAATTTAGCGCAGGTTACAATTAACGGATATACTTATGTGATTCAATTAAGGTAATTCGAAAGCCAGAATAAAAAAAAGGGACGTTATATCGTCCCTTTTTTGTTTTATCGAATGATTGTAATATCGCCCGTTTCTTCATGCTTTTTGTTATTGACATCCTTCGTTCTAACTCGATAAACATAAACTCCCGAAGGACAATCCTCGTATTGATTTAGGTATTTGCCATTCCATGCGTCATCAGGGTTAGTTGTTGTCCAAACGATTTGTCCTCGTCTGTTATAAACCCATAATTCAAAGTTTCTAATTCCTTTAGCAAAGATTTGAAAGTTATCATTTAGTCCATCGTTATTCGGAGAAAATGCATTCGGCAAAGTAAGATTGTAAATGTCTTTTACTTCTACAGTGATAAATGAAGAATCGGCACAGCCACCTGCATTGATCGTTACAAATTTTACAATGAACACTCCGGTATCTTGATAGATATGTTGCGTATAGCATGAGCTATCAACTGATCCATCTCCGAAGTCGTAATAACAATTACTTCCTGGAGCAACAGCAGTGAATGTGATTAACGGACTTATAGATGTTACTACTAATGGATTTGCTGAAAATGCTGCGTTAGGTAGCGTTGTTACATTGATTGTTGTTGCTAAATTTTGCGTTGTAGAACAGGTGTCCGCACTTGTTATTGTCAGAGTTGGTTGGTATGATCCTGCCAGCGAATACGTGTATGTTGGATTTGCAGTTGTTGATGTGCTTCCATCACCAAAGTTCCATTCTAACGACGATCCAGGCAATGCAGGAGAGTTATTACTGAAGTTTACTACCACCGGTGGACATCCACCAGTGACATCAGAGCCTAAAAGCACTTGCGGATTAGTTTTAATAAATACACTATCGGTATACAAATCTGCAAGACATCCTGGGGTTGAGGTACTAAGTGTAATTACTTGCCATCCTGCTGTGTTAAATGATACATTGCTTACGTTGGCACTATTGGCAGTTGGAGTGCTTGCATTTGCTCCAAAATTCCAGTTAAATAATGCTCCTGGAACGATTGCATTCGCAGGACTGAAATTATAACTATTTCCCGTTTCGCATTGTGGGCCCGGTCGATTGAATAATGCCAGCTGAACAGGGTGAACCGTTACAATAATACTGTCCTTCGAACTACAGAATCCCTCTGTGGTTGTAACAATATATTTTACTAGCGTATCTGTATTACCAAAATTAGGAATGCTGGCTAACGGATCCGAAATAGTTGAATTGTTTAAAAAGCTAGTCGGTGTCCATGAGTAGGTATATCCAGGTGTAAAAGCTGTGCCTAAATTTACTAACTGGTCTGCGCAAGTAGTAGTTGCAAGCCCTGCATTTGCTGTGGGGTAATCCGCAACCGTTATAGTTGCTTTAGTTGTGTCTGAAGTACAAAATGCATCCGCTAATACAAGGTAAACTGTATAGTTTCCTGCACTTGAGAAGTTGACTGTTTGAGGTCCACTTGCAGGGCCTGATCCGTTACCTCCATCGAATCCCCATGTAAATGTGGTGCTCGGCTGTTGCGTGCTTCCTGTGAATGTCAAAATGGTATTATCGTTTCCGCAAACTTGGTTGTTGCTGACAGTAAAGGTTGATACTGGATTAGCTCGCACCAAAATACTTGCAGTATCCGTAGATGTACATCCATTAGCAGATGTTCCTGCAACAATCCATGAAGTAGCTCCTGCTGTTGGCCATGTAAAAGTTCCGTTGCCTGTTGTAGCAGGATTACCAGAAACAACTGTTGTAGTTCCGAAATTCCAAACATAAGTTAAACCAGCAGGATTTCCACTGACAATATTGTTAACCGTAAGTGTATCGCCTTCGCAAACAGAATTAGGAGCGGTAACACTAACGGTAGGGGACTGACCAATTGAAATATTGTTAGAAGTAGGGAAGGATAAGCAACCATGCTCTTGAACCGCGAGGCCAACAGAATAATTACCTGGTGCAGGCCATGAAATATTAAATGACTGATTCGTTGAATTAGTTACTGTTCCTGTTCCGTAGGACCAACCATAAGTTGCCGAGCTACTTGCATTTCCAGTATAGGTTACTGATATAGGATTATCTGTACATCCTGTAGCTGCAAGACTGAATGTCGATGTTGGATAATCATAAACATAAATAGTATCTCTAGCAGTATCTGATACGCAGCCATTCTCTGTTGCAACCAACCAGACAGGCTGAGCACCAACCGTATTCCAAAATACGGTATTTGTTCCAATGCCTGTTCCTATAACACCAGCATTGTTGGGGAAGTTCCAATTATAGTTGGCATTAAACGAAACTGAGTTAACAGAAAAGTCGACTGTTATAGGATTCGTTCCATCCGTGCATCCGCTGTTAGTATTCACTGAAAATGTTGCACTCGGTTTTGGTGTAACTACAATTTGTCGAGTAAAAGTGCTCGAACAACCTGTTGGATTATTGAGTGTAAGTGTTACATAATAAGTCCCTGGTCCATACGAATGCGATGGGTATATAAAAGGCCCTGTTAGTCCATTGCCATTTACTAACGGTGAACCATCACCGTAATCTAGAGTGAATGTAGTAGTGTTATTTGAGTAAGTTGAAAAGTCAGAAATGTTTAATGTTAAAGATCCACAAGCAGAAACACTATCCACATTGAATCCTGCTGTAGGAAGCATGTTTAATGCAGTTCCCCATTTCATGTTGAAACCAGAACCCGATTCGCTGGTGTCGTCTATCATCAATGCGTAGGTTCTTCCCGATGTAACGGTAACCGGAGGGCAAAATGGAGTAGTGTTACAGTTTAATGCACTTGCCGATAATCCGAATGGAAGAGACGAGTTGTAAATATTATTACATGCTACTTGAGTTCCTGGACAACCAGTTGTAATATCATACAAAGCCCAACGGAATCCGCCAATACCTGTTGGGGTACAAGTGAACTCTAAAGGAGCAGTATTCCCTGGTGTAAATTTATACCACATCTCACGATTAGGAGGTGTCGAAAAACAAGATGGTAAAACTGTTGAACTATTGATAGCAGAACCAGGGCAGCTAAAATCGACTTTGTTACAAATCTGAACAGCACTAGCACAATTGATTCCTGGGCTTACAAATCCTTGTGTTGAATTAATGCAAACGGAGAAACTTCCGTCGCTAACGAGTGCCGTTACCGAAAACCAGATTTGTGTTCCTGTTGCAATGCTAAAAGCCGTTGATGCCGTTCCTCCATTAGTAGTTGCTGCATTACAAACATTAGTTCCACCTACTGCGCAGTTTCCGTTAGAGACGGTTACCGATGCTTTTTGAATGGGTGTTCCTCCCGAAGGGACAACAGTAATTGTATTAATTGGGCCAGATGTTATGTAAGTAAACCAAACCTCATGTCCGCCTGGAGGAAGTGGTGTTGTAGCACCTGCATCACAAGAGTTAGAATACCCATCACCTGAGGCAAATTGGTTAGTGCTGGTAAAGCAAAGATTTCCCGTAGCATCGAGGTTGATAAACTTTGCATTTAAACAATTATCGTTAGCCGGAACCTGGGCAAAAACTTTTGATGTGATTATCAATAAGGTAATAAACAGGTAACTGAATTTATTTACCAATATTCTGTTTTTCATTCTTAAATGAATTGGCTTTTAAACTATATTTGGAGTGTAATTCAACAAAGTTAAGCCAAAATTATGGAACATATTAAACAATACATCGAAGAAAATAAAGATCGATTTTTAGCGGAGCTGATGGATATGCTTCGCATCCCTTCTGTGAGTGCTGATTCTAAGTATAAAGAAGACGTACAACGCAATGCAGAATTTGTAAAAAACAGCCTTATTGCAGCCGGTGCTGATAAGGTAGAAGTTTGTCCTACACCAGGACACCCTATCGTTTACGGAGAAAAAATGATTGACCCTGCATTACCAACTGTGGTTGTTTATGGTCACTATGATGTTCAGCCTGCTGATCCATTAGAGTTATGGGATTCACCTCCTTTTGAGCCTGTGATTAAAGATGGTTTAATCGTGGCGCGTGGATCATGCGATGACAAAGGTCAGATGTTCATGCATGTGAAGGCTTTTGAATTGATGATGAAAACGAATTCGCTTCCTTGCAATGTGAAATTCATGATTGAAGGTGAAGAAGAAGTGGGCTCATCAAATTTAGGAACATGGATTCGTGATAATAAAGACCGCTTGAAAGGCGATATCATTCTGATTAGTGATACTTCTATTATCGCGAATGATATTCCTTCGATTGATGTTGGGTTACGTGGATTGAGTTATGTTGAAGTAGAAGTTACAGGTCCAAATAGAGATTTACATTCAGGAGTTTATGGTGGAGCTGTTGCGAATCCGATTACTATTTTGTGCGAGATGATTGCGAAGATGAAAGACGAAAATAATCATATCACGATACCAGGATTTTATAATGATGTAGTTGTTTTAACTGATGCAGAACGTGAAGAATTAAATCGCGCGCCATTCAGTCTTGATGAATACAAGAAAGATTTGAATGTTGAAGATGTGCACGGAGAAAAAGGATACACAACCTTAGAGCGTACTGGTATTCGACCAACGTTTGAGTTGAATGGTATCTGGGGCGGATATATCGGAGAAGGTGCGAAGACAGTTTTACCAAGTAAAGCGTATGCAAAAATCTCTATGCGTTTGGTGCCTAATCAAACAACTGATAAAATCACAGAAATATTTACTAAACATTTCGAATCGCTTGCACCTAAATCAGTGAAAGTAAAAGTGACTCCGCATCACGGCGGTGAGCCAGTTGTTACACCAACTGATTCGATTGCCTTCAAAGCAGCGAGTATGGCAATGGAAACTACATTTGGTAAGAAGCCAATTCCTACACGTGGTGGCGGAAGTATTCCGATCGTTGCATTGTTTGAAAAAGAATTAGGATTGAAGAGTGTGTTGATGGGCTTTGGATTAGATAGTGACTTGATTCACTCTCCAAATGAGCATTATGGAATCTTCAATTTCTTGAAAGGTATTGAGACCATTCCAGTGTTCTATAAGAACTTCACAGACATGAGTAAGTAATTGCTAGAAAATATTGAAAGGTCCCTCGGAAAATTAAATCTGAGGGGCTTTTTTATTTGAGTTTTCTTTCTACATTAGAGTAAGTGAAATAAACTTTTTCTGTTTTTTATAACTTAAAAGTAATCCACTTGTTTACATTTTACAATCTTAGAATTTAGCAGTTGTTACAAAATGAATAAGCAAATAAAAAAAGGATTTTTATTTAAAAAATACGAAGCGCCGTTTCAATCACCCTTTGATAGGCTGTTTGATATTTTTAAGGAACTTATTATTCATACGGCTGGCGACTTCGACGAGGCGATTTCGTGGCTTCGTGAAATAGATGTTGAGTATAAGCTCACAGATAAAGATTATACGATTGATGATTTCATCGAAGACTTGAAAAAGAAAGGATATATCCGAGATGAAATTAATGAAGATGGTACAGGTGGAATTGGTATTACTGCAAAAACAGAACGCGCAATTCGTCAGCAGGCCTTAGATCAGATTTTTGGTAATTTGAAAAAGGCGGGTAATGGAAATCATAAAACAAAACATGTTGGAAGTGGTGATGAACAAACAGGCGAGTTTCGGAATTATAATTTCGGCGATGGATTAGAGAGTATCTCAATGACCGAAAGTTTGCGCAATGCTCAAATCAATAATGGAGTTGATGAATTTAAACTTACCGAAAATGATTTGATCGTTGAAGAGTCGACATACAAAGCGCAGATGAGTACTGTGCTGATGATTGATATTAGTCATAGTATGATTTTATACGGAGAAGATCGCATCACACCTGCTAAAAAAGTAGCGATGGCATTAGCAGAATTAATCACAACCCGTTATCCGAAAGACACGATTGATGTTTTAGTATTTGGTAATGATGCCTGGCCTATTGCTATTAAAGATTTACCATATTTAAAAGTGGGTCCTTATCATACGAATACCGTTGCGGGTTTACAATTAGCAATGGATATATTACGTCGGAAGAGAAATACCAACAAGCAAATTTTTATGATTACCGATGGGAAGCCAAGTTGTGTTCGTGAAAAAGATGGAACCTATTACATGAATTCAAACGGACTTGATGAATACATCGTTGAACAATGTTATAATCAGGCGGCCCAAGCAAGAAAATTACATATTCCGATTACGACATTTATGATTGCAAATGATCCCTACTTGCAGCGATTTGTCAATCGTTTTACAGAAGCAAATCAAGGGAAAGCATTTTACACAGGATTAAAAGGATTAGGTGAAATGATTTTTGAAGATTATGAGGCCAATCGAAAAAAGAGAATTAAATAATAGTTGATATATCAAGAATTGATAAATAAAAAAACACTTAAAACAATTTACAATCTCAAATAATGAAAGCAGATAAAATAAAAACCCTAGGCGATTTAAAAAAATCAAGCTATCAATCGAAGTCGATAAAAGATGAATTGCGCGATAACTTAATTGAAAAATTAAAATCAGGCATGCCAGTTTTTGAAGGTGTACATGGATTTGAAAATACAGTTATTCCTGAGTTGGAGCGTGCAATTTTATCTCGACATAACATAAACTTATTAGGTCTACGCGGACAAGCTAAAACAAGGTTAGCGCGTAAGATGGTGGAGTTGTTAGATGAGTATATTCCATTTGTTGCAGGCTCTGAAATTAATGATGATCCATTGCAACCTATCTCTCGTTATGCAAAAGATTTAATTCAAGAGCATGGAGATAATACTCCGATTGAATGGCTTCACAGAAGTAATCGTTTTTTTGAAAAATTAGCTACGCCAGATGTAACGGTTGCAGATTTAATTGGCGATATAGATCCTATAAAAGCAGCTAATATGAAATTGTCGTTTGCAGATGATAGAGTGATTCACTTCGGAATGATTCCTCGTGCTAACAGATGTATTTTTGTGATTAATGAGTTGCCCGATTTACAAGCAAGAATTCAAGTAGCGCTGTTTAATATTTTGCAAGAGGGCGATGTTCAAATTCGCGGTTTTAAAATCCGATTGAATTTAGATATTCAATTTATATTTACTGCAAACCCGGAAGATTATACGAATCGCGGTAGCATTGTAACTCCGTTGAAAGACCGTATCGGTTCACAGATATTAACACACTATCCAGATTCAATTACAATTGCACGAACCATTACGAGTCAGGAAGCAAAGTTGAATAAAGAGCAATCTGAAAATGTATATGTACCAAGTTTAGCAAAGGATTTATTAGAGCAGGTTTCATTTGAGGCACGTGATAGTGAGTATATCGATAACAAGAGTGGTGTGAGTGCACGCTTAAGTATTACGGCTTATGAAAATTTAATTAGTACAGCAGAGCGTCGTGCATTAAAAACAGGTTCGTCGAAAACAAGTGTTCGTTTATCAGATTTTATGGGAATTATTCCTGCAATAACGGGCAAGGTAGAATTAGTTTACGAGGGAGAGCAAGAGGGTGCGGCTATTGTTGCTCAGCATTTAATTAACGATGCAATTAAAAGTTATTTCCCTGCATATTTTCCGAAGATTGAGAAGTTAGAAAAGAATCCAGATAAAAGTCCGTATGCAAAAATCATCGAATGGTTTTTTAATGAATCAGGATTTGAGTTATTAGATGACATCAGCGATGTTGAGTACAAGAAGCAACTTGATTTGATTAAACCACTTGATGAGCTAATTCAAAAATACCAGCCAGAGTTAGCGAAAGAAGATATTTATTTCATCAAAGAATTTATTCTTTGGGGATTAGTATCGTACGATAAATTATCAAAAGATCGTATTGTTGATGGTTATCAGTTCAGCGATATGATTGGGAATTACATAAATAAAATGTAATGCTTTAATAAGTTTGATAATTATGAGGCTAGATATAAGATTTTTGAGTCGAATTATTTTTGATATAAAACATGTGTGCTTTATTAATTAAAATTGATAAATTTGATTAATGACAGGCAATACCAATTGGACTCCTTCGCCAGAAGGAAATAAATTAAATATTTCCGATTTTGATCAAATAAATCAAATCGAAGCAAAGGGTATTGCACTAGCAGAGCTTTATGTTTTTGAGCTCGATAGTGAAATAAAAATCACAACGCAGCTGATTTTAGAAATCCATCGAATTGCTTTTGAAGAATTATATGATTGGGCAGGTAGTTGGAGATTGTCTGATGTTGTTGTTGGTCAATTATTACCTCCTGCACCAAACATGGTTTTACAATTGATGTATCAATTTTTAGATCATTTGAATTATAAAATCGAAAATTGCGCAGATGAACCTTCTGTGGTAGATTGTTTGATTTATAGTCATTATGAATTTGTAAGGATTCATCCTTTTAATAATGGCAATGGAAGAACTGGACGAATTTTAATGAATTTGGTAGCAATGCAATTAGGATATCAGCCTATAGATTTATATCACCGAGAAGGAGATGCAAGAAAGATTTATATCAATGCCATGAAAGAAGCCGATAAAGGAAACGAAAAGCCTTTAGCTGATTTGATTAGAAAAGAACTGATTGCCTTTTGATTCTTTTTCTTTTAATAGGCCTTGCACAATCTCATTTACTTTCGATAATTCTACTTGCTGATTTTCCAGCGACATTGTAGTGAATACACTATTTGTAAGCATTTGAGCTAAAAATTCTTTTTGTTTGAGAATAGGATATTTATCGTGGAATTTCATGGGCTAAACAAATGTATAAAAAATCTGATTGTATTACTAATTTTTTTATTGTAGTTTTGAAATAACTTGTCATATAATTGCCACATTCGCAAACTAAAAGATTTAAAATCACTCCCATGAAAAAACTATTTATCATTCTTGGATTAATCCTTACAACATCATTAAGTCAAGCGCAAATCTGTCCAGTAGTTATTACTCACATTATTAATGGTAATCAGGTTCAGTATTATGGTTCTTGTGCATCTAATCCAAGTGGATGGAGTTGGTTTTTTAATGGTGGTTCTCCTCTAACATCCAGTCAGCAGAATCCTGTTGTTAATTATAGTGCACCCGGACAATACATCTCGGCCTTGTCGGTTTATGGTGGACCTAATAGTTGCAGTGCATCTTTGTCGAATAAAAACGATACTGTTGTAATTGTTGCAACTGGAATTCAAAATAATAATGCTGATGGATTTAGTATGAATGTTATTCAATCACAAAATCCGCAGTTAGAAATCATCAATAATAAATCACAGAAAGTTAAAATTACTTTGTGTGATATAAATGGACAATTAATCGAAACTGTTTTTGAAGGTGTGTTAAATCAGGGTAGGAATGCTTTATCAATGCAAACAATTAACATTCCTTCTGGTGTTTATTTAATCATGCTTACTAAAGAAGATGGGGTAATTAGTAAGAGGGTTGTATTAAATTAAGAGTCTTCTAAAACTCAAATATCACTCCTAACGTAGGCACCACTGTTCCAGAAGAGTTTTCCAATTCTTTCAACTTGTAAGAGTCTGGTTTGTCGGGGTCTATTTCAGGCAATCCGTTTGCATCAAGCACTGTCGTTAAGTACGGGTTGAAATAGGTTTTCTGATTTAAGAAATTCTGAATATCCAGATAAAAATTCAATGCCGATTTTTTAAAGAAGTACTTTTTATCGACGCGAATATCTAATTGCGTAAAAGTATTTGTTCTTCCTGTATTCAATAATGAATAATCGCGGATAGCCTGTCCCGTTACATTCCAGTTTGAAATTAATGCACTCGCGGCATAATCGTTAGGAGTGTATGGAGCGCCTGAACTCATTCTGAATTTCAATCCCGCTTCCCAGTTTTTATTGAAGATCTTTCCAGCTGTTAAACTTAGTGTATGACGATAGTCGGAACCAGAAGCAACATATTTATCATCTCCATTAGTAAATTCACTCTTGCCAAAAGTATAGGCAAGCAATGCGTAAAAGTTCTTGTATAGCTTTTGCTGCACTAATAATTCAACACCATAAGCACGTCCTTTTGAATTCTCATTAACTGGGACATTTCCAACCACACCAAAATCGCCACCCAAATTAGCAATGCTGATAGAGTCTATTAGATTAAAAGGATAATTCTCGTAAATTTTATAGTAGCCTTCTAAGGTCACGCGAATGTTTTTCTCACTTACATATTCAAGTCCTGCCACTGCTTGCTGGTTCATAATGTAAGGTATGTTTGTATTTGTAAATTGGCCAGCGTTATTTTTATATCCTAAAATAGTATAGGCTGGTAACTGATAAAACACACCTGCACTTGCATTAAAGTAAAGCGCTTTATACAATTGCTGACTTACAGATAATCGAGGTGAAAATTGATCCAATGGATTTTTCATTTTCGATCCATAATTGTTTCCATCTATTCTTGCTCCAAATGATATTGTTGTATTCGTCTTAGAATATGTTCTGCTTATTTGTCCGAAGCCACTATACTTTTGAAAATTAATGTTAGAATTAAAATTCAACGTGATATCATTGGGAAGTTTGTTGTAAGTGCTGTTAGAATAATTCGCATCTTCTAAACCAACTCCGTAATTAATTTTCCAATCGCTAATACGAACTGTTTCTTCTAATCTTAATTTATTTTCAATTTCCGCCGATTGATAATCTAATATTTTGCCTGATGGATTTGTCAAATCATTATTCTTATACTTATTACTCGAATTTTCTAAGTGATTTCTGCTGATAACAAGTGTAATGAAACGATTCTTTGAAAAGTGTCTGTAAGATCCACCAATGGTGTAATTCCACTGTTGGCTTGATGGCAATGTGCCCAATAAATATTTTTGTTCATCCGTTTCGTTTGCGTCTAAATTCAATTTGAAATTATCAAAAGCACCTAAGCCAATAAAAGTGAATTCATTTTTATTATCTGGCTTAATCTTGTATTTGAATTGAAAGTCGTTGTAAATTGGTAAGAACGGCAAGCCTAATGCGCTAAACAAAACCTGCAAATACGAACGACGATAAGAAGCAATCAATGTAGAATTCTTAGAAACTGGTCCATCATAAACTGCCGCTAAATCGCTCGCGCCTAATGTAAGTGAGTAGAACGGTTTGTCGTTTCTTCCATCTTTAAATTTAAAATCCAAAACCGAACTCAAAGTGTTTCCTCTATTAGCAGGAAATGCCCCAGAATAAAAATTCACATCCTGAATAAAATCCACATTCAACATTCCAACAGGTCCGCCTGATGCCCCTTGCGTAGCAAAGTGATTGATGTTTGGTATCTCAATTCCATCTAGGTAAAAACGATTTTCGTTGGATGAACCTCCTCTAACGATGAGGTCGTTACGAAAAGTAGGAATCGATGCAACACCCGGTAACGATTGAATCACTTTAGAAATATCTCTGTTTCCTCCAGGATTACGTTTAATCTCTGCAACACCTAATGTTCTTAAGGAAACAGGACTCTCTTCTTTTTTCGGATAAACAGCAGTCGTAATAACTACTTCACTTAATTTCTTTACATCTTCTTCTAAAGCAATATTGATTATAGCTCGCTTGTTGGGTTGAAGCACGACTTCAAATGCAGATCCTTTTACAAAACCCGTAAGCATAACTTCGATATTGTAGGTTCCGGGTTTTTCAATATTTAAAAAGTAATTCCCAAGTGTATCAGACGTTGTACTTGAAACAGACGTTCCGTTTTTGACAACTACCACCGCAAAGGGTAGTGGTTCATTGTTAATGATATTGGTAATTGTGCCTGAAACAATACAATTTTGGGCATTGGTGTAGGTAATCGAAAATAGAAGAGCGAAGAGGAGAATTAGTTTTTTCATAGATATTTAAAGCACTTAAACAATGCAATAGGTGTTTTGTTCATGCAAAGGTAAAATTAGGTGGCAAGTATTTTCAAAATTGATTGAATATTCCTAACAGTTAAGTAAGTTTGTGCATGGTTAACAGTGAAACGGTTATTCTTAAAAACGGACTTAAAGTTTTATACGAGCATCATCCCACTGCTGTAGTATCGCATGTGGCGGTAATGGTGAAAGCAGGTACACGTGACGAAGGTAAGAACGAAGAAGGACTTGCGCATTACATCGAACATTGTTTATTTAAAGGAACTAAGAATCGTAAGTCGTATCATATTTTAAATCGCTTAGAAGTTATAGGAGGCGATTTGAATGCTTACACAACTAAGGAAGAGACTTGTTTGCATGCTTCTGTGATGAATCAGTATTTACCAAGAGCCGTTGAATTAATTGCCGATATTTTTCATAATTCTATTTTTCCTGAAAAAGAAATTGAGAAAGAAAAGGATGTGATCATTGATGAAATTCATTCCTATCAGGATACTCCTTACGAACAGATTTTTGATGATTTTGAAGGGCAGGTTTTTAAAGGACATACACTAGGACATCCGATATTAGGTACAGAAAAATCACTTCGCTCTTTCAAGCGTAAAAATATTGTCGACTTTATCAAGCGTAATTATCATCCTTCCGTTACGGTATTCTCTGTGAGTGGTTCTATCGGATTAGAAAAAGCGATAGCATTAGCGGAAGAATTTTTCGGAACAAAAAAATCGAGCAATAAAGTTCCTGTTCGAACAAAATATAAAAACTATAAATCATCTGAAGTAGAAATTTCTAAATCAATTTCTCAGGTACATTATATTAGCGGAATTCCTGGTTATGCATTGAATGATCCAAGGCGTTATACATTGGTTTTGTTAAATAATTTATTAGGCGGACCAGGAATGAATTCCCGTTTGAATCTGAATGTGCGTGAGAAGTACGGATTTACCTATACGATTGAATCGGGTTACCACACCTATAGCGATACAGGAATTTTCTTCTTGTATTTTGCTACAGATCAAAAGCATTTTAATAAAACATTAAAACTGGCGAATCAAGAGCTGGATAAGCTATGCGATAAGCCACTTGGCGATAAATTATTTTTGCAATATCGTGAGCAATTGTTAGGTCAGATTATGATGGCCCAGGAAAACAGATTAAGCGTTTTACTTTCCCGCTCGAAGGCATTTTTGAATTTTGGTTCTGTGATTACTGTTGATGAAATTAGAGCGAAAGTAAAAAGCGTTACAGCTAAAGACATTCAGTCGGCAGCAAAAGATTTATTAGGCAATAAAGAACGATCTGCATTAATTTATAAACCTGTTTAGTATAAAATCAAATTCGTAATTTAGCAGTATGACAAAATATTTTCTATCGGCGTTGGTGATTTTTGCGATGATTTCTTCTTGTAAAAAAGATCAGACATTTTCTACCACGCCCGAAGTGACATTTGATAATTTTATTAAATATTCCGATGCTGCTGGTGTTGATACAGCAGTCGATTTTATTTTTACCATTAAAGATGGTGATGGTGACATCGGATTTTTAGAGAATGAATTTAATACTTCTTGTGGTGCTGATAATAGCAACCTTTACATTGCATACGAAGAGAAAAATGGAACGGTCTATCGTCCAAAGAAAATATGGACGCAGGTAACAGATATCACGACAAACTGCGATACCAATATTTATTTCGATAGCGTACAAGTGAAATTTAATCAGCGCATGCAATACATCGAACCTCCGGGAAATAGTAAATCGATTGAAGCGACTGTTACTTATCGAATGGATTATATCAGTGCTTTAATTTTATTAAATACGCAGGGAAGATTTCAGTTTTACATTCGTGACCGAGCAAATCATATCAGCAACACAGCTGTAAGTACAGATTTATTACTAAGCAAGTAGTTTAGTTAAACGCAAATCCATTAGGAGCAATTCCTGCTAATACAGAATCAATCAATGTTCCGTCTGCTTGAAAGCGTAATACATAAGTTCTGGCAGAAAAATCAACGCGACTTGCGTATATTAAATCATCCTTCGGATTAATTCCCAAACCGTAAAACGAAGAGCCTACCACAGTTGCAGGCGATTGTGTTGTTGTATTAATACTTAACTTTTTAATTTCTCCAGCATAACCATATTCTCCTTCTAAGAAATACAATTCATCTTTTGTTTTATTGATTTGTAATTTGATGGGATGATTGTTATAAGCAAACGTAAATTGTTGTTCAATTGCATTAGTTGTTGGATTGATTTGAATCAGCGAACCAGCTGCATCATCAGGAGTAGGTGTAAAGTCGCTACCTAAACTGCCTCTGCAAAGCACCCACAATTTACCATTAACATCTTGTTTGATGGAAGAAGGATTTACAGGTGTGTTAATCGTTGCTAGGACAAAATTCGAATTAATATCGATAACGGTCATGCTGCTATCGTCTCCAAATCCACCGCTATTGCATACAAATAATTTGTTGTTTACAATTGCCATTTCTTCAGGGCCACTTCCCGTAGGAATTGTATCAATTATTTGATAAGAATTCAAATTTAAAACATACACTTTATTAGATATCCAATCCGAAACATATCCTTTACTTCCATTGCCTACAAAGTAACGGGGTGATGAAAGTCCATTAATGGTTGCTAGACGTTTGAAATTTTGCAATGAAACGACTTCCATTTTTTGAGAGTTGTTTACTGCAATAAAAGCACGGTTATCGTATAACGCAATCGACTGTACAACATCACCTAATGGAAGATTGTTAGCTGCCTGATAAAGATCTAGATTGAATGTTCCTGAATCAGAATTTAAAAATGAAATACTTCCATTTCCTTGTCCGAATGCTCCTTCATTACAAATGAATACACCTTTTAAATTACTCGGAACAGTTGATGGAGTTGTTTCAGGCGTATCATCACATGAAGAAAAAAATAAAACTGTTAAACAAACTGCAATAATAGAATTGATTGTTTTCATAGATATAAATTTATATGGAGAAAAATATCCATGATGCGTAAAGGCATAGCCGTTATACGCTTTACAATGGATACCTTTCCTCCGAAGGTTTCGTTGTTATGGCATTGAGGCAGGTCTTCTGACTTACAGTTCATGCACCTTCCCGTTTTCACAGTGGTTGTTGCATTCAATGGCTAATGCCAAAGCTGTTTACAGCAGCGGGGACTGTCCCGGATTTACACCGGATTCTCTATTAATCCCGTTTTTTAGGCGGGAACCTTAACGCATTGCAATAGTAGCGAAAAAATTAAAACGATAACTTGGTGATGGCCTGGTTTAACAAATCGTCCGACGAAAATGACAATTGCTCAACATCTGAAAGCTTTTGAAATCCTTTCTCCCAGTTCATTTTATGTTGTTCCTGAAAAACAATTTTATGTTGTTTGGATAAATGCTTTGCTAGATATAATTGCTCTGTTTGTCCAGGAGTAGGGATACACAATGCAGTTTTGTTCAGTTTGGCTAAGTCCATTAAAGTTGAATAGCCCGAACGGCAAACAATGTATTTTGCGCTTTGAATAATTGGTGCGAGTTCGTTTTTCGAAAGATGTGAAACGAGTGTTATATTTCCTTTAGTTACTTGCTCGTTTTTATTCGGCTGACCTAATAGAATTAATGTTTTTTTATTGATTCGCATTGCTTCATTTAAGCAGGCTTCTTGAAAAATACTTCGCTGTGGTTCTGGTCCTGAAATAAGCACAACTACTTCGTAATTATTTTCTGTTGGATGATTATTTGAAATATTAAAACGAGATAAAGGTCCAATGAAATCACAATTTAGACTTTGAGCAATCGAAGGATGGTGAGCTAAAATTCCACTTAAATTATTTTCACCTGCTGCATCTGGAATCCAGATTTTCGAAAATCGTTTTAAAAATATCGAGTGAAAATGAAATAGAATGGGTTCAATCCATTTTGTAAAACGATTAGGTGCTTGCAAATATAACTGTTGTCCTATAAAAATACTTTGTATTGTTGGATGCCATGCGCCATAACGATTATCGCTAATGATTAAGTCAGGCTTTATTTCGTTACATAGAGTAAGAAACTGTTGATGCTCTCTTTTAATGGACTTTAACAATTGAGGAATCATCATGATTATACCGAAAGACGAATTAGAAAAGCTCACTTGGATTCCGTATAAGTTATGCGTACATAAATTGGGGAAACGAATTTTTAACAATAAAAGTGAGTTGCCTTCACCGGCAAGATGTACATCATAACCATGTTGCAAAAAAGCTTCTATCACGGGAATGCTTCTCGTAGCATGTCCAAGTCCCCAATCAAGTACTGTAAATAAAACCCGTTTTTGCTGTTGCATAAAAACAAAGTTAGTGAACCAATTCTATTTTGAATGATGCGCAGGGTTGCTTATTTTCGTTTGCTGAAATTATGTCGAAGAAAAAACTACAACGATTTGATGAGCTCACCCGTTTAGAGCGTGTTTATCAATTCCCTTTTCCGTTGGTGCATACCGATCACGGAATGAAAGGCAACTGGAATAAAAATGTATTCAAGAATGATAATCCGATTGTGCTTGAAATAGGCTGCGGTCGAGGAGAATATACGGTGGCTTTATCGCAAGATAATCCTGATAAAAATTTTATTGGCATCGATATCAAGGGAGCAAGAATCTGGAGAGGAGCTAAAACTGCTAATGAAGAAAATATTTTAAACGCTGCTTTTTTACGTGTGCACATCGAATGGCTTGCACAATTTTTCGAGAAAGGTGAGGTAAGTGAAATATGGATTACCTTTCCTGATCCACAGCCGCAGTTAACACGTGAGAACCGACGATTGACGAACAAGAAATTCATGAATCTTTATCGCATGTTATTGAAACCAGGTGGTAAACTACATTTGAAAACAGATAACATCGGATTGTTTGAATATACGCTAGATGTATTGACGACAGAAGAAGGCGAGATGGAAGTCTGCACAAAGGATTTATACACCGATACGCCCGAAGGATTTAATTTAAGTATACAAACCACCTACGAAAAGAAATTTATGGCCGAGGGTTATAAAATAAATTACCTTCGATTCATAATGTGAAAATAAATTAACACTACATTCGTTAACGCAATCAAACCTATTCAACTATGAAACCTATTTACAAAGTATTGCTGATCATCTTCGCAGCTTTCTTACTAATTATTTTTGCAGCTTACCAATTTATTGCAGGTAATTATAATGCAATGGTAGCAAAAGATCTTGCTATTAAAACAGCTTGGGCACAGGTAGAGAATAACTATCAACGTCGTGCAGATTTAATCCCAAGTTTAGTAGAAACAATCAAAGGTTCCGCTAAGTTTGAACAGGAAACATTGACGCAGGTGATGGAAGCGAGAGCGAATGCAACATCAATGAAAATAGACCCTAGTAATATTACTCCTGAACAATTAGCAAAATTTCAGGCTGCACAAAATCAAGCTGGTGGTGCTATTAGTCGTTTGTTAGCTGTTGCTGAAAATTATCCTCAGCTAAAAACTACCGAAGCTTTTCAAGGATTGATGAATGAGCTGGCAGGGACAGAAAACAGAATTTCATTTGCAAGAAAGACATTTAATGAGTCGGTGCAGGATTATAATTTAACGATAAAGACATTTCCACGAAATATAGTTGCTGGCTTTTTCGGATTTCAGGAGAAAGCGTTCTTTCAGGCTGATCCAGGCACTAACAAACCGGTAGTTCCTAATTTCAATTAAGAATATGCCTATCACCGGAAGTTTAACAGAGCAAAATTTGCAGCAATTGAAAGCTGCGATTACGAGTGCGGAGGAAAAGACTTCGGGCGAGATACGTTTATACTTAGAAGAAGAATGTGAAGCGGATGTGATGGACCGTGCGGCATTTATTTTTGAAAAGTTAAAAATGCATGAGACGGAACTTCGTAACGGCGTACTGTTATACGTCGCATTCGGACATAAAAAGTTTGCAATTATTGGTGATGCAGGTATTCATCAGAAAGTAGGAGAAGAATTCTGGAGATCGGTGAAGCAAAAGATTGTGGCTGCCTTTAAAGTTGGCAATTATGTCGATGGATTAACAACTGCCATTCAGGATACAGGTGAAGTGTTGAGTAAGTTTTTTCCTCCGCGAGCTAACGACAAAAATGAATTACCTAACGACATAGTGATTGGATAGATGAAAAAACTCGGAATTGTACTCGTATTATTAATTACTATGTTCAGCAATAGCTGGGCGCAGGTCGAGTATCCGAAACCATCAGATCCACCAAGACTTGTTAATGATTTCACAAATACGTTAGAAGCTAATCAGGTAAAGGCGTTAGAAGATAAACTGGTTGCCTTTGCAGATTCTACGTCCACACAGATTGCAGTCGTAGTAATTGAGACAACTTCGGATATGCCTATCAGTGAGTATTCAACAGGTTTGTTTAACGAATGGAAGATAGGAACGAAGGGTAATGAGAATGGTGTATTACTTTGTGTAGCAATAAATGATCGTCAGATGTTTATTACTACTGGTTACGGGATTGAAGGCGCATTGCCTGATGCTTTGTGTGGTAAGATAATCACCAATGATATTCGTCCGTTTTTTAAATCAGGAAAATACTTTGAGGGTATAGACAATGGCGTTAGTAAGATAATTAATGCTGTAAAAGGCGAGCCTTATAAAGCGACAGCTCAGAAAAAGGGCTTTCGAAAGTTTAGATCAGGACCAATATTTTTCGTGTTATTCTTTTTTGCATTGATAATTATTTTCAAAGTTATCAGTGTTCGCAGATACGCTGTTAACAATGGTATATCCTTTTGGGTAGCTTGGCAGCTTTTAAACGTAGCTACTCGCACGCAGAGTGGGCGCTATTCTGATTTTACTAGAGGTAGCGGTGGCTTTGGTTACGGCGGTGGTTATGGTGGCTCTAGCGGTGGCTTCGGTGGTTTCGGCGGCGGCAGCTCAGGCGGCGGTGGCGCTGGCGGAGGCTGGTAGCCGCAAAGCAGAGTTCCAAAGGTTCGGAACACGCTTTACGTTAATTTGATAATGTGCTGATTTGCTCGCGACGCGGTCCCTGAGGCGACTCGAAGGGCATCGCGATTTGAAGATGTAATGAGTTGATTTTTCCGTCAGTATTTGGAATTTTAGAAATACGCATTAGGCTACTTTGATCGCAAGGCGGTCCCTGCTTGTGCCGAGCTTGTCGAGGTAAGGTGGCTCGAAGGGCATCGCGATTTGAAAATGCAACGTTGAAGTGTGCACGCGAAAGTGATTTGTATTATGGCGAAAATTGCTTCGAAAATAAAAATCTACGTTAAATGCATCGTAATATCAAAAATGAAATTTTTCGTTGAAAATAATCTATTGAATTCCTTATCTTTATTATGTGAAAAGCAGAAGCATTCTTATTGATATACAGGTAGACAAATTAACAAACTCTATTGAAAACGCCATTACAGGAGACAGCTTTCCAACATGTATATTGCCTTTAACAAAAGTTGATCTGAAGGGAATTGCAAAAAAGAATGGATGGAAATTCGACTGGAAAGGGGAGTTGTTATATCCAGATCGGGATGTTTTTAAATTAACAATCGTAAATAACACGGAAATTATCCAAGGTCTAATTAGTGTTTCCATTACTGCTGATAACGTGTATATTCATTTAATTGAAAATGCCCCCTTTAATATTGGCAGGAATAAAGTATATCTTGGTGTTGCGGGTAATTTAATAGCCTACGCATGTAAATTATCTTTCCAAAATGGGAAAGAAGGCTTCGTTTCCTTTAGAGCCAAAACGGTATTAATTAAGCACTACGTTGAAAAGATAGGCGCAATTCACTTCGGTGGTCATTTATTGATTTTAGATACCAAAGCCTCACTTCATTTATTAAACAAATACAATCCATGAAAAAAAAGACTATAAAAGACGATTTAGAAATTATTGTTGATCCCAAACCGCTAACTAAGGAGGAGGAGATTGCATTAAGTGTATTTATAAAGAAATTAAAGGCGAAAAAATCTAGACCATCTTCTATAATTCGTAAATCAAAAGTAAAAGTTGGTTAGTCGCATTTAATTTCATTTTTCGATGCTGCCCACCGATAATGAGTTTAGTGTTTTGTATGCCTGTTACTTTGTATTTTATCTAATGGCAATTGTTGGTTTGATTAGAAATAAATCACAAAGGATCTTAAAAACAACCCTATTGCTCGGTGGACTTTTCTTAAACATCCTTCTTTTCACCGACCTGGAAAATTTTAAAGGTGGTGGCTCCCTTGCGGTTTTGTTTTACTCTGCGATTATCCTGATTGCTCAGGTGGTGGTTTGGGTGATGATGGTTTTTATTAGAGGAAAATCCATTTAATATTCCTTATTCAAGAAAAGTAATTGGATAGCTTTTTATTTATGATTGGGTTCTGCTGTTTTTCTAAAGTCTAAAACACACAATTCACCTCTAAATACTTCATCGGAATATATCCCGTGCCTGTCCATGACATTTGCTTGTTTTTGTAGTTCATGATGAGGGAGATTTTTAAAAGATTGTAGCCATTGATAAATTATAGTTTAGCCTTTCGAAAGTGTATTAAATTGCACTTATTTACGAATTTAGGCTAAAATTGTAAATAAAACACTTTTAAAGAGCAATATATTGCACATTATATTGTATTTTATTGATTATCGTGTTATATTTGCATGCTAAAATGCCATATAATGCACCACGCTGATTTAATTCAACAACTAAAAGCAAGACGCGAAGTCCTACATTTAACGCAGGAAGCATTGGCCGAACTCTCGGGTGTAGGACTGCGAACTCTTAAACAATTGGAGAGCGGAAAAGGTAATCCTACATTGCTCACCATTGAAAAATTGGCAGATGTACTAGGACTAGAATTATTGCTGCAAGTAAAATCATTAATACCTAATCAATGAGAAGCGCAATCGTTTTGTACAAAGATCAGCAAGCTGGAAAATTAATGCAGCACGATGATGGTACTTTTTCGTTCACTTATTTTTCTTCGTGGATGTCGGATACCAGCAAGCCTGCTATTAGCTTAACGCTTCCCAAAATTGTTAATGAATATCATTCCAAGGAGTTATTTCCATTTTTTTATAATATGCTGCCAGAGGGTTCCAACAAACAGGCAGTTTGCAGAAAAAATAAAATTGATAAGGATGATTATTTCAGTTTGCTATTGGCTGTCGCATCGTACGATACAATTGGTGCCGTTCGCGTAATTAAAAATTAAATCATGCCCTCACCAAAAATAAAATATTGTCCTGGCACTTTAGCTCCCGGATTCGATACGTACAGTCGTACTTGTTTGAAGCGGATGTTTAATGGGCGAAAGGTAAGTCATGTGTTGCCTTATGCTGCGCCTAAATCTAACAGCAAGCAAAATGAAAAATTTGAAGATAATGTAGTGCATATTTCTATCTCAGGTGTACAAGAGAAATTTATAGTGCTACTTGATAAAAATAAATTACGATTAACGCATGAAGGTGAGAGAGGGGCTTATATATTAAAACCTATTCCGGCGGTAAATAAAAATGCCGATCAACTACCCGCGAATGAACACCTCACCATGCAATTAGCGCAGCAAGTTTATGGTATTGATACTGCAGAAAATGCATTGGTGTTTTTTAGTAATGGCGAGCCAGCTTATCTCACCAAACGTTTCGATGTAAAAGAGGATGGTAGTAAATGGGCACAAGATGATTTTGCTTCTCTGGCAGGTAGAACACCACAAATTCATGGAGCACATTATAAATACCTGGGCAATTACGCTGACTTATTTGAAATAATGAAAAAGTATTTACCTGCTTATAAGTCGGAGGCACCTAAACTATTTAAGTTAATATTGTTCAATTACCTCTTCTCTAACGGTGATGCACATCTGAAAAATTTTTCTGTGATTGAAACTCCAATGGGCGATTATCGATTGAGTCCTGCTTACGATTTATTAAATACGCGCTTGCATATAGCCGATAAAGATTTCGCGCTGGATGATGGTCTTTTGCCCCCTTCATTAGCGCAAGGGAAAATTAAAAAACAATTTCAAGTGTTGGGCAATAGAGCAGGTATCAGTGAAAAGCAATGTGATACTATCATCACATTTATGTTATCTAAATCTGAAAAAGTAGAAGCGATGATTAACGCATCTTTTTTAAATGATCGAATGAAAAGAAATTATTGGCAAGCGTATCAAACACGCTTTAATAAGTTGTCGAAATAAATTTTCCTAAAACCCACAATTAACCTCAATATCCTTCAAAGGAAAATAACCTTTGTCGGTCTATTGGATTTGTTTGTTTTTGTAGAGCATGATAATGTAGATTTCAGTGATTTTAAATTCGTGGGTAATTTAAGTTTTTAATCGTCTTGTGCTCGGTATTTTACTTCCAAGGAATATCATAGCGTGCACCTAACGAATACCAACGGCCAGGCATTGGAATTGCTCCTATCTCTTTGTATTGCGTATTTAGAATATTACTGATATCGGCAGTTATGCTCAATTGATTTCTTTTATAAACAAGTCGAGCGTCAATTAGGGTATAGTCGTTACCGTTAATACGATATAGATAGCGTTCGTTCGCGTGCAATAAAATTTTCTTTGAAATAGGAATCGTAAATCCAGCAATGAACTGATGTCTTAGTGCATCGATTGAATATTTTGATAATGATGCATCAGGTAGTTTAATTGACATATCAAGATAGGTATACGATACATGCAAATTAAAAGGGTGGCCTTCGCCCCAATGTAAAGCTTTATTAAAATCGATAAGTAAATCGGTTGTTAATCCTGAAGTGTTAACTGTCTGATAGTTCATCGGCTGCCAAGGCGCAGAATTGGAAGAGCGAACATAGTCAATCATATTGTTCACACTTCTATAAAATAGTGCAGAATGCGCACTTATAATATTTTTTTTATATCGAATACCAATTTCACTGAATGTTGCATTTTCCGGTTTAAGTTCAACGTTGCCTATATTCGAAGGGCCATCGTAATATAAGTCTGTAAAAGTTGGTAACCGTTGACCCGTCCCTGCATTTGCATAAATTTTCCAATTGTCGGAAATAATTAAACCAGCATTGATAGCGGGGTAGAGGTTCCATCCAAAATCGCTGTTATAGTTTCCATAAATACCAATTGTAGTACTAAAGCTTTGTTTAATAAATTGGCGGTATTCGGCATAAAAACCAGTATTATCACGATTTCTCTCTCCGAGATTATTGCTGTTGATAGCTTCTTTGCGATATTCTATTCCGCTTGCTAAAAATCCGTTTTTAATCTTGTAGGTACTTTGAACTTCGCCTGTAATTACATTGGTCTCGTGATGGTTTTTGTAATAGTCGGGATCTTGTTTAATGAAAATATAATCATCTGCATTATAACGTAAACCAATACCAGGTCGAATTGTGAGTTTTTCGTTTGGAGAATAAGTCTGTCGAATGCTTCCATAAGCTGTTTGAACTCTTTCGGTAGAATTAACATCGTATGGAGTAGCATAAAACCCATTGCCACCAAAATCATTATTGATATAGGCCCCTTCAATGTCAAGTTTATTTTTGGTGTTTATTGTCTGTTGTAATTTGTAATAAATACGACTCGCATTAAATCCTGTATTGTAGCGCGTACCATTTCCTTGGTCATGCGATGCCGTTATCAATTGGTTATTCGTTTTGCCAACTAATGAAACTGCTGCTTGTGTTCCAATATTAAAGTAAGTATCTCCATTGCTGCTATCACTTTGAAAGCTTGATCCCGCATACATTTCTACGCTGACTGAATTTGATTCAGGTGTTTTGGTAATAATATTGATGGCGCCAGCAAGGGCATTAACTCCGTAGACGGAAGCGGCCGGTCCTCGAAGTACTTCAATATGGTCAATAGCAGAAAGTGGAATTGGTAAGTTGAGCATATGATGCCCAGTTTGAGGGTCACTCATTTTAATGCCATTTACCAGTACGAGCACTTGGTCGAAGTTGCTACCATCGATACTGATGTCGGCTTGCGTTCCAACAGGTCCTCTGCGACGAAGGTCGATGCCTGCTGTATAGCCAAGTAAATCGGAAACGGTGCGAACAGGTAGCGCTGCTATTTCTTTTTTGCCAATGATGCGAATATCACGATTTTGAGAGCTAAATGGAAGCTGAATACGGTTCTCTTGAATTATAACAGTATCTAGATTAATTTGAGCCACCGATTGACTCGCTGTTGTTATAATTAGAAATAAGAATAGTTTACGCACGATTGTTTTATGTTTGAAATTGAATGTTGCGAAATTAAAGTAGGGAAGCATACAATTGGTATGATTTAGGGAAAGTCTTTTGCAGTTTTTAAAACTGCTAACTAATGAAGCTTTTTAAAATGGTAGTCGTGTTGAAAATTTATGCCTTTATAACCTGAATAATTTCAAGCAATGTTAAAATCAATTTACCATTTTACTTTTGATGTAGCTACAATAGTAAAACGAGTAAACAATTTCTAAGTAGTAAGGCAATACAAAATTTTGAAAATAATTATTCCTCTAAAATCCGCAATTTGCCTCAATATCCTTCATCGGGAAATAGCCGGTGCCAGTCCATTGGATTTGTTTGTTTTTGTAGATCATGATAATGGGGATTTCAGTGATCTGTAGTTCTCGGGCTAGGGCTTTGTTTTTATCAACGTCGATGCGAACTACTTTCACCTGACCTTTGTGCGCTGCTTCTAGTGCTTCTAATTCAGGTTTCAACTTTTTACAAGGCCCACACCACTCAGCAAAGAAATCGAATATGATAAGCTTGTTCTCAATGATCATTTTATCCATGTCCATCTTGGTCATTTCAGATAGACCAGAAGCAGTATTGGATGTAGTTCCATTTTCTTCTGGTAAACCTGCCGCTCTCCATTTTAATATTCCACCTTTTAATTCCGTTACGCTTTTAAAGCCGCGCTTTTGTAAGTCCTGCGCTGCATTATGACTTCTTCCGCCACTCATGCAGTAAACAAATACCGGTTTGCTTTTGTCTAGTTTTTCTGTTGTGGCATTAAATTGATCTCCGTTCCAGTCAATGTTAATGGCGTTTGGTAAATGCCCTCCTGCATATTCTTCGGGTGTGCGGACATCCACCAGCGTTAGGTTGGGAGTCGATTTTAGTTTCTCGCTAAATGTAGCTGGATCTATTAAAGAATTACCAGTGTTTTGTCCGTTGCTGCATGCATAAAGTAAGCAAGTAACAAAGAATAGGAGGAAGGAATATTTTTTCATGATGTTTTATTTAATAGCTGTGTCTTGCAAACGTGCATCAAAACGGATGTCGTGTTGATGTGCAAGTTCAATGAGTGATAATAAAATGTCTTGTCGTTCTATTTGAAAGAAGTCGGCATCTGTAGTGTTAATGAAAAACTGAACCTGTAAGTCAAAGCCAATATCTGTGATTTTATCTAAACGAATAAATGGCTCTGGGTCGTGTGCGACTTCTTTATGCTTTTGTAAAATAGCTGTGCCTTCTTTCATGAAGTTCTCAATTTGCGCACGGGTAGTATGCATTTTTAAAGTGAGATGAAAACTTGCACGAATCATATCACGAAGACTAATATTTTCCAGATCAGCATCAATCATACGTTTATTGGGAACCTTGATTAAGGTTTTTTCCATCGTTCGAATTAACGTAGAACGAAATCCGATTTTTTCAATCTTACCTTGCACATTACCAACTTTAACAATGTCACCTAGCGTAAATGGCTTATCCAAAAAGATGGTAAAGCTTCCGAGTAAATTCTCTAAGGTGTCTTTTGCTGCTAACGCTAACGCCAATCCTCCAATTCCTAATCCTGCAATTAACGAAGCAACATTTACATGAAACACCGCACCCAACATCACGAAGAAACTAACAATCATCACCACAAACTTCAACGATTCTTTGATGAATGGAACGAGCTGATCATCGACCATCGTTTCAGTGGCTAATGCGCGTTGTTGTAGAATCAAGGCAAAGAAATCTACGAGACGTAAGAGTATCCAAGTAATGGAATAGAACAATGCCATCAAGAATACTTTATTAATGACAAATAAAATTCCGAATTCTTCTTTCGATGTCAAATGCCATTCACCAGGGAAATGCAATTGCATTGCTGCCAGATACAATGACACAACTAAAATGAAAAATCCAATAGGCTTACGTAGTAAGGCACGCAATTCATTCACCTGAACACCTTCCGCTTGTCGCTTAATAAAGCGATATAAAAATCCCGATAACTGATGCGATACAAATCGTTTTAGAATTAATCCTCCAACAATAATCCCAAAGGCAATCAGCCAATGATCCATGTTGTTATCTAAAAACGATTGATGTATCCAGTCGGTATTCATACAATGATGATTTTATTAAACTAATTGTTTTAATGCAATTTCGTATCCGCTAGCCGTTATATGTGTGTCGCCTTTATTTATCTCGCGAATGGCTTCTAACCCTTTTTGAATCGTTGCAGCTACATCTTTGAAGATAGCACCTGCACTAATATCATTCGGATTACTCATCAAATAAGCAAACACTCTCGCCATTCCGCAATTGGATAGGAAGTCAGGAATTACGCTCAGCGTTTCATCTGTATATTGTCCAATAGGGCCCATGAAAATTTCTGAATCTGCAAAAGGAACATTGGCTCCACATGCAATGACTTGCAATCCGTTTTTATGCATGCTCATCACTTCTTCCTTAGTAACCAATCGCGATGCGGCAGCCGGGATAAAAATATCAGCAGGCTCATTCCAGAAATTAGTATTGATGTTCTCATCTTTAGTAAAACCATCAAACATGTTTGAAACTCTGGTATTGAATAAATGATCAATTTCTTTTTGCGTAAAGCCGTTACTGTTAGTAAGTCCGCCATTACGATCAATAATACCAACAACCTTTGCTCCTTGCTGTGTTAAATAAAATCCTGCAGCAGCTCCAACATTTCCCCATCCTTGAATTAGCACTTTCTTTCCAGCTACAGAATCATTTTTCAGACGGTAATAATGAATCACTGATTCAGCTACTCCATAACCCGTGATCATATCTGCAATTCGGTATTGAGTTCCTGTTGGGACATAATTCTCATCATCTACCAATAAGCTAACGCCCTCTTGTAATTTCTGAATGCGTTCTTCTTTTGCAGAACTACCATAATGTCCGGTTACAACGCCTTCTTGCGGATGCAATAAACCTAAATCGGCAGTAATTGGAATTACCTCATGAATTTCATCAACAAATAAGTCGCCGCCTGTTCCGTAATACTGCTTTAAAATTGGAAGCACAGCTTTATACCATCTCTTTAAAACATCTTGCTTGCGAGGGTCGGTAGGGTCGAAGTTGATTCCTGACTTTGCACCACCAATAGCAGGACCCGCCACTGTAAATTTAATCTCCATTGTTTTAGCCAGTGATTCCACCTCACGACGGTCAAGTCCTTTACGCATACGAGTTCCACCACCTGCAGCACCTCCGCGTAGTGAGTTAATCACAACCCATCCGGTAGCCTCGGTTAATGCATCGTTCCACTCAAAAATTATTTCTGGTTTCTTTTCTTCAAATTTCTTTAGCAAGTCTAACATGATTTCTTATTGGTATTTTGAACTGCAAAAGTAAGGGAAATTTGGGTATTTAGTGGGTAGCTTGAATTAAACGTTTGTAAATGGATATAAGCGTTTAATAACCGATTAATTGTTTTCAATTAAATAATTTTACTGCGGGGTGGGGCTGCTGTCCCCCCATGGTATTGGGAGCGGTGAAACTCCTACTTTTTTCTGGCCTTCGAGTCACCTCAGGCACCACAAAAAAAGTAGGCAAAAATACCACCGCTGTAGACCAATTGAGGAGATACTTTCGTGCATCGCGGATTTAAATTAGTAATGAATGCAATGAACCACGTAAAAATAATCGAACTCGACTTTTTAATGAATTTATACAGGTCTTACCGAGGCTTCCGCTCGCTACAAGCAAACAGCGCTTATTTCTGATCGCTACTTTCTCCAGAAGCTTATATCCTCAATATTTTTAAGGCGGACATTTGTCCAAATAATGCCCAAACTGATAAATTATTCGGCCTCAGTTTATTCGGTTTTTGACGATGGTAAAATTGCGTTAAACAAATTTAGAAGTTCCGAGCCTGTGAGGAAATCACTGAATTTGTAGTAATTTTATCAAGGAAAAAATTTGCACCGCAAAAGAATAAAGTGCTCCCGATAGCCATCGGGATTGACTTTTTCTTTGGTTCTTTCGTTTTGTGTCAAGACAAAAGAAAGAACATTCATAAAATTCAAATAAAAATAGGTTTTAAGATTAAAAATCGAGGCTTTTAAATTAATATTTCTGCAAACGCGAATTAAAATATTACGGTTCTGACTTCAAAGTCGGAGTTTTATACAAAGCTAATTTCTGATCCCCAATACGACGAATAATTTTTTTGCTGACAGCTCCGTCTTCAGGAGGTAAAAAGGCAAGTATCTCAGGACGAAAATCATTCATGCCAATCAAATAAAAATCACCATTATCTTTTAATCCGATGCAGCATTCTATCAGTTTCAGACTTAAAAAAGCTTCGTCTAATAATGCAGGATTTATTTCAGTGGTCGGATTTAAAATAACTACCTTACGGAACCCCTTTGAAAAGCAATCTTCAAAAACAGTATTTAGCACTTCAGGCATAGGTCCTTCGGTAAGACGTAATTGCCCTTCACTAGAGTCATTTTTATTGTAAATGATAGTGTGATAAGGAAGGTCAGCAGCTGATTTAACCACAGAAGAGTCCTCATGTTTCTCATCGAGAACTAGAGCCAAACAGCATTTTTTTCTGTATTCTTCCATATCCGTATTGCTAAAGGTAAACGTTTTTACATTTGCTTCGTACTACGGCTGCTAAAATAGATGTAAATCGGTTACATTTGTAGCACTAAAAAAATATTTGTAAAAGTCATGTTGCAACTGAACGTTATTCGTGAAAAGAAAGAGTTTGTATTAGAACGATTGGCCATTAAAAATATCGATGCTTCTTCAACGCTCGATCAGGTTCTTTCATTGGATGTGGAGAAAAGAAAAAAACAAACAGAGTTAGAAGGATTACTTGCTGAGCAAAATAATATCGCGAAGCAAATAGGAGAGCTATTTAAGTCAGGCAATAAAGACGGAGCAGAAGAGTTAAAAGCGAAAAGCACTCAACTTAAAGAGCGCAGTAAGGTGTTAGAGGAAGAAGTAGCTCAAGCGGAAACCGCTATTAATGATATTTTAGTTAGTCTTCCAAATATGCCTCATGCTTCTGTTCCTGCTGGAAAAACGCCAGAGGAAAATGAAGTGGTTTATCAGAGTACTGAATCATTACCTACATTACCAGATTCTGCTGTTCCGCATTGGGAGTTAACAACAAAATATGATATCATCGATTTCGAGCTAGGGAATAAAATTACGGGTGCAGGTTTTCCGGTTTACAAAGGACAAGGAGCAAAATTGCAACGTGCATTGATTAATTTCTTTTTAGATCGTGCAGAGAAAGCAGGATACTATGAAGTGCAGCCACCAATCTTAATCAATGCCGATTCAGGTTATGGTACGGGTCAGTTGCCAGATAAAGAAGGACAGATGTATCATGTAACTGTCGATGGGTTTTATCTGATTCCTACTGCTGAAGTGCCAGTGACAAATATTTTTAGAGATGAAATTGTAAAGGCTGAATCGTTGCCAATTAAATATACTGCTTATACTCCTTGTTTTCGTCGTGAGGCGGGCTCTTACGGTGCGCATGTACGAGGATTAAATCGTTTGCATCAGTTCGATAAAGTAGAGATTGTTCAAGTGGCACATCCTGATACGAGTTATGCAATTTTAGAAGAGATGAGAGAATATGTAGCAGGCTTATTACACGAGTTAGAATTGCCTTTCCGTACATTGCGTTTATGCGGTGGTGATATGAGCTTTGCTTCTGCATTAACATATGATATGGAAGTATGGTCGGCGGCACAACAGCGCTGGTTAGAGGTGAGTTCTGTATCTAACTTTGAAACGTTCCAGTCGAACCGATTAAAACTACGTTATCGCGAAGGAAGTAATAAACCTCAATTGGCACATACACTAAACGGTAGTGCGTTAGCGTTACCTCGTATAGTAGCTGCTATGTTGGAGAATAATCAAACGCCAGAGGGAATTAAAATTCCGAAGGCATTAGTACCTTACACAGGTTTTGAATGGATTAAATAATGCTGAAAAAAATTAAAATACTCCTTTTTGTTTTTCTTGTTGCAGGAACTAATTCTGTATTCGCGCAGCAATCAAATGCCGAATTGGCAAATCAGTATTTTAATACCGGCGAGTTTGATAAAGCCATTGTTTACTACGAGAAATATTATCAGCAAGATCCTTATGGCGCTTTTGGTAATTATCTAAAGTGCTTTCAGGAATTAAAAGATTTTGAAGGTGCAGAAAAGCTAATTAAAAAGCAACAAAAGAAATTTCCAGGCGATGCCGGCTTACGAATTGAGCTAGGTTCTTTATATGAATTGATGGGAGATAGCACCAAAGCCGATAAAGCTTATGGCGATGTAATTAAAAATCTTCCTGCCGATGTAAATCAGATTATTCAAACGGGTAATGCATTTAATCAACGGCAACTCTTTAAGTTCACGCAGCAAACTTATTTACAAGGAAGAAAAATTTTAAAAGGCACGTATCCATTTTCATTTGAGCTGGCAGATGCTTATGCGCAAGATGGAAAGGCAGCAGAAATGTTAACGGAGTACATTGATGCAATTGAGTTTAATGCTGCTTATATGCCAAGCGTTCAAACGTTGTTGCAATCTAAAATCATTAACGATTTAAGCGGTAATCTTGCTGATCAGCTACGTCAGATTTTATTGCGAAAAATTCAGAAGAATCCTAATTCATCAACATTCAGTGAGTTGTTGTATTGGCTCTTCCTACAGGAAAAAGATTTTGAATCTGCTTTTATTCAGGCGAAGTCGTTAGATAAGCGTTTAGGCGAAGATGGCGATCGTTTGATTGTTTTAGGTCGTGCGTGTGCGAGTAACGGCGAATATGAAACCGCGATTAATTGTTTTCAGGCTGTCTTGGAAAAAGGTAAGGAAAGCATGAATTATATCAATGCGCGAATTGAATTGATTAATTCTGTGAACAATAAAATCATTACTAACGGTGGATTTACGCAAGCTGAATTATCAAAGCTCGATTTAGATTATCAGACTGCTATTGCTGATTTAGGAAAGTCTGCTGCTACAGCTTCATTAATTCAAAGCTATGCTCATCTGAAAGCGTTTTATATTCACGATACGCAAGGAGCCATTACCTTACTTGAAGAGGTGTTAGAATTACCTAATGTAAGTCGACAGTTTCAAGCGGATTGCAAATTAGAGCTGGGTGATATTTATGTGTTTGATGGACAAGTTTGGGATGCAGCTTTGTTATACGGACAAGTTGATAAAGATTTTAAGAATGATGCCATTGGTCGAGAAGCGAAATTTAGAAACGCACGTTTGTCGTATTACCTCGGTGAATTTGATTGGGCGAAAGACCAATTGAAAGTTTTAAAGGCTGCAACTAGTCAGCTAATATCGAATGATGCATTGCAACTTGGATTAATAATTACCGATAACACGAACATGGATACAACAACTGATGCGCTGTTGATGTATTCGCGTGCCGACTTACTCGATTTTCAAAATAAAGATAGTTTAGCATTGATCACATTAGATTCCTTATTAAAAGATTTTCCTGATCATTCTTTAACGGATGAAGTGCTATATAAGAAATCAGGTATCTATAAAATGCAGGGAAACTATTTAATGGCTGCTACGCTTATGCAAGAGATAGTGGATAAATTCCCGGATGATGTTTTAGGTGATGATGCAATGTATCAATTGGCTTGTTTATATGAAGATCAACTCAATGACAAGGAAAAAGCAAAGTCGCTATTCGAATCATTTTTATCGAAATACCCAGGCAGTTTGTTTGTAGTTGATGCACGAAAGCATTTTCGTAGTTTAAGAGGCGATAAACTCTAAAACTATTTTCTACCTTTACCCAACAATAATTTACTTATGATTATTTACAATGTTACTGTGAACGTTGATCATGACGTTGCTGAAGACTGGTTGAGTTGGATGATAGATGCACATATTCCTGATGTGTTAAATACAGGTATGTTTGAGAGTTATTCTATTTTACGTTTGGTGGGCGATGAAAAGTCGGGAGGGATTACCTATGCGATTCAATATCGTGCTCATAACATGGCCATGTATGAACGCTATAAGGATGAGTTCGCTCCAGCATTACAAGCTGATGCTATGCAAAAGTTCGCTGGAAAGTTTGTCGCATTTCGCACATTGTTAGAAGTTATTAAATAATGGCGCAATACGATTCGGTAAAAGCCAAGAAAAGTTTTGGTCAGCATTTTTTGAATGATGATTCAATTGCTGCTGCTATCGCTGATGCCTTACCGAAGAATGAAAATAGGGTAGATGCGTTGGAGATAGGTCCGGGAATGGGTGTGCTTACTAAGTTTTTATTAGAACGGAATGATTTAAATCTAAGTGCTGTTGAATTGGATAAAGAGAGCGTTATTTATCTTGAACAGCATTATCCAACTTTTAAAGATAAAATTATACAAGGTGATTTTTTGCAGCTAAATCTAAAAACTATTTTTCCACAGCCTTTTTATTTAGTTGGAAATTTCCCTTACAATATTTCAACGCAAATTCTATTTGCCGTACTCGAAAATAAAGAACATATCCCTGCTATGGTCGGTATGTTTCAGAAGGAAGTTGCTAAACGCATTGCTTCTGGTCCTGGTAATAAAGACTATGGTATTTTAAGCGTACTATTACAACCCTGGTATGAAATAGAATATTTGTTTTCTGTCGATGAAAATAAATTTAATCCACCGCCTAAAGTAAAATCAGGCGTGTTACGCATGATTCGTAACGATCGTCAGGAATTAGGGATTGAAGAATCTTACTTCAAGATGATTGTAAAAACCGGATTTAATCAAAGACGCAAAACACTACGAAATGCTTTGCGCCCTTTGTTACCGGAAGATATTAGTTCAATTCCTTTTTTAAATCTGCGTGCCGAAGCTTTATCGTGGGAGCAATTTGTGATTTTAGCTCAGGCAATAAAGTCTTCTAAAACGTCAGACTAATTTGACCTAAGGCGTTGAATGGCGCTTGCGGATAGAAGAAATTTTCCTGCTTACGACTTCCAGCTACATTGTACCCATAGGTGTAACCGTTAGATGAATACATTGAACTTCCAATATTGTTTAGCAATACATTAAAGGCAATTTCTTTACACCAGCTCGTTGAACGCTTATAACTTAAGCGAGCATCGGTTACCATGTAAGTCTTAATCATACGACTTTCGTTGGAAGTGTTATCAAGGTATTGTTTGTCGATATAGCGCTCAATTACTGATGCAGATAAATGCTCATTGAACTGATAAGTGAAATTGATATTTCCAATTACAGCAGGGGAGAAAGCAATGTTGGTGTTGTTGAATACAATCTTCGATTGCCCAGCATAATTATAATCCGCATCGTATTCATCCGTGTATTCTACAAACTCTTTTATTTTGTTTTCACTGAGTGTAAGATTCATTCCTACATTAACTTTATCATTAGGCATCCATTTAGTTTGAAGCTCGACTCCACGACGATAACTTTCTGCGGCATTGCTGCGCGTATAATTTCCAACATCATTAACTGCCCCCGTTAATACTAATTGATCGCTGTAACTCATATTGTAAAAAGTTACCTGGCTATAGAAATGTTTGTCTGTGTATTTATAATTTAACTCAATATCTGTTAACTGCTCCGATTGCAGACGGCTCTTAGTGGTTGATTGCGTATAGTCGTCACGGTTAGGTTCCTGATTGGTCATACCGAAACTCACAAATACATTATTCTTCGAGTTAATAGTATAGGCAATTCCTGCTTTCGGATTAAAGAACAATAAGCTGGCATTATCAGGTTTCGTAGTACCATCGTCATTTAATCCTGTGAAGTAATAATTTACATTTCTAACTTGTAAATCGAGGTAGGTGTTGATTTTACTATCAAGGAAAAAGTTCTCTAATCGAACAAAATTATTCCAGTCGCTTTTACGTGCAGAGTTGTTATAGTACTTCTGATTGATTTCTGAATTTCCGGCATATTGCGCCCAAATAACAGTACCGAAGTGACCTCCGATATAATTATTCCATCCACCACCGATAGTCACCTTTGCATTTTCTGAAATCACTCTTCTAAAATTATAAGTTGTACCATAAAAATCATTGTCGAGCCATTTCTGACGAATAAGATTGGAAGAAGTAATCGTATCAGCATTTAAATAAATATCAGCGATGCCATAGTTCGATAGGGACTGATCTTTTTGATACTCCTCATAAAATCCTTTACCTCTTGTGTAGTGAAGATTGATATCTAAAGAAGTTTTATAATTAAATCGTATAGTATTTAAAAATTGATAATGATCTTGCTGGTAATTGTCTACCTGATTGGCATAGGTGAAGTAGTTATAATTTCTGCCACTATTCAAAAGATTGTTTGCTTCTTCTTCATCTAATCCATTGCGAATGATATAATCATTCATCGCATTCACATCTCCATTAATTCTTGACTCAGGAACTCCATTCCAGCTTTGATAAGTAATTTCTTTTCCAGAAAAAATATTAACACGTGAATATAAATGATGACTATTGTAAGAACCTGAAACGAAAAATGATTTTAGATCAGAGCTTCCACGGTCAATGTATCCATCGCTTTTTATTCTTGATATACGACCTTCAAAAGCGAAATCCTCCTTTAAAGAACCTGTTCCAAAGGAAATATTATTCTTTAATGTATTAAATGAACCAACCGAGCATTCACTTTTTGCAAAAGGAGTCGTCGATAAACTTTTGCTCGTTAAATTAATACCTCCACCAAATGATCCTGCACCATTTACACTTGAGCCAACTCCTCGTTGAACTTGAATATTTTCAGTAGATGAAACAATGTCTGGCATATCTACCCAATACATTCCTTGTGATTCGGCATCGTTAATTGGAATTCCGTTTACTGATACATTAATTCTTGTTGGATCACTACCACGAATACGAATTCCTGTATATCCAATACCTGTTCCTGCATCACTCGTAACAACTACCGATGGCAAATCTTGAATCACATAAGGTACATCTTGCCCGAGATTTGTTTTTTGAAGTTCTTCTTTCGTAACAGTGGTGTGCGTTATTGGAGAATATTTTTTAAGCCAGTAAGCATTAATCACCACGTCGCTCATTGTATAAGGACTATATGGAAGTAATATAATTGGGTTTGGATTAGATGCTAAATCGAAAGCATAATTAATGGTTTTATACCCTATACATTTTACTTCTAAATAACCTTTTGAAATTTTTGCTGGTAGCGAGTACTTTCCAAAATCATTTGTTATACATGCAGAAAGCATTGTCCCGTTGGAATCCGATTTAAGCGTAACAATAGCGCCTGCTACTGGTGTTTTTGTGAGTTGCTCAAGAATAGAACCTTTAATGGATTGAGCATTCGCAATCATCGTATTTACGATGAAGATGAGCGATAAGAATAGCGTTTTTTTCATAATGACGAATTAATAATAGGGTGTCAAAAGACTCGTCATCGCACTTCCTACGGTGGTACTAACCACTTCAGGTTCGATGGGTATAATCTCAGCCCTTTAGGGCACCCCAGTGTGTGGACAAATTTATAATAAACATGTCATAAACCTATTAAACCACTAAATTTTTTTAAAAGAATATTATTAGATTTGTTCAACCTAAAACAATTCTATGAAAAAGTTAATTTCTACATTGGCATTAGCCTTTGTGTTGGTCTCTTTTGCAAATGCAGTATCTGTTCCTTATTGGGCAGTTTCAACAAAAGAGAACGTAGCCTCCCAATATGGAGTTGCCGACATCAAAACAAATCGCTCAGCTTATTTTAATCTTGATTTAGCAGGGTTAAAAAGTTTTCTTTCAACCGCACCTTTAGAACGTAGTGGTGTTGCTTCTCTAAAATTAACGTTGCCAACTCCAGATGGAAAGCAACAAGATTTTTCTGTAGTTGAATCACCAATTATGGAAAAAGGTTTGGCTGTAAGGTATCCAGAAATCAAAACATATTTGGTGCAAGGTATTACTAATCCTGCAGCATGCGGAAGATTAGATGTAACCTATTTAGGATTTCATGCAATGATTTTAGATGGAGATAAAACATTTTTTATTGATCCATATAATCGTGGAACGAGCAATGCTTACCAATGCTACTATAAGGTTAATGCTATCAATAAATACGATGGAAGTTTTTGTTCATTCAATCCTGAGTCGGATGAAAATGTACAACGTGCAAAAGAAATTACCAGCGATGTTGAATTAAAAGGTGCATTACCAGTGAATGCAAGAAGTATTGCTGGAACATTGCGTACTTATCGTTTAGCATTAGCATGTACAGGTGAGTATGCTGCTTTTTTTGGCGGGACAAAGCCAGCAACATTATCAGCAATGATTACTAGTATCAATCGTGTAACGGCTGTGTATGAACGCGAAGTGGATGTTCGATTAAATTTAATAGCAAACACTGACACATTAATTTTCTTAAATGCAAATACAGATCCTTATACCAATAACAATGGTGGAACAATGCTTGGTCAAAATCAGACAACCGTTACTAACTATATCGGCTCAGCAAATTACGATATTGGTCATGTGTTCAGTACTGGCGGTGGTGGTATCGCAGGTTTAGGTGTTGTTTGTGGTGGAAGTAAAGCACGCGGTGTTACAGGTTCTCCAGCACCTGTTGGTGATCCGTATGATATCGATTATGTAGCACATGAAATGGGACATCAGTACGGTGGTAATCATACGTTCAATGGAAATACAGGATCATGTTCTGGTAATGGTAATACAAGCACGGCATACGAGCCAGGAAGTGGGTCTACTATTATGGCTTATGCAGGAATCTGTTCTCCACAAGATATTGCAAGTAATAGCGATGCATTTTTTCATACAGCAAGTTTTGATGAGATTGTAAACTATACTACAATAAGTACAGGAAATAATTGCCCGGTTCAAACAGCAACAGGAAACAATGCTCCAGTAATAACGAGTATAGGCAATAATGTTAGTATCCCTATTTCAACGCCATTTATGTTAACCGGTGCTGCTAACGACCCTGACGGAGATACGTTAACATACTCTTGGGAAGAATATGATTTAGGTCCTGCAGGTGCACCTTCTACACCAAGTGGCAACGCACCTTTGTTCCGTTCGTTACCTGCATCACTTAGTCCAACAAGAATTTTCCCTCGTATCAATTACATCATTGCAAACAATGCAAATCCGTTAGGCGAAAAACTACCTACCTATGCACGTTCAATGAAGTTTCGATTGACTGCTCGCGATAATAAAACTGGTGGAGGCGGAGTAACGTATGATCCGGGTTTTGTTACTCTTACTATTGTTAATACAACTACACCATTTTTGGTTACTAATCCGAATGTATTATTGACATGGCCTGCATTAAGTCAGCAAATAGTAACCTGGGATGTTTCAAATACAACTGCTGCACCAATCAGTGCTGCCAATGTTGATATTACACTAAGCACGGATGGTGGGTTCACCTATCCGATAACGTTAGCATCGTCAGTTCCTAATAATGGTACTTGTTCGGTAACAATGCCTAATCTGACAACAACTACTGCAAGAATTATGGTGAAGCCAACTAATAATATTTTCTTTGATATTTCTAATAAGAACTTTATCATCTCAGCACCTCAAGGTGTATCAGAAAATGTAATGGTGAGTCAGCAGGTAATTGTAAGTCCGAATCCTGCAAGTGATTTTGTAAATATCAATTGGTTGGGCGATTACAAAGGTTCCTACGATTTACAATTATTCGATGTGCAAGGAAGACTGGTGCAATCTGTAACTGGTCAGAAGTCAGAGGAAGAATTTAAAATAACATTAAATATCGAAACGCTTTCATCAGGAATTTATAACTGTGTGATTCAAACGAGTCAAGGTAAGTTGGTAGAGAAAATTATTAAATAAAATTAAATACAAATAGAATGAAGCTTTTCAGGAAAGTACTTTTTTGGATATTAGGAATCATATTTCTGCTCGTAATTTCCGTTTATATTTATTTCGTATCACAAAAACCTCAATATGATGGTGCTGTAACTTTAACTGGTTTGTCAGCACCTGTTGAGGTTGTTTACGATTATTATGGAGTGCCTCATATTTATGCATCAAGTGAGGAAGATGCTTACTATGCATTAGGTTATGTACATGCGCAAGATCGTTTGTTTCAGATGGAGATGGTTCGTCGTGTAGCATCTGGACGATTAGCGGAAGTGTTTGGAAAAGATCTGGTAAAAGTAGATTTGTTTTTTCGCACACTTGGACTTAAAGATCATGCAGCACTATCTCAGAAAAAATATTTGAATGAGAATAAAAGTCCTTATCAGAAATCTGCGAATGCTTATTTGAAAGGGTTAAACGCTTTTATTCGCAACGGACAAACACCAATAGAGTTTACCATGTTGGGAATTCCGAAGCAAGAGTTTACCCAAACTGATTTGTACTTAAGTATGGAGTTTATGTCGTTTAATTTCGCCATGGCATTCAAGACTGATCCTTTGATGTCGTATATCAAAACTAAATTGGGTGATGAGTATTATCAAGAGCTCGTTACTAATTTTAACAAGCCTCAAGCATCAAACAATGTCCATCAAACTCCTTCGGTTAATGCTACTCATGCCTTTAACACGATTGACGAAATTTTCAAAAAGATTCCTGTTGCACCTCTTACAGGAAGTAACTCTTGGGTAGCTGCAGGTGCAAAAACAAAATCAGGCAAACCACTTTTAGAAAATGATACGCATATCGCATACGGTCAGCCTGGTGTTTGGTATGAAGCACATATAGAATATCCTGGATATAGTTTTTATGGCGACTACCTAGCGGGATGGCCGTTTGCCGCAACAGGTCATAATCGTAAATTGTCATGGGGATTAACAATGCTTGAAAATGATGACTTGGATTTTTATGAAGAGAAAATTTTTGCCAATGATTCATCTGCATACATTGCTGGTAATAGCGTTGAATCATTTAAGGTTAGAAAGGAAATTATTAAAGTAAAAGGCGAAAATGATATTACGGTAACGGTAAAGGATAGCCGTCATGGACCAATTATGAACGCAGCAATGCCGGAATGGAAAGATGTATCGGTTAATCTTGTAGCTGCTTCGTGGACGCACCTTAAGTTTCCAAGCAATTTATTGCAGCTGACGTATCAGATGAATCATGCATCGTCCATGACAGAAGTAAAAAATGCTGTTTCTCAAATTATCTCTCCAGGATTAAATGTTTCCTATGCCGATACTGAAAATAATATTGCTTTATGGCATGCAGGGAAATTAATAAAGCGTAATGCAACTATGGATCCTGTATTGTTACAATCAGGATGGAATGATACAACCACAACTACTTATTATTCGTTCGAGGAGCATCCTTCGATTGAAAATCCTTCAAGCGGATATATCGTTAGCGCAAATCAGCAAATAGATACAATGTCAGATGGTAAATGGTATCCTGGATATTATACTCCGTTTGATCGGTATATTCGCATCAATAAATTATTATCAGAGAAAAGCAATTATTTGATAGATGATTTTCAGTTGATGGCTTTTGATGATGTATCTCCTATTACGCCTCAAATAGCAAGATGCATTGTTGATGGTGTTTCCAGCAAGGTGAAAAATCAAAATAAAATTTATCAGGATGTAGCGCGTAAATTAATTCGCTGGAATGGCAGTCACGGACTGAATGATATTGCTCCAACCATTTACTATAAACTTTTATATCATGTGTTATATGAAGCCATGAACGATGAGTTGGGTAAAGAAAAATTGGATGCTTATTTCATGACGCATGTTTCTAAAAATTCTTATTTAACTTTCATTAAGAATGATAATTCGGTTTGGTGGAATAATATAAATACAAAAGATATAGTTGAATCGAAAAATAACATACTTGATAAAGCATTTAATGAAACAGTTAAAGAGCTTATCAAAGAATTGGGTTCTAAAACGAATAGCTGGGAGTGGGGTAGAGTGCACGAGTTAGAATTCAAACATGCTATTGGAAAAGTAAAGCCGTTCAACTGGGTGTTTAATGTGGGACCTTTTCCTGCATCTGGTGGTCCAGAAGTAATTAATCAATCAGGATTTACATTGTCTGATGATAAGATTCATTCATCGCTCTTCGGACCAGCAATGCGAAACGTAATCGACTTTTCAGATATAGAAAATTCAAAGTCTGTTTTACCTAATGGACAATCGGGGAATTTGATGAGTCGCTGGTATGACGATCAGGCATTATTATATCTTAATGGTAAGTATAGAAAAATGAAAATGAATCGAACAGATATTATCAAGAATAAAACAGGAAAACTGATTTTTCAACCTAACGGATTAAAGTAGTTTTTTCTCTTTAAAAACGGCAATCATTTTATTAGCCAGCGTTGTTGCGATTTTTATATTCGACTCCAAGGTCCAGCCTGCAATATGCGGAGAAAGCAGCACTCTGTCTGACTGAATAAGATATTGAAAGGCTTCCGGAAGTTTAGACGCATCCAGGTTTTCATAAGAAACACTTTCATATTCTAAAACATCTAACGCTGCATATTTTACTTTGCCCGATTTCAGTGCATCTACTAACGCTTGTGTATTTACGACTTTCCCTCTGGCAGTATTGATCAGGGTAATTTCTTTTTTAAAGGAGTTTAGAAAATCATCATTTACCATCTGATTAGTTTCTTCAGTAAGTGGTACATGTAAACTAATTATATCCGCTTCTTCAAAAATTTGATTTAATGTCACTTGTTTTACATACGGATATTCTTCTGAAATTGTTAGGTATGGGTCATACACAAGAACATGGGCTTCAAAACCCTGAAGTTTCTTTGCCATTGCTTTGCCCATGTTTCCAAAACCAATAATAGCAATTGTCTTTCCCTGTATTTCAACTCCGCGATTTTCTTCTCTCTTCCAGATGCCATTACGCACTTCCTGATTGACGCGAATCAAATGATTGTTTAAAGCAAGCAACATTCCTATTGCGTGTTCTCCAACAGCATCTTTATTTCCTTCTGGAGCATTAACTAATTCTAAATTGTTATTTGCAGCTGCAATTGCATCAATGTTCTCCATGCCTGCACCCGCACGACCAATTACAACAGTATTGGTTAGGCTATTTAAAAACGATTCATCCAACTTAAAGCGACTACGGATAGCCATCCCGTTATACTGCTCTTCGGATGCGAGTATTTCATCTTTTGATAAATGATAACCTTCAACAATGGAAATATTATTTTCTTTCAGCGTATCAATAAAAGCAGGATGAAGAGTGTCGATTAAAAGTACAACTGGCTTATTCATTACAACAAGGTTCCTTTAAGAAGCATCGAGGCAAATGAGAAGTAGATAACAAGTCCTGTTACATCAACCATGGTAGCAATGAATGGTGCGGATGATGTTGCAGGATCGAGTCCGAGTTTCTTTAAGAACAAGGGCATCATTGATCCCATTATCGTTCCCCATAGTACAACACCGAATACAGCAAATCCTATGGTGAAGGCAATCAGCATCCAATAAGGACCATAAATATCAGTGAAAAAATGCCAGGTTGTAACACGAGCAAATCCGATAAAGCCTAGTATTAATCCGAGGTACAATCCAGTTACAATTTCTTTACGCATAATTCTCCACCAATCCATCACTGTAATCTCACCGAGTGCAAGCGCACGAATAATAAGTGTAGATGCTTGTGATCCGCTATTACCACCACTACTTACAATCAATGGAATAAATAAAGCAAGTACAACTGCTTTGTCAATTTCATTTTCGAAAAACGACATGGCAGATGCCGTAAACATTTCGCCAATGAAGAGAATGATTAACCACGGTGCACGCTTGCGTAACATTTGTGTCAAGCCTACATCCATGTATGGTTCTTCAAGTGCTTCTACCGCACCAATCTTCTGAATATCTTCTGTGTCTTCTTCTTGTGCGAGTTCTAAGATATCATCGACTGTGATAATTCCTAAAAGCAATCCACCTGCATTTGTTACAGGCAAGGCTACACGATTTGATTTTTTAAAAACCTTTACAGCAACTTCTTCGTCGTCTGTTACCAACAACGAAATGTATTTACCATCAAGAATTTCTTTAACTGGAATATTATCTTCAGCAAGTAATAAGTCGCCTATTCGAATATCATCAACCAGGTATCCCTTTTCATCAACGATGTAAATTACATCGAGCGTTTCAGAGTTCTCTCCGTTATTTCGAATGTAATCGATGATTTGCTTAACGGTCCACTCTTGATTAACGGCTACATAATCGGGCGTCATCAAACGGCCAATCGAATCTTCTGGATATCCTAAAAGCGATAAAGCAACACGACGCTCTTTTTGTGTAAGGAGCTTCAATAGTTTGTTTAAACGTTCCGGCTCCAGCTCCTCTAAAAATGCAGTACGGTTATCGGGCGACATATCATTCAGGATAAGCTGAACTTGTCGCGCTCTTAACTCATCTAATAAGTCAACCTGAATACTAAAATCTAATTCTTCAAATGTTTGATACGCTTGTTCACGATCTATAACATTAAAGATGATGGCTTGTTCTGCAGAAGAAACTTCGGAACATAGTTCGGCTAATTCCTGAGGCAACCAATTCTCTAATTGTTCCTCAAGACGTTCTATGTCTCCTTTTTCAAGAAGTTCTAGTACGATCGGTTTATCGTTTTCCGATTGCATCGCCAACTATGTCGTTTTTGATTTACTGCTAATTAGGCAGGACGCTGCGTAGTGGTAGTTGTATTTTTCTGTCCGTAAGCAGGGCATTTTTCATGCGATTTGCAAGAAACTAGACAGGTTACAGTTAAAATAAATCCACAGATTAAAATTAATTTTTGCATGTTTTTACCGGTAATATGATTAATCAGCACAAAGTAAGTATTTTTATCTCTCGAACGGAGAAGGGGTTTAATTATTTTTCGCACGATAAATTGTTTATAATGCAGGGTGCAGTTACAGATAAAATGGATTATTTAAGTTTGAATATTGAAGAGAGCTGGCACAGACATATTGCTAATGAATGGCAACAACCCTATTATAGTGAGCTTGTCCGTTTTTTAAGAGAAGAACAGGCGAATAACCAGCTTATTTATCCTCCCGCAGAACAAGTTTTTGCAGCTTTTGAAAATACTCCTTTTTATAGCGTAAAAGTGGTTATCATCGGCCAGGATCCTTATCATGGTGCAGGTCAGGCAAACGGACTCTGTTTCTCTGTTGCGCATGGCGTTCGTATTCCTCCTTCACTAAATAATATTTTCAAAGAATTAAACCGAGATCTCGGGATTGCTAAACCTTCGAATGGTGATTTATCTGCATGGACAAAACAAGGTGTGCTGCTATTAAATGCAACACTTACCGTTCGTGCACATGAGGCTGGCTCGCATCAGAAAAAAGGATGGGAGCAATTTACAGATGCTGTAATAAAAGCGATTTCTAATCATCGAGAACATGTAGTGTTTATGCTATGGGGAAATTATGCAAAGAAAAAAGGTGAAATTATTAATCGCGAAAAACACTTGGTGTTAGATGCTGCTCATCCTTCTCCATTGGCCCGCACAGGATTTAATGGTTGCGGACATTTCTCAAAAGCGAATGAGTATCTCGTTAAAAACAATATTCAACCCGTCGACTGGCGTTTATAAGCAATGAAAAATAGAAATTGTTTAGTTATGATTCGTTTTGTCGCACTCTTCGTTTTGTTAGGTGTTGCATCGACAGCTTATGCCAGTATATTTTCAGATATTTCAATTCGCTTCAATGCAAAAAATAAAGAGGAGTCATTGGTGTTATCTTCTTTCGAAAAGAAAATAAACAAATCGAAAATCGATTCAGTTAAAATGATTCCATTCTTGCAAGCAATTGAGTCGGAATTAAAATCGAAAGGATATTTGACAGCATCTTATGATAGCATAACCTATTCTTCCAATGAAATTGTTGTGTATTGGTCGTTGGGAAAACAGTTCACTTTTTCTTCAATTAATATCAACAAAGCAGATCAGGAATTATTGAGCAACCTCGGTTTTCAAACTTCGAAATCAGTCTTCACACCAGCCTATTATAACAAGCTTATGAATGCCCTTGTAAAATGGGGATGTAATAACGGATACCCCTTCGCGTTAGCAAAGCTGGAGAATATTCATTTAAATAGCGATTCATCTGATTTTAGTGCTGACTTGCTTTTTGAAAAAGGCGAGCTTTTTACGTTAGATACTATTCTGATTAAAGGAAACGCAAAGCTCAATCAAAATTATTTTTTGAATTACCTGGATTTGTCAACAGGAGATTTATTTACGGAAGGTAAGTTAAGCAAATGGGCATTCAGAATTAAAGAAATTCCATTCGTTTCAGAGGTTCGTCCTTTTGAAATTGAATATGGAGAAAAAACATACCATCCGGTTTTTTATCTGCAAAATAAAAAGGCCAGTATGTTAAATGGAATAATCGGATTTCAATCTGATAATACAAAATCAGGAAAGGTATATTTGACAGGTGATGTAAAAATAAAATTGATGAATGTTTTTGGGCGTGCAGAGCTTATCGATTTCAACTGGAATAATCCGCAGCCTCGAACGCAAGACTTGAAAATTAAAATCAACTATCCGTTTATTTTCGATTTGCCATTCGGAGTAGAAGGAGAATTTACCTTGTTTAAAAAAGATACGCTTTGGTTTGAAGTTAATCGACAATTAGGAATTCAGTATTTAGTGAATGGAAATAATTCGGTGAAAATTTTTGCAGGTAAAAAAACAAATAACCTGATTTCAGTCGAGCCCTATAAAAATCAGCTTTCATTACCCGATGTAGCCGATATGCAACTGATAAATTATGGGCTAGGATTGCAATGGCAAAATTTAGATTATCGATTTAATCCTACAAAAGGTTACGATGTAAATATTACTGGAACTGCAGGTCAGCGAACGATTAAGAAGAATATTAAATTTCCAGATGTATGGTATGATTCTCTCGACTTCAAAACCAATCAGTATCGCTTTGATGTAAATGCAGATTATTATTTTACTCTTGGTAAGTCTGGTGTTTTAAATATCGGTGCAACGGCCTCGCATATTCAAGGAGAGAAATATTTTTCGAATGAATTGATTCGTTTTGGTGGATTAAAGTCGTTACGCGGATTTAACGAGACGAGTTTTTTAGCTTCATCGTTAGTGATGGGTAAAATAGAATATCGTTTATTGCTGGAACAGAATTCATTCTTGTTTGTGTTCTTCAATCAGGCTTTTTACGAGGACAAATCGAAGGTTGATGTTTTTAAAGATCAACCATATGGATTAGGTACTGGTATCAATTTCGAAACAAAAGCAGGCATCTTTTCATTCACCTATGCGGTTGGTAGTTTACAGGATCAGGCACTGTCGTTTAAGGATGCAAAAATTCACTTTGGTTTAGTCAACCTTTTTTAAGAAGGTCATTCTCTAATCGGTACGGATAAAATCGGTATCTTTGCACACAAATGCATCAATCAGGTTTTGTAAATATTGTAGGAAAGCCCAATGTGGGTAAAAGTACGCTAATGAATGCGTTACTGGGTCAGGAATTGTCGATGGTAAATCCTAAGGCACAAACTACCCGTCATCGTATCAAAGGTATTTTGAATGATGAGCATTACCAGATTGTTTTTTCGGATACTCCTGGTATCATGAAGCCTGCTTATAAGCTACATCATAAAATGCTGGCAGCGGTAGAAGAAACATTTACTGATGCTGATGTTGTAGTGTATGTAACGGAAGTGAATGACCGAAAAATTGATGAGGACTTAAAAGTTAAGTTAACGGTTCTTTCCGTTCCGCTTTATGTGATCATTAATAAAATCGATACCGCCGAACAAAGTGTTGTAGAAGAGGCAGTGGAATTCTGGAAAGAAACGTTGAAGCCTAAAGTTATTCTGCCTATTTCAGCGTTGCATAATTTCTCTGTCGATAATATTGTTACAGAGCTTTTAAAAGATATTCCCGAAGGTCCTGCTTATTTTGATAAAGATGAAGCGGTGAGCGATCGTAACATGCGATTCTTTACAGCTGAAATTGTTCGCGAACGAATATTAAGTTTATATCAGCAAGAGATTCCTTATTCGGTAGAGGTGGTTGTTACATCTTACAAAGAAGATGAAACCATCGATCGTATATCAGTTGTGATTTACTGCGCACGCGAAACGCAAAAAGCAATTCTTATTGGACATCAAGGTAAGGCCATTAAGAAGTTAGGAATGGAGTCGCGTAAAAAGTTAGAGACTGTTTTAGAGAAGCAAGTCTTTATTGAACTGACGGTGAAGGTGGCTGATGATTGGAGAGATAATGATAATATGCTGAAGCGATTTGGCTACGAAATATAATTTTAGGATATGGCAAATATAGTTGCGATCGTTGGTCGCCCGAATGTGGGTAAGTCGACATTGTTTAACCGACTTACTGAATCACGTAAAGCAATTGTTGATGAAACAGCAGGTGTTACGCGTGATAGACATTACGGTAAGGCGGAGTGGATAGGAAGAACTTTTTCTGTTATTGATACTGGTGGTTATATCACTGGATCGGATGATGTTTTTGAAGGGGAAATTCGTAAGCAGGTAGCATTAGCTATTGATGAAGCGAATGTGATTTTGTTTGTGGTGGATGTTGCGGATGGATTAACAGACATGGATAAAGAAGTGGCGAATATGTTACGTCGTTGTAATAAGAAAATTTTTCTCGTTACCAATAAAGTAGATAATTCAAAACGCATTAATGAAACAGGTGAGTTCTATGCATTAGGAATGGGTGATGTATATCCTATTTCTGCAATGAGTGGAAGTGGTACAGGAGAGTTGTTGGATGATATGGTGGCGGTATTCGATCCGGAAGATGTTATAGATCCTGAATTACCACGCATCGCAATTATTGGTCAGCCGAATGTAGGAAAGTCATCTCTTTTGAATACACTAATCGGCGTAGAGCGTGCAATTGTAACTCCTATTGCAGGAACAACGCGTGATACATTGTACACTCGTTATCAAAGTTTCGGTTTTGATTTTTTACTGATTGATACTGCTGGATTAAGAAAGAAAAAAGTAGTAAAAGAAGATATTGAATTTTATTCGGTAATGCGCTCCGTTAGAGCCATTGAAGAAGCTGATGTTTGTTTGATGATGCTGGATGCAACTAATGGGCTTGGTGTTCAAGATATGAATATTTTCCGTTTGTGTGAGAGAAATCGTAAGGGTGTTGTTATTCTTGTAAATAAATGGGATTTGGTAGAAAAGGAAACGAATACTATGCGTGATTACGAGCAAAAAATCAAGGATAAGTTAAGTCCGTTTGTAGATGTTCCTATCATTTTCACATCTGTAATCAATAAACAGCGTGTATTTAAAGCTTTAGAAACTGCATTGCAGGTCTTCAAAAATAAAACTTCAAAAGTGGCTACCTCAAAGTTGAATAAGGTGATGTTGCCGTACGTGCATAATTATCCACCGCCTGCAACAAAAGGAAAGGCTATTAGCATTAAATACATTACGCAGTTACCAGGACAAGCTCCAACGTTTGTATTCTTCTGTAATCTGCCTCAGTATATCAATGAATCTTACAAACGATTTATCGAAAACAAAATGCGTGAGAACTTCGACTTTAGTGGAGTGCCAATCACGATTTACTTCCGTAGTAAAGAGCGAAATAAAGAAGTAGAGTAATTAGTAAATTGCTTTCCTGTTAAAGATGATGTATCCGATATGGAAAATAATTCCTACAGGATTCTCTCGTTTATCGTAATAGTTTAGTGCTAAACTAACAGGTCCTATCGGACTTTTATAGATAGTATTAAACGTGGCAACGAAATAACGCTTGCCAAAATTATCACCGTAGCGCGACTTGTAATTTTCCTCTTGTAAAATTTCTCTGAAAGGTTGAAAAGCATATCCTTCTAATCGTACATCAAAGTTATCGTTAATACTAATGAGGTTTTTAATTCCTAAGCCCAGATAATTGTGTGCACGATAAGTTTCCTGAAATTGTGTTTGCATATCAGCAATCGGATTGAATGCAGGAGCTGCTAAAACAGTCGCTCGATAATTTGAAAAGAAAGGTTGTCCACTCAACATTAATTCGCCAAACACTCCCCATTTAAATCGTCGCAAGCTATTAAAGTACGTTTCATATTTTACATTTAATTGAAACCATTCGTGATAATACGTTGTTGTATCACGCAGAATGCCTGTAGATCCTGGGAACGTTTTTTCATCTCCATTTATATAGCGTAACCGTGCAAACAAACTAGATCCGGTGGTTGCATACATTTTTCGGTTTAAGGTGTTTTGTTCTACTTCAAGAAAGTAACTGCTTCCATTAAATTCAGTCAGGTCGCTGGTGTCTGCTTGCGTAAAATCTCTCGTCAAATAATATTTGTCTTTCGTTTCAAAGCGGCTCGCTCCACCTTCTAGTTTTAATTTGTTGGTGAGAGGCGTTCCTAATTTAATTGCATAGGATTCGTCGTATTGTACAAGATAAGAAGGTTTAACATCTTCAAAAAATGAACTGCTGCTTTTATAAAAATCCCATTGGTTTAATGTGACGGATGGCTCTATGTAAAACGGAATTGTTCCCGGTACATCCAAACGACTACGAATATGTCCGCTGCTATATAACTTACCAAAATAAATACTTGCAAAGGTTCTTAAACTATACTTATCCCAATAATTTTTCTGAGCCGAAATAAAGGCAGTGTTAATTGGTCGCGATGAAACATTTCCACCGAAATTGATCGATACACCTTTGTTCTTTCGTACATCAACACACAAAATAAAATGCCCTGATTGCGGATTGTATTTTAAACTCGGAAATAAATAACGCTGGTTTTCATCTGCAACTAATCGAAACCATTTCTGCTTTAATTCTGCTGCAGTAATTATTTCACCTTTTGGATTAATTGTTTTGATGATATAATCTGCTTGCTTAGTGTTTACACCTGTTACGGCTATTGAATCAATTAATAAATCTTGATACGAGAAACTAAATTGTTTACGCTTTTCTGCGAGTAGTAAGGTGTCTGCTTCTCTGTTTCCAATTCTTGATTTGATGAGCGGAATCATTCGTAACCCCATCGCATAGCCGCTGTCGATTGCTGCTCTGATATCATCGAATGAAAAGAGTCCTATGCCGGATACATTTGGTGTAATAATAATATCTTGCTCACGATTCATGGTATAATTCGTTGAGCGCTGAATCATCGATTTCAGCTGACTTAAAAAGTTGACTTCACTCGGTCTGTCAATCGTGTCTGCAGTATTTACTCCTATGATTAAATCAGGATTAAACTCCGATTGTAAAACATCCGCTGGAAAATTATTGTAAATGCCTCCATCGTAGATAATATGGTTTTGGTCGAGTAGAGGGGCGTAATAAAAAGGAAACGACATAGAGGCACGTACGGCAAATGACAAGTCGCCTTGATTATATACGATTTCTCGTTTTGCAGTAATGTCGGATGCTACACATCGAAAGGGAACAATTAAACTATCAAAATTATTTCCTGCGCGTGCAATTGGAATTGAAAGATTCTCCATTAATGCAAAATCAATTTCAGCGGCATTGACTACGTTGCTTGGTAATTGAGTTTTGAAAACAGAATCGCTGATTAACTTTATTTCTATCCAGCTGGCATCAACAGGATTTTTTAAAAAAGAATAAAGATTGTCTTCATCAAATTGTCCTTCGGCTCGTTTGGCAAATATTTTTTGTGTGACTAAACGCTCTAGTTGCGAAGGTGATGTTCCCGTTGCATAGTAACAACCAATTAATGCACCCGACGATACGCCAGTGATATAATCAATAGGAATTTTATTTTCTTCCAACGCCCTTAATACGCCTATTTGCGCAAAACCGCGTGCACCGCCACCGCTCAAGACTAATCCCACTTTTTGGGAATAGCATTGCAGTGATAAGGCAAGCATAAGAAGTGTAAAACAAATTAGTACCTTTTTCAAGTCGAGCGATTTGAGTTACAAAGGTAAGTAATCAATTAAATACAGCCTTATTTAAAAGGTAAGTCAGATAGATAGCTAAAAGCCTTAGTTAAACGGGACCCATACCAGGAGAAATAAGTGCCATCTACAAATACAATCTTTGATGCAGGAAATTTTGTTTGCAGATAATCGGCATCTGATTGTTTGAAGGGGTAGGGTTCACTCGATAGCAATAAAAAGTCTGGCTGTTTATCTATATTGTCAAGGTCGATTTCAGGATAGCGTGTTTGGTTTTTTGAAAGCGAAATAAAGCCCGCTTCTTCAATCATCGTATTGATAAATGTATCGCCACCCACTGTTAACCAAGGATTTTTCCAGATAAAATAATAACAGGATGCAGGTTTTTTAAATTGATTGGATAAATCTCTTCTTGCCTGTTTAATTACTGAAACGATTTGTAATGCTTTATCTTCCTTTCCAACTAAAATTCCTACATCGGAAATCATTTGTAATGCATTCTCAATCGTATTTACATCGCTTATGTAAACAGGAAAATCGAGCGCTAATTCTTCAATGAGTTCTTTGGTGTTTTCTTCTTTATTGGCTAGGATTAAATCCGGCTGTAACACTTTGATTTTTTCAATATGAAAATTCTTAGTGCCGCCAACAATCGTTTTTTCTTGAAGCCAATTTTCCGGATGAATGCAAAATTTAGTGATGCCAATTACTTCCTCATCAAGACCTAAATCAAAAAGCAATTCCGTTTGCGAAGGAACTAATGAAACAATCCGCTTCGCCGGCAAATTCAAGTTTATTTTCCTTCCGAGCTGATCAGTAATCATAAAAATTTATTGTATTGCTAGCACATTAGCAAATAATAAAGTAGAATCCTACAGATACACTTTATTATATATCTTCAAATTATCAAATTGGCAAATTGTCAAATTAGCACATTACTCACTGTACCCCATCTTCCTCATCCACTCAGGATTAAACATCTTACCGATGTAACGAGATCCATGGTCATGGAAAATGATAACTACTACATCATCTTTTGTTAGCTGGTCTTTCAATTGAACTAATCCAGCAACAGCTGCTCCTGCAGAATTACCTACCCAGATACCTTCTTGTAAACAAATGTCTCTTGTGTAAACAGCAGCATCTTTATCAGTGACTTTTTCAAAATGATCAATAATGCTGAAGTCGTAGTTCTGAGGAATAAAATCTTCTCCGATACCTTCTGTTACATAAGAGTGAATTTCATTCTGATCGATAACTCCTGTTTCATGGAATTTTTTCAACGCAGAACCGTATGTATCGATACCCCAGATTTTAATATTCGGATTTTTTTCTTTCAAGTACATACCCGTACCCGTTATAGTACCACCTGTACCTGAACCTACTACTAAATGCGTGATTTTCCCTTCTGTCTGTTCCCAGATTTCAGGTCCAGTTTGCTCATAGTGAGCAGTACGGTTCGATAAGTTATCGTATTGATTTGGGTAAAAAGAATTCTCGATTTCTTTATTCAAACGTTTAGCAACAGAATAATAAGAGTTAGGGTCTTCTGGTTCAACGTTGGTAGGACAAACAATTACCTCAGCACCGAATGCACGTAAGGCATCTACCTTTTCCTTCGATTGTTTATCGGTAGTTGTGAAAATACATTTGTAACCTTTAACAATAGCAGCAATGGCTAATCCCATTCCTGTGTTTCCTGATGTTCCTTCAATGATGGTTCCACCTGGTTTAATTAGGCCTGCTTTCTCTGCATCTTCAATCATCTTCAACGCCATACGGTCTTTGATTGAGTTACCCGGATTAAAGGTTTCTACTTTTGCTAACACTGTAGCAGGAGTATCGCCAATAATTTTATTTAAACGCACCATTGGTGTATTACCAATTGCTTCAAGGATGTTATTACAAATTTTCATAGTCTAAATTTTGAGTCGCAAAAATACAAATTATAAACGATTCTTGGAAGTAATCACCTCGTCGATATGCTGTATCGATTCAACCGTTCTACCATAGCCAATATCACGAATGATTTTGTAGGGATGATTCAATAGCAAAAGATGATTTCTGTATTCGTTAAAAATCTTCATTCGTTCTTCTATCGAAGGACTTTCACGCAGCGGGTCGTATTGCCAGGGGATATTAGGAAGTAGTATTAACGTTAGGTCGTATGTGCGATTGTTCAATTCATCCAAGATAAACGAATGACATCGATTGTATTTTAAATCGCTCCACACTTTAAGCACTAAAAAATTAGTATCAAACAAGATTACATTTTTATCCGAATTAATTCCTTCCTCTTCAAAGCTTGCCTGACCTTTTGCTATCTCAAGTAAGTCCTCTTCCTCATAAGATGATTTATCATTTAAATATTCTCGAGCAAATTCTTTTACAACAAATCCTTTATAATGCGCATTCAGCATATCGCATAAGGTCGATTTGCCAGAGCTCTCAGGACCAATAACCGCTATTTTAATCATGCTGCTTGTTCCGTTAAATGTTTACGCCATTGGTAATAACCTTGAATAGCAAGAATTAAATATACGAGGTAAAGCACGGCATATAGTTCAAGGTCTTTTTGCAGATAAACAGCAATGTAAACTACATTAACTGCAATCCATACAATCCAGTTTTCAATTTTCTTTTTAGCAATTAAATATTGCGCTAGAAAAGAGGCAGTGGTAGCCAACGAATCAATCCATGGATAACTCGCATTCGAAAATGTTTTTAAGAGATAGCCAAGTAAAATACCTGATGAAACGAACAATGAAAAGTAAATGACGATTTCTTTTTTGTTAAGGTGTTCAACAGCAAATTCATCGTTCGTATTGGCATTCCAGTTTAGCCATCCAACAATCAACAGTGGGATATAAATTAACTGTTGTAAGGAGTCGGCATACAAACGACTTTCATAAAATAAAAAACAAGAAAGTATAACGTTGATAATTCCGATAGGGAAGCACCATTTATTTTTTTTAACTGTCAAAAAAACACCTGCAAATCCTGAAATGAATCCAACAATTTCAAGTGTATCCATTTTTATACAGCATCTTTGAAATTAAATCGAGCAGCAGCAATATCCTGAATGAGCTCAGGGTCTTTTTCAAAGGAATTGCCTACAACAACCATATTAGCACCCGCTCTAAAAACAGCAGCAGCGCTCTCAGGTGTCCGAATACCTCCGCCAACAATCAATGGAATATTGACTTCTTTTTTAATTGCTTTGATTACATCAACTGGTACATGGTGTTTTGCTCCTGAACCGGCCTCTGCAAAAATTAATTTCATGCCCAATTGCTCACCTGCTAATGCGGTGTAGGCAGCAATTTCTACCTTGTCAGTTGGAATAGGAGCGGTACCACTCACATACTGAACGGTTGTCATGGTGCCGCCATCAATTAATAAATAGCCGGTAGGGATAATTTCTAATTCAGAAGCCTTTAATCGTTGAGCCGCTGTTACATGTTGTCCAATTAATAAATCAGGATTTCTTCCAGAGATAAGCGAGAGTAACAAGATAGCATCGGCATGTTCACTTATTTGCTGATGATTGCCAGGGAACAAAACAACCGGGATATTCGAGCGTTTTTTTATTCCCAAAACAGTGCGTTGTAAATCGCCAGAGGTAAGTAAGCTACCACCTACAAAAAAGTAATCGACGCTAGCTTCATTGCTATACGCGCAGATTTTATCGAGGTGTTTCTCACCCGATTTATCTGGGTCTATGAGTACGGAAAGAAGTCGGCGGTCATTAAAAGCAGCCTCCTGAATTTTCTGGTAAATCATATTTGCAAATTAAGAGAAAATATCATCAGTTTCCAACGATATACGAAACGAGTAAATCATCAAGAGTTATAAGCTGATAATTATAAGTTGACTCTTGTTCCTGTTTTAAAAACTGAACATCTCCAAAATTATCATTGGGTTCATGTACGATGATATGCTCTTTAAAGTCGATGCCGCCACCACCAATCAGTTTAAAAACAGTTTCCTTCACACACCAAATAATGAAAGTGTTTTGATAAGAATTAGTAGAGCGCTCATTCATCCATTTTTGCTCATGTTCATTCACGAATTTAGGAGCAATCTTTATAATTCTTTCAGAGGGGATTTCAATATCGATGCCTACCGCATTTGCTGGATGATAAATCACTGCAACAAACTCTTTTGTATTTGAAATGGATATATGACCTGTTTGATTTTTTAAATGAGGCTTGCCCAGATCATCGTAAATTAAATCAATGTTTTTATTTAGAAGTTGCTGCAATAAAAGGCCTGCCGCTAGTTTTTGCTTAATCCTTAATTCCGACTTTAACTCGAGGTTCTGAATTTCTTTTAAAAAAGATGGGTTATTTAAAAACAAAACAAGCTCATCATATGTTTCGGAAATGCTCCAAACAGCTATATGTTGTCCTAAAGGCCCAGTAGTATGGTAGATTAATGCCATATTGTAGTAATTGGCAAAGATAACATTGCAAGAGTCATAATGAATAACTAAATTTGCATAAAATTTCAATAAAATGATAAACACTCAAACAGAAAAATTCGTGAAATATAAGGTGAAAGACATTTCCCTTGCAGAATGGGGAAGAAAAGAAATTAGACTTGCTGAAGCAGAAATGCCAGGTTTAATGTCGTTAAGAGCTGAATTTGGTCCTTCAAAACCATTAAAAGGAGCTCGTGTTGCAGGATGTTTACACATGACTATCCAAACAGCTGTTCTAATTGAAACATTAGTTGAGTTAGGCGCTGAAGTAACTTGGTCATCTTGTAACATTTTCTCTACGCAAGATCACGCGGCGGCTGCTATTGCTGCTGCAGGTATCTCTGTTTATGCTTGGAAAGGTATGAATGCAGAAGAGTTCGACTGGTGTATTGAGCAAACATTATTCTTCGGAGAAGATCGTCAACCATTAAACATGATTTTAGATGATGGTGGTGATTTAACAAATATGGTATTCGACAAATACCCTGAGTTAATCGCTGGTATCCGTGGATTATCAGAAGAGACAACAACAGGTGTTTTACGTTTACATGAGCGCGTGAAAAATGGTACATTGCCAGTTCCTGCTATCAATATCAACGATTCAGTTACTAAATCGAAATTCGATAATAAATATGGTTGTCGTGAGTCGTTAGTAGATGCGATTCGTCGTGCTACCGATTTAATGATGGCTGGTAAAGTGGCTGTTGTTGCTGGTTTCGGTGATGTAGGTAAAGGTTCAGCTGATTCACTTCGTGATTCAAAAGTTCGCGTTATCGTTACTGAAATCGATCCAATCTGTGCATTACAAGCTGCAATGGAAGGTTATGAAGTAAAGAAGATGGCTGATGCAATTAAAGAAGCGGATATCGTTGTAACTGCAACTGGTAACTTCAACATCATTACAGAAGAGCACTTCAAATCAATGAAGCATAATGCAGTAGTTTGTAATATTGGTCACTTCGATAACGAAATCGATATGGCTTGGTTAAATGCTAACTACGGACAAACATTAGAGAACATCAAACCTCAGGTTGATAAATATACAATCGATGGAAAAGACATCATCGTTTTAGCGGAAGGCCGTTTAGTGAACTTAGGTTGTGCTATGGGACATCCATCATTTGTAATGTCGAATTCGTTCACAAATCAGACGTTAGCTCAGTTAGAACTTTGGGCAAATCATAAGAACTATGAAAACAAAGTTTACACATTGCCTAAGCATTTAGATGAGAAAGTGGCTCGTTTACACTTAGCGAAGATTGGTGTTGAAATCGATACATTATCTCCTAAGCAGGCTGAGTATATTGGTGTGACTGTTCAAGGTCCTTATAAAAATGATGCATACCGTTATTAATCGATAGCGTTATATAAAACGAAAGGGGATGAATTAATTTCATCCCCTTTTTTATTCAATGTGATTGGCGTTTAGTTGTAAATATGAAGCTGATTAGCCGATATATT
>CANGJU010000001.1 GCA_947453935.1 Bacteroidota bacterium | reverse complement strand
GGAATATTTCTAGCGGGAATGATTGGAGGAATCCTTGCTTTACTTACTCCTTGCGTTTTTCCAATGATCCCGATGACGGTTAGCTTCTTCACTAAGAGAAGCCCTACCCGTGCAAAGGGTATACGCAATGCCGTTATTTATGCGCTATCCATTATTTTGATTTATGTAACCATCGGTTTTTTTGTGACTGTTACATTAGGTTCAGATGCATTGAACGATCTGGCAAGTAGTGTATTCTTTAACTTATTGTTCTTTGTTATCTTCTTCATCTTTGCACTTTCATTTTTAGGTGCATTTGAAATCACCTTACCTAACTCATGGCTTAACAAAGCTGATTCTGCCTCTGAAAAAGGTGGCTTGATAGGTATCTTTTTTATGGCCTTTACTCTTAGCTTAGTATCTTTCTCTTGTACAGGTCCGATTATCGGAACTTTATTAGTGGAAGCTGCAAAAGGATCAAGTTACTTAGGTCCTATTATGGGCATGACAGGCTTTTCGTTTGCGCTTGCGATTCCGTTTGCATTTTTTGCAGCGTTTCCAGGTTGGTTAAACACACTACCCAAATCAGGTGGTTGGCTAAATAGTGTAAAAGTTGTTTTAGGATTTTTAGAACTTGCATTAGCCTTGAAATTTTTATCGAACGTAGACTTAGCATACCATTGGGGATTCTTAAAGCGTGAGTTATTTATTGCAATCTGGATTACCATCTTCGGATTAATGTCGTTGTATTTATTAGGCAAAATAAAATTCTCTCACGATAGCGACTTACCTTACATCGGAACAAATAGAATCATCTTTGCAATCATTGCAATTGCATTTACCTTTTATTTGATTCCGGGATTATGGGGTGCTCCATTACGATTAATCAGCGGATTCCCTCCTCCTGAGTTTTATAAAGAATGGGAACAACCTAATGCAAATGCTGAAAGCGGAAAAGGCGGCGAATCATGTCCGCATAACTTAAACTGCTACCATGATTATGAAGCAGGAATGGCTTATGCTAAATCGATTGGTAAGCCTGTTATGATTGACTTTACAGGATGGAGCTGTGTGAATTGCCGAAAGATGGAAGACAATGTATGGTCTCAAACGAAAGTACTTAAACATTTATCGGATGATTATGTAGTTATTTCGCTTTATGTAGACGATAAAACAGAACTACCTGCTAACGAGCAATACGTAAGTAAATACAGTGGTAAAAAAATCAGAACTACGGGAAATAAATGGAGCGATATGGAAGCAGCAGTTCTGAATAAAAACGTACAACCTTATTATGTACTCTTAGATAACGAAGGAAAGATGCTTGCAGAACCAAGAAGCTATACACCTAACGTTGATGAATACACGAAGTTTTTAGAAGAGGGCTTGTGTAGATTTAAAATCAGAAACAACAAATAACAAAAAACCCCTGCAGTAAATACTACAGGGGTTTTTTGTTACCTATTCAAATTATTATTTAATCTGAATAGCCTGGTTTGTATATCCATCAGGAGTTAAAACTTTTACTTGATATACTCCGGTGGTTAGTCCTGTTAAATCAAGCGTAGTGCTTTTTAATGGCATGTCCATTTCTAAATGATGGACGCGTTGACCTGTGATTGAATACACTTCAATTTCATTCATGTAATTACCTTCTGGCAATTCAATATTAACTTGCCCTGTAGAGGGGTTTGGATAAAGCAAGAAATCTATTGGAGCTTTCACTTCCTGAAAACCTGTTGTAAATCCATTCAAACGGCCGATATAGGTACTAGGGCTTAGAGGCATTGAATTAACAGGCACCAGTGTGCCAAGTGTCATAGCGCCAAAGTAATTGCCCATCAGATAACAATAGCCGTTGTTATCACTCACAATTGCTTTTGGACGATCATCGCTGGTATTAGCAGCTTTTACTCCCCAAAGAATTTTCCCTGATGGATTATATTTAGCTGCAAATCCATCAGCACCACCTGAGTTAGTTAAAGTAACTGGGGTGCCAGTTGTAGTGGTTAATGTAACAGTTGAATTATTGTAGTAACCGCAGATGTATACATAACCGTTTGAAGCGACCTCCATCGATGTTGTAATATCATCTGATGCACCACCCTGTCGACAAGCCCATAGGCAATTTCCAGAAGCATCATACTTAGCGACATAACCATCGCTGTAGGTAGTTGTACCCACTGATGTTAAACTGATAGTGCCGCCAAAATTAACAGCACCTAAAAAGCTACCGCTGATGTACATATTTCCATTAGCATCATTACCGATGCGTGTTGCCTGATCTGTACTTGTAGAGCCTACTCTCTTGGCAAAATTAAATGCTCCACTTGTTGTAAGTCTTGTAATTAAAATATCATCTGCTGAGCCAGCCCCAGTAAGATTTGTTGAGCCAAATGTTGCTGATGCACCACGAACTGCACCACATGCATATACGTTAGTTGATGAAGCAGATACACCATAAAAATAATCTTCATCGGCACCACCACCTGTAGCAGCCCATAAAGCAGTTCCTGCAGTATCAAATGCAATTACCATTGCGTCTGTGCTTCCGCCATTACTTGCAGGCAATGTAACTGATCCTGCATTGAAAGTACCTGAATAAGCACCTGCAACATAAATGTTATTTCCACTAATTGCGATTCCGTTAAAGGCTTGTGGTGTAGCTGAGCCAAACGACTTTACCCAAATTACATTACCACTAGGATCCAGCTTAATGATATAACCATCTTTATCACCTGCAGAATAATAATTAATACCGTTAATTGTCATTCCAAAAGAATATGAACCTGCTAAATAACTATTTCCGGCTCCATCCATTACAATTCCACCTGGGAACATAATGTTTGACAAACCTCCGAATCCTTTTGCCCATACAGGTGTACCAGCTTGATCGAATTTAGTCGCATACAAATCTATTGTACCAGTAATTGGAAGATTAGCGGCTCCAAATAGAGCATTCGCATCGAATTGTCCTGATACAATTATACCACCTGCCGCATCTCTAACTGCAGTTACTTTTGCATCATTGTCTAAACGCGCGCTTACTGATTTTGACCATACCCAGGCTGGCGTTTGTGCATACAATGCATTAGTGCATATTAACACCAATGCAACAACTAGTAAATTTTTTTTCATAATAACTAAATGTAACGGGTTATTTTATTTCTGTATTTTCTGTCTATCAAAAATAAAAAAATAATGAATAAAAAAAAGGCCTTATTTTGTAATAAGACCTTAACATTTTATATGTGAATAGCTCGATTATCCGTTGCCGCTAAGCAAGCCTCTTTAAAGGCCTCCGTGAAGGTCGGATGGGCATGACTCATACGAGCAATATCCTCTGCAGATGCTCTGTATTCCATAGCTACAACCGCCTCCGCAATTAAATCGGCACAACGAGGTCCAATCATGTGAACACCTAATATTTCATCTGTCTCCTGATCGGCTAATACCTTAATAAATCCGTCTAAATCCATACTCGCACGCGCTCTTCCACTTGCTTTAAATGGAAACACTCCCGACTTATATGCCTTACCCTGTGCTTTTAATTCTTCTTCGGTATGTCCGACAGCAGCAACTTCTGGCCATGTATAAACAACACCTGGAATTAACAGATAATTGATATGTGGCTTTTGCCCTGCAATTTGTTCTGCTACAAATGTGCCTTCTTCCTCTGCTTTATGCGCTAACATTGCTCCTTTTACAACATCGCCAATAGCGTAAACACCTTTTGCTGCTGTTTGTAAATGCTCATCAACGATAATTCTTCCGCGCTCATCTTTGCTGATGCCTGCATTCTCTAATCCTAAATTCTCGGTATAAGGCGAACGACCAACACATACCAAGCAATAGTCGCCGGTTAACTCTAACTCTTTACCATCTTTATTGGCAGTTGCTTTCAACTTCACATTTTTTCCTTTTGCTTCAACACCACTTACCGCATGTGATAAATAAAATTCTACTCCCGACTTAGCTAAAACTTTTTGCAATTCCTTTCCTAACGACTTATCCATCGTTGGAATGATAGAATCAGCATATTCTACTACACTAACCTTTGCGCCTAGCCGTGCATAAACACTTCCTAATTCTAATCCGATAACTCCTCCACCTATGATTAATAAATGCTTTGGAATTTCTTTCAGCTTTAATGCTTCTGTAGAAGTAATGATACGCTGCTTATCGATGGTAACGCCTTTTAAGTTGGAAGGCTTTGATCCTGTTGCGATGATAGTATTTGTAGTATTGATGGTTTCAACGGTTCCATCTTCTTTTTTCACATTGATGGTGTTCGCATCTACAAATGAAGCAAAGCCATGTATCACTTCCACTTTATTCTTCTTCATCAAAAAGCGGATACCCTGCACCGTTTGCGTGATTACATCATCTTTGCGTTGAATCATCTGAGCAAAATTGATTGACAATCCTTTTACATCAATACCATGCTCTTTAAACTGATGCGCTGCCTGATGATAATGTTCTGATGAATCTAACAATGCTTTTGAAGGAATACATCCAACATTTAAACAAGTTCCACCAAGGGAATTATATTTCTCTATTAAAGCTGTTTTCTTTCCTAATTGCGCTAAACGAATTGCTGCTACGTAACCACCAGGACCAGCACCAATTACTACTGCATCATATGAAGCCATTTCAGTTTGATTTTATTGATTGCCCGCAAATTTACAAGTAATTCGAATGTAAAAGCAAAGAAAATCGATTAAATACCTATCCTATTCCTGCTTAAAAATACCAATGGGGAAGTAGGAAAGAATGGTAATTATCATTAGTAATCCAACGATTAAACACGCAATACGGCCTAAATAATCACCGTGACTGGTATAAAATGTCTGTCCATCGTGAATGAACACTTCTTTGCGAATGACATCATCTGTCCACCACTTTGTTATATCGGTTAATTCTCCTCTTGAATTAATAAAGCAAGAAATTCCTGTATTGGCAGAGCGAACAATATTCTTGCGGGTTTCAATTGCCCGCAAGCGCGCATACTGACAGTGCTGTTTATGCCCTGGAGTATTTTTCCACCAGCCATCGTTGGTCATGATGCAAATTAAGTTGGCTCCTTGTCTTACGTATTCGCCTACGTACTCTCCATAAATCGACTCGTAACAAATAACAGGTGCGGTAATTACTCCGTCGCCTATTGGTAAAATTGTAGGCACTTTCTTGCTCCCTAAACTACCTGCAGTCCCTCCTAAATCAATCGCGTACTCTTCGAAAAATCCGAAGAAAGCCGGGAAAGGCATTTTCTCAACACCTGGAACTAACTTCGATTTGTAATGCATGGGGAAATTCGTGCTATCGTAGAAATCGGTCGCGGCATTATATGCATCATAGTAAGCTTCACCATTTGAAATCTGTCGTGCAGTAGCTGATTTTTTAGCAGGATCCATATACAACTCTAATGCAGTGAGGCCTGATAAAAAGTGAACGCCTTGATGTTTCTTGACAAAATCTATGAAGGGCAATACACTCGGATGAACAGGTACATCGTTTAACCAGATAGCATCGGGAATAGCGGTTTCTGGAGCGACCACCAACTTTGTTTTAGGAGTGATTTTACTTTCTGCTAAGCGAATTATTTTTTTTACCTGATCATCACTCGACATCCCCGAAAATTTTTCGTTGTAAGGATCGATGTTAGGTTGGATGGCTACCACTTCAATTGATTTACCGGTATCATCCACGTTTGATTTAATGACGAATGATATTAGCAATGGTAAAACGATAATGCATGAAGTAATCAGAATGTTTTTCTTCGTTCTGAATTCCGCTTTGCTGATGAACAGAAACAGTAAAATATTGACGAGCAAAATCCAGATAGTTCCACCTAAGGTTCCTGTGTATTCGTACCACTGCACCATATCGGCCCATGCAGCAAAACCATTTCCCATGTTTAACCAGGGCCACGATAAATCCCAGTCCATGTGCAAATGCTCAAAGGCAACCCACCCTACTAACAGCATGGCATATCCGAAGAAATCACCCAAGCGTTTATGCACCCAGTGAAATACATTAAATACCCCTGCCATTAATAATGAATTGGCTAATACAGCACCAACCATTCCACCTCCACTTGCGAAGTAAATCCACCATGTTGTTGCTAAATTAAAAAGTATAAATGCGAGGTAGGTCCACCAGAATAAACGGACTTTCACTCCTGCTCGCTTTTGCTCCAACACATTTTGCTCTAACCATAAAAGTGGTAACCACCCAATAAATAATAAAGGTGCTAATCCACCAGCAGGCCATGCCATCCACATGAATAATGCGAATAACAAAATGCTGATGATTTTATGTTTGATAGTAAAGTTGGAAACTTGCATAACTCTGCAAATTTAATTTATTCTGCATATGTAGCAGCCGATTTCCTTTTGATGGATATTTCATGAGCAACAATACAGAATGTAGCCATGAGTACAGGAAAAACGGGCAATCGGAAACGTGTGCTTGCTGAAGGACCAGTAACAATCGCGAAGTAAATAACGATGCTCGCAATGCATCCACGAAGTGAATAAGAAATATGAGGAGAAAAAATAAACTTCAGGAACGCGAGTAAAATTATCAAACCTATAAACGAACAAGCCAACAGATACGCATAATAAGCGATAGACGCTATACGGGAATCAGGTCGGAAGGGTTGAATAACATTTAAATTTCCAATAGAAAACACTTCCAAATCCCATCGCGGGTGTCCGACAAAAAACCGAAACATACCTGACAACTCCGCTTTGATAGCACTCATGGGGTGATGCATAACGACTTCTTTGTTGAACTCATCGATACGCTTACATTTTTCCACGTAAGGCAATGTATCTACACTGTTCTGAAATTCACTGATTGTTTTGACAGCCTCCTCCTCGTTGAATACATCTTTCAGTATCGCATACGAGTTATAATTAATCATCAACTTTCGCTGGATGCTTGAAAACTCCCAGATGCCTGTTTTCGCATGACTGTATCCCATAAACAAACCGATTGTTGTAAATGGAATTATGAAAGTGATTAAAGCAATCAGCTTTACTTTTTTATTGAAAAAGTGAATCAAAAAACTAACAATAGCTACAAAAGGGAACAACCACATGACGGGTTTTACAGCCATTGAAATTGCTACGCACCACTGCGACCACCAAAGGTCTTTCATCTGACTGTATTTGATTAATCGTGCAATAAAATAAATGGATAGTAAGACGAATAACTGAAAGAGAATTTCCGACATCACCATATTGCAGTAAACAAACTGCGATGGAAAAAACACTAATGGTATCAATAGCCATAAACGATTCCATTCCTCGCCTAAAAACAATTTTACAAATTGAACGGATAGGAATATCGTTAGTAAGCTAAGCGCAAGTTGTACAAGTAGCAATAAATAAATATTGTTGAGTGCAGTATCTACATTCAGCAGCGATAAGAAAGCACCATAAGCTGGAGGTCGTTGGTTATACAATGCAGGAATAATCCCCTGATTCATATCGCCGCAATACCAGGACCCATTTGCTTTTAAATTCTGCGATTGCCATAAATAATCCAATGAATCTTTGGTTGTGAAATTTTTCTTCTGAATAGCAATCGAAAAAAACACAACGTGTATCAATACGACTATTGACCAAAACCAAAATTTACTCGACCGAATCATCTTCATTGCTAGTGTGAAGTTAATAAAACACCTAGTATCACAAAAAGTTATAGATATTTTCAGATATTTAGCACGTGGAAATTAAACTTACTCCTTTTACTTATCATCTGACCTTTAAAAGAGCCTTTGGTATTGCGCATGGTACGCGTACGGGCACCGACTCACTTTTTATTCGCGCAAGCACTAATGATAAAGAAGGATTTGGTGAAGCAGCCTTACCGCCTTATTTGGGTTATGATGTGCATCAACTGATTAATGATTTTATTCTTTATTTTCCTTCTGTCATTCATAGCTATGAAGAGTTATTCGGATTATTACAAAAAGTTTCATTGTCCAACTCTGATATTCCATCACCCTTACGATGCGCTATGGATATTGCCTTGCATGACTTATGCGGACAATTAGCAAACATACCTGCACGTAAAATTCTGGAAGTGCCCGCTGCCATTAATGTGCGTTGCAGTGTAACACTTGGAATCAGTAGCGTAGAGGAAATGATTGAAAAAATTAAAGAGGTTACTACTGAATCTCATCTCGGATTTACGCTTTTCAAACATAAATTAGGAGGAGAAAATGACTTAGAGCGTATTCGAGCTTTTAAAGAATTTACCAACGCCGATTTTTGTGTGGATGCAAATCAGGCCTGGAAATCGGTGGAAGAAGCAACACAACAAATACATTTTTTACAAGAACTCGGATGTTTGTTTGTAGAGCAACCAATGCCGGTTGCTATGAATGAACATTTACGTGATTTGAAAAAAAATATTCAGTTACCTATTATCCTTGATGAATCTATTCAGAATGCCAGCGATTTTGACATCCTAAAAAACAGTTGCGATGGCATTAATGTAAAGCTGATGAAATGCGGAGGATTAGCAGCCGGAAAAAATTTAATTCAGACAGCTAAACGTTATGGAAAGAAAATATTAATAGGCTGTATGTCGGAGAGCACCTGTGGTGCAGCAGCAGCGGCGGAATTAGCAGGTCTGGCCGATTGGGTTGATTTAGACGGACCTTTATTAATTAGCAATGATCCGTTTGAAGGAGTTAACTACCAGCATGGATGTATTGTGCCTAATGTGTCTAACGGCGTGGGTATCCGAAGAATTAAGGATTTAGCATTTTCTGCATAATCATTACATCGAGATAGCGGTTGAACTTTTGCCCTGCCTCTTTTAAAACCCCTGTACGAACAAATCCTTCTTTCTCATGCAAGTGAATGCTATGTACATTATCCGTTGTGATACGCGATAATAAGGAATGTAAACCAACCGATTTTCCCTGCTTGATAATTTCGTTGAGCAAAATACTTCCTAACCCTTGAAATTGAAATTCAGGATGAATATAAACGGATACCTCTGCAATAATATCGTAGCCTTTTTTCGGGTTCCACGGACTTAAAGCAGCCCATCCAGCAACCTGATGATTAATCAAGCCTACAATAACAGGATGTATCGATTTACGATTTACGAGCCATTGCAATCGATCGGCTTCCGCTTGAATTTCGGTATCGAATGTAGCAGTCGTATTTAAGACTGCATCATTATAAATTTCGGTAATCACTTTTACATCGTTGGCCGTTGCAGCTCTTAATTCAAACATAAAACAGGATTATGATAGCCGAAGATACAAAAACAATTTTTCAACAAATACCTTAAACACTTAATCTCCTCCAAGAATATTTTTTTACTTTGTTGCATGGCAAAAACGAAAACTACTTTTTACTGTCAGTCGTGCGGAGCAAATGCTACTAAATGGATTGGCAAATGTCCTTCATGTAACGAATGGAACACTTATGTAGAAGAAGTGGTTCCTACAGGAACAGACCACAACAAATGGAAATCGGCTGCCACCAAAGAAACCAAAGCTGCAAAGCCACGTTTAATTACCGAGATAGAACTTGAATCAAGTCCGAGAATCATTTTACCCGATGAAGAATTAAATCGTGTATTAGGAGGAGGATTAGTACCGGGATCATTAACCCTATTAGGTGGTGAACCAGGCATTGGAAAATCTACCTTGCTATTACAATTAGCAGTGCGATTAAAAAACAAAAAGATTCTTTACATATCTGGCGAAGAGAGCGAACAACAAGTGCGCATGCGTGCTGAGCGTATAGGTAAATTGGAAAGCAACTGTTACATCTTAACTGAAACATCTACACAAAATATTTTCAGACAGATAGAAGAATTAAAACCCGAGTTCGTAATTGTTGACTCCATTCAAACATTATACTCATCGGTATATGAATCGGCACCGGGAACGGTATCGCAGATACGCGGCTGTGCGGGAGAGTTATTACGATACTCAAAAGAAACTGCCACTCCTGTTTTAATGATCGGACATATTACCAAAGACGGAAGCATTGCTGGTCCGAAAGTATTAGAGCATATGGTGGATACGGTTTTGCAATTTGAAGGCGACCGTCATCATATCTACCGCATTGTTCGAGCAGTAAAAAATCGTTTTGGCTCTACAGCGGAATTAGGTATTTACGAGATGCAAGGCGCAGGACTTACCGAAGTAGCGAACCCATCGCAGTTATTATTAAGTCAGCGGGACGCACAATTAAGTGGAACCGCCATTGCCTGCACCTTAGAAGGAGCGCGCCCTATTTTAATTGAGACCCAAGCATTAGTAAGCACAGCAGTATATGGAACTCCTCAACGTACCACTACCGGATTTGATATGCGCAGACTGCATATTTTATTAGCGGTATTAGAGAAACGCTGTGGATTTCGTTTAGGGACCAAAGATGTATTTTTAAATATTGCTGGAGGCATTCGCGTAGAAGATCCGGCCATAGACCTCGCCGTTATATGTTCTATTTTATCCTCTTCGGAAGATTTATCAATTGACCCGATGATATGTTTTGCGGGAGAAGTTGGATTAACGGGAGAGATACGACCAGTAAACAGAATTGAAACTCGTATTAAAGAAGCTGCGCGATTAGGATTCAAAAAAATATTTGTGTCGCGCTACAATTTACAGGGTTTAGATTTAAAATCAGAAAAAACAATTGAAGTAATTGGCGTTGGTAAAGTAGAAGAAGTATTGCAGGCCTTGTTTGCGTGATTAATTAGCAAACCACTAAAATTATTATACAAAAAAAGGGGCTCTTGGCCCCTTTTGAAATATTATATCTACTCTTTCACCCAACGAACAGTTGTACTTACTTTTTCGTTTTTGATATTTGTAATATACATACCGCTTTGCAAAGTTTCAATGGAAAGTGGTAGTGATAAAACAGAGGTAACCATATCGCTCATTACTAACCGGCCATCGATGTTGTAGGTTTGAAGGACATAGCTGCCAGGTGGTAATCCTGTGATATTAATTTGATCTTTTGCGGGGTTAGGCCTTACCGTTAGTGATAAATTATTTTGAAGTTGATTTAGAGAAGTGGTGGTGGTACTATAGCCAACTTTCACGGCCCAAATGTCAGTATAGCCATGGCCTACATCATGTTTAACATTGCTTATACCGTCATACCCTGTGGCAGAAATAAGTAAAGTACTATCATTTATTAGGGTTAATGCATTCCCAAAATCTGAATTGTTCGCCCCTAAATATTTATAGGTCAATAATGCTCCAGATGTATCAAAATTCATAATTACTGCATCATAAGCTCCATATCCAGGATTAAGAAAAGAACCATTTGCAATAGCAATAGACCCTAAGGCAAAAAAGCCACCTTGTGTATTCAGTAATACGTCAGCAAACAAATCGATTTCTGAAGTTCCATAATTTTTCTCCCATATAATATTGCCGCTTGTATCCGTTTTGACAATCCATAAGTCTTGTTGATAATTTGGCAACAATGTGTTTTCTTTAAAACCAAATAGATAATAATAATTTTCCATTTCAATAATTTTTACCAACCCTGTCCACCCTATACAACCTGTACAACCATAACGTTTATCCCAAATTTTATTTCCATTTTTATCAACTTTAAAAACTATTGCCTCTCCATAGTTAGGTGAGATGGGTGAAGAAGTTATATTTCCGCCAACACCACTTATTGTTTCGCCATATACAAGGTAAGAACTATCTTTCAGTATTGTATGCCCTTGTGTTTTGTGCAAATACCCTATACCCTCTCCTGCGTCACGATCCAATCCTCCAAAAATTCGGTCCCATTGTTTATTTCCTAATGAGTCTAGCTTTATTACCCATAGGTCATATTCTGCTTGAAATGGATTTTGATTTGGATAATAGAATGCATTTTGAGATTTATCAAAACTATGTACTCCATTACTCGAACCTGATAATAAGAGACCTCCATCTAAAGTTTGTGCGGCGCTACAAAGTTTATCATTGCCTATTGAACCAAAGCGTGTTTCATTGATTTTATTTCCAAGTGAATCAAGATATAATAAAATATAATCCCAATTTCCTTTGGTGGTAGTTATTAGATTACATGAAGAATCGCCATTAGTATGTCCTGCAACTAAAAACCCTTGTTTATATGGGATAATGCTATATGAATCATCGTAAGGTGAATTTGTGCCGTAATTTTTGTCCCATTTTTTGTGTAACGAATCATCAAAAGCAACAATCCAAATATCTTTACTACTTCCGGTTAATTCGCAATTTGGGTCTGTTTTATCTTGTTGAGAATAATAACATATACTATGTCCTGCTATTACATTTAATTGATTTAGACGTGCGATAGCTTTTCCTTCTTCTCCAGCACTTGTTCCAAAGCAATGATCGTCTATATAAATAAATGACTGTGCTTTTGCATTGGTCGTCATTAATATTATTATAATTAATAAATAGATGTTTTTCATAAAGACCCCTTATTTTTGATTAAATCCGGCTATTTTTTTTGAACTGAATGTATGATCACTATATTCTGATTTTTGAATAATAAAATCATTTGTAAAATGATTGAAGTAATTTTGAAATTCATCAATATTTTTGTTTTTTAAAGTAAATAATAATTTGCCATCTAACGAGTAATAATTTGTTTGTAATAATTCTTTAGATGAGCCCAATTGTATTATAGTCTCATTTTGATGCGACTTAAAACTAGTAGCTGATGATATAGGTTTAATCATTTTATAATTTACATCCCAAATATTGGTACCGCCAATACTAATATTCTGATAGGTAGCAAATAATTCATTATCCGCATGCCTACCTGCTAACGATAGAAAAGACGATATATCATAGTTTCCATTAGTGATTAAACTTGAAACTTGCCAATACAAAGAATCTTTTGGCATTGCATAATTGTCACATTTTACCACAATGGAATAATCTGCACTATCGATAATGTTATTATAAACTGGATTCCCTATAAATTGACTATCATGGAAAAATGACCAACCTACATAAATACCATCGGATGGATAGCTGTTGGAGTAGCATACGCTTACATAATAATTAGGGACTTTTGAAATATCTACAGAAGCTACATTATAGTTAATAGGCCCAACTACTGCATTATTAAACCCTTTTACATACCAATTTGGACTTGGTGTAGATGGCATATTCAGATGCTCAAAAGCAATAACTGTCCATTCAGTAGAACTCCCACCATTAGGACCAGGAGATGCAATTCGTGGGAATTCAAACTTATTATTATTTAAAGGGGCATAAGTCAATGGTACAGCAATTTTGTTTACAGAATTTGAAACTAAATCGTTAAAATTATAATCATCAACAGTTAGATTGTCGAAATTATCAATATAACATATATGAACAACGTCCGCTCCGCCATCTGCGTACAAACTAACGTCAGGACTAATTCCGTCGGATAATTGATTCGTTGAAATAATTACAGAAGAAGTATTTCCGACAGCCGCAAATATTCTTTTTGATTGGTCATCCCAAACTATTGTAAATTCCCCATCTATTTTGCTATTACCATCAATATTTAATGTGGTTCCAAAATTTCCATGTGCAAAACTTGTCACATACACTGATGAAAAAGACAAGATACTAGGTTTCCATTCAAATATTTCTAAATAATAATTTGAACTCAATGAATCATAATACGCAACTGCTGCAAGAAGTGTAGAATCAGACTTTGTAAGCAAACACACATCTGGATCAATTATACCATCTGAATAAGTATAAGGGAGCGTGCCAACAAAATGATTTCCATTATAATCAACTACCCAACCAATACCTCTTTTTAAAGTATCATGTTCCCATACACTTACACGGTAAGTGTTGTCGTTAAAAGTCATAATGTCACAGCCTGTATTACGACTATAAATAGGACTAACACCATAACTACTATCTTGTATGACAGGTGGTACAAATTGAGCATTTGCATTGTAGCTCAAAACAGCTATACATAATAATACTAATACTTGTCTTAATTTTTTCATATTTTAAGATTTTTAGTGCTCAAATATAAAGTGGCAAATAACTGAAAACAATAAGTAAAATTACTTATTTTGAAGTTTTTAAAAATGGTGGCTTTTTTCTAAAATATTGAATTTAAATGGCTGTATATTAGTATAATAGGATAATAATCAAGTGGCCATTTCGAGCAAAATGCCTAAAATAAATTTCCAAAAAATATTTTAACAGGCCCAAAAAACGTCAAATTTTACTTGCCACTAGATTATATAATTTATTCATTGCTTTTTTATAGGCATACGAAATAAAATTAACCAAAAGCTATTTTTGAGAATAAACGCTATATCCCTTCGGTCGCTGAGGCCCTCGAAGCGAACCGATTATAGTGCCATTCGCGCTTCGAGAGCCTCAGCGACCGATAATCATTTACCAAAAAATCTATATATAAATTCCTATTCGTGATAATACACCCGCTTTACGCGCTCTGAAATTCCGGTGAGGACTTCGTAAGGAATGGTGCCTAACTGTTGCGCAATTTCAATAATGGAGTTTTCTTGTCCGAAAACAATTACTTCCATGCCTTCGCGGACATCCATACCCGTTACATCGAGCATGGTCATGTCCATGCAGATACTACCTACAATCGGAGCAAGCTGTCCGTTGACCAGCATCTTCCCTACTCCGTTTCCTAGTCGCCTGCTTAATCCATCGGCGTAACCTATACCCACGGTTGCAATGAGCATATCGCGCTGCGCTACTCCTCTGCGACTGTATCCTATCGTATCGCCTGCACTTACCGTTTTTAATTGAGATATGGTTGTTTTTAAAGTGGCCACCATTTGTAATTGGCGTTGCTCATTAGCTGTGGCTGCTATACCATGCAATCCTATTCCTAATCGCACCATTTCAAACTGCGCCTCTGGAAAACGAAGAATGCCGGAGGAGTTTAATATATGTCGGATAATAGGATAGTTGTAATGCGATTGCAAGGTCATGGATATTTTATTGAAGCGTGCAATCTGATCGCGCGTAAACTGATCGTGCTCTAATTCATCACTTGCTACTAAATGAGAAAATACGGTTGCAATTTTAATGTACTTGTTATTCTTAATGCGAATAATCATTTCATTAATATCACGTTCATCGAAACCTAAACGGTGCATACCAGTATCTAATTCTATATGTACCGGAAAACGAGTGATGTTTTCTTCTCCTCTGCGTTTTAAAGCTTCTGTAAAATGATTTAGTATGCGGAAGCTATAAATATCCGGCTCCAGCTGATAGTTAATCATAGCCTCAAAGCTTTGCTCCTCCGGATTCATTACCATGATTGGCAACGTAATTCCTGATTTACGCAACTCTACTCCTTCATCGGCATATGCCACGGCTAAATAATCGGCGCGATGAAACTGCATCACATTCGCAATTTCAAAACTACCACTTCCATAAGAAAATGCTTTCACCATTACCATCAACTTTGTTTCTGGTCGTAAGCGCGAGCGATATAAATTCAGATTATGTACAACTGCATTTAAATTTATTTCAAGTACCGTTTCGTGCGCCTTTTGTTGCAACGATTTACTGATGCGTTCAAATCCGAAGGAACGAGCACCTTTTATTAAAATCGTTTCATCGTTAAACGAAGAGTAATTCAAGTCGCGCAAAAATTCATCGGTAGTACGGTAAAACGATTTTTCGATATTAAACAAATCACTTTGTCGCGCAATGGCTTCTCCAATTCCAATTAATCGGTTTATTTTTTTCTGTGCTAATAAATCCGCTACCTGCTTATAAAGTACTTCTTCACTTTTTCCACTCTGTAAAATATCACTCAAAATAAGTGTGCGACGTTCATGTTGTTTTTGCTGCAACATAAAATCGAGCGCAATAGTAAGCGAACCAAAATCGGAATTGTATGAGTCGTTTATAACAGAACAATTATTAATTCCTTCTTTCATCTCGAGGCGCATAGCCACCGGACTTAACAACTCAATGCGTTTAGTGATTTGTTCAAAAGGAATATCGAGGAACAACATTAACGCCCAGCAATGAATTGCATTTTCGATGCTGGCTTCATCAGTAAAAGGAATTTTAATTCCGATAAACTGATTTTTATAAATACCTTGAATCTCTGTATCGTGCTCATGTTTAGCAATACGACCAATTTGCAAATCGGCTTTCGATTTACGCGACCATGTAAACGTATTACAATGCGAAGAAAGCATTCCGCCAGCAGTGATAAGCTCATGCACGGCAGTGTAATCCTTACAATACACTAGCTGGTGCGCATGTACGAAAAGTTTTAACTTCTCTACAATCTTTGCATTTAAGTCGGTAAAGTTCTCATCATGTGCAGTTCCGATGTTCGTTAAGATACCAATGGTAGGACGAATCATTTCGCCTAGTTTAAGCATCTCATCGGGCTGTGAAATTCCTGCTTCAAAAATTCCCAGCGTATGGTTATCTTCCATCTGCCAGATTGAAAGCGGCACTCCAATCTGGGAGTTATAACTCTTCGGACTTCTCACAATTGAATAATCTTCGCGTAGTAATTGATACAACCACTCTTTTACAATTGTTTTTCCGTTAGAGCCCGTAACTCCAATTACAGGAATAGAAAATTTTCGTCGGTGCCACGCAGCGAGTTGTTGCATTGCCTGCAACGGAATCATCACTAAAATAAAATTAGCCTGAGGAACTTGTTCAGTAACGGACTCATCGCTGATAACAAAATTTCTTACTCCTTGAGCGTATAGGTCGGCAATATACTTATGACCATCGTGTCGTTCGCCTTTGATAGCGAAGAATAAAGAATGCTCGGGATCAACAACCTTCCGGCTATCGGTAATTAAAAATGAAATAGCACTTGCACCTTCATTGCCTATTCTGCAATCAACACCAAGAACTTCGGCCAGTTGTTGCAAAGGATACGATGCATGCGCCATACTATTTAGAATTTTCTTTTGATTTAACTTCTGAATGCTGAACTGCTTTTACAAAACACATTCTGCATAAAGGGATATAACTTTCTTTCTCGCCCAACATCACTAAGGCATCATCCTGCACGGTACGATGCGAGTGAGAAGCCAGGTCGCCACAGTGCATACAGATTGCATGCACCTTTGTGATGTAATCAGCTATTGCTAAAAGATTAGGCATTGGTCCGAATGGTTTCCCAAGGTAATCCATATCAAGACCCGCAATAATTACTCGCGTACCTTGTGCAGCTAATTGCTCTACTACGGATGGAAGATTATCATCAAAAAACTGTGCTTCATCAATTCCGATTACATCAACGGTATGGCTAAGCAATAAAAGATTCGATGATGAAGGAATAGGAGTACTCATGATATAATTCGAATCGTGCGAAACGATGTTTTCTTCATCGTAACGAACATCCACACCTGGTTTAAAAATTTCAACATCGAGCTTAGCAATCTTCGCTCTTTTCAAACGGCGAATTAACTCTTCTGTTTTACCAGAAAACATACTTCCTGTTATAACTTCTATACAACCCTTACGAGGAAGGTGCTTACGTGTGTGCTCTAAAAACATGAATATTTGAATGAGGCTCTAAATTACAAAATTTTGAGGTAGCATTTTTAACTGCGCTCAACAAAAAAGGGTTGCCATTGGCAACCCTTTAAAATTCAGTAATTTTTAAATTGATTATTGAACAACGATACGCGTAATTTGACGCTCGTTACCCATTGTAATTAATACCTGATAAATTCCTGGTGTTAATGACTCTAACGTTAAATCTACTGATTGTAATCCGTTGTTTAATTGAATTACATCAGATGACATTAACATTCCGTTCATTGAAATCACCTGCATCGTAGCATCGCCTGCTTTTTCAGAAGATAAAATCAAACGAGTAGTACCATGTGCAGGATTCGGAGCAGCATCAAATGTTTTGATTGAGGAATTTTCTATTTGACCAATACCCGTGGTAGTTCCTTTCGAGAAATAGAAATTACCATTTGCAGCACCACCGAAACCAGTGAAGATCATTTTCCAGATTGTTCCCTGACGATCTTGTACAAAGTAAACAGTTGAATCAGCGATGTCGTACATATTAGTAGTCATGTTAAATGCTTTCCAATCGTAACCAATATTATTGATTGCGTTATTGAATGTATAAGATGCAGAAGAAACAGTATTTACATCTACCGGATATGCTTTCACTGCAAATACTGAATCATTTGTTAATACACCTGAAACCTTGTATACAATTGGAGTTGTAGTTAAATACTGAGCGAATGATAAATCCCATGCATTGTAAGCAGGCTCACGATCGATAGTTTGATTGTTCGAGATTGAGAAATAAACGAAGTTCTTTCCAGCATACGTTGTTTTATTGATAGCTCCTAATGTTTCGTTGCTTCCATCTAAATCGGCCCACTTAAAATCGTAGATGCTATTTGCAAGTGAAACGATGCATAACTTTTTGTAAACGCCGCTTGATAATTTAATAAAGTAAACAGAGTCGCCTGTAATAGCATGCGTCATAAAATCATAATTCCCCCAGCCCAAGTCGAACATATCTGCAGGATTATTCGTTCTGTTGAATGCACCAAAATTCCAAGAAGTATCAGAATTAAATAACTCATTTGTTGGACTGCTTAAAATTCCTGTTGTATCAGCAACTGTCATAGTTGACCAATCAGCAGCTGATTTATTCGCATTATACAAACGCACATTATTTTTCGAATTAATTAAAATTGATGCAGCATATCCACGAAGTTGAAATGCTAAATCCCAATTTAAATTGGAAACAGAACTTACAGTTCCTGTTGCAAAACTGTAAAACGTTTGATTAGTGTAACCAGGATTAACAGTAACCGTATCCGTAGTTTGTGCTTTTACAGATAATGTAAACACTCCTGCAAGAATTGCTAATGATAGCTTTTGTAAAATTGATTTCATATGGTTTATTTGTTTTTATTTTTTTTGATTTGATTATATTCTTTGAGTTTGAAATGTGACTAGGCCTTTGTTACCTGCAGTGTCATAAAAGTCGACCATCTTTACAGTGTAGTAAAATCCGTTATTTGATTTCACAACGAAATATAAGTCGGGATAAATATGATAATGTGCATCACTGAAGTTATAATACTTCCAATTATAGCCAATCGTATTAGCGTAATTTGAAAAAGCAAAATTCGACACCTGCGAATAATTAAATTGCTCTATTGGCAAATACGGAACATTTGCAGGCATGGAATCTTTCTGAAAGCGCAAGACCTCAGTGTTGTTCCAGATATTTTGTACAACTCCTGTAACAAAATAATATCTGAATGGAGATAACACATCATATTCAAAAAAGACATGGGTGTACTTTGTAAAAACAAAATCCCATTGATCTTTTGGTGGAGCTTGTTGCACTAACTGATTCGGCGTATCGAACGAAAAGTACATCAACGAATAATTTTCGTCTTTCATAATATCAACGGTATCCATCGATGAATTATCGTAGTTACTAAAACAGATAGTGTATTTTAAACTATCTACTGATAATATTTTAAACTTTCTCCAACGGGCAGGACCAGTATGTTCCAGCTTACCACGATCTACTGCAAACACCTTACTTCCTTGCGAAGAAAAATTAACATCCTGCCAGTATTTAGTAAGTGCTAATGTATCTTCTAATAATTGTTCGCAATCTAACGTCCAGGCATGTCCTACAGTATCTGCGGCAGACACATTATACGATTGCGTATTACAAGCAAACATAAATTTTGCACTGTTCAAATAAATACGGCATCCATTTTTAGATGCTTCAAAAGCTAAGTCGTACGTTTTATAAGGACGAACAACAGCATTACCAGATTCTAAATCGAAGTAAACCTGATTTTCATAATTCAATCCCATGTTAGCCGTACCTTGTTTAACAGGTCCTGGTGCAGGCAATGTTATCGCGTCATCTTCCTTCATACAAGAAGTCAACGTAGCCAAAAACAAAATCAATATCCCAAGACTTCTCATTAGAATTTGTAATTAAGTTTTACGAAAGACGAGCGCCCAGTACCAACCATCATTGTTCCGTTATTATTTCCAGCATGCACGCCATTATTCATTGCAGCATTAACATTCTGAACATCTAATATGTTTTTCAATCCTGCTGAAATATTTAATTTCTTTTTGAAGAAAAATTTGGATGCTGTAAAATCCATTAACGTATAAGCTGCATTTTGCTGAAGTGAAATTGTATTATCACTTTCAAGTAAATAAACAGGCTTTACTCCGGTGTACTTACAAAATAATGCGATTGACGTTTCCCATTTTTCAATCGTGTAAGATGCCGATGAAGTGGTTTCAAAATACCAGGCCTGATCTTCTTGTTTGATATTTCCATTGTAGGTTGCACTTGTACCCGTATAAGAAATTCCGGATTTAATTTCAAAACTATTTACGAGATAACGCAACTGAACCTCTCCACCCATCGCTGTAAATTCATCGAGATTAATATAAGTGAATAAGCTCGTGTACTTATCCGCCTGAGCCAATGAAATCTGATTGCGTATATGATTATAAAATAATGCAGGTTCAATTTCTATTACTGATTTTGACTTCACATATTTTACATTAAAAGAAAAATTAAAGTTATCTGAATTCTCCGCTTTCAAATTAGGATTACCACGTACGTTATGCGATGCATCTACAAAATACAAATATTGCTCTTTGATAGATGGTGCTCTAAAGCCTTTACTCCAGCTAAAACGCAACGCATACACATCAGAAATTTTATACAACGCGTTTAACGATGGAACCAATGGGGCTTTATATTGTGAATTATAGATTCCACGCAGCGAAGAACGAATTGTTAATTTTTTAGTTGGATTATAATCAACACAAGCAAACAAAGCAGCGTCTGTTATCTGGTGTATAGCATTATCAATTTTTTTTCCTTGCGCTGTTTCTTGATTCAGCTCTAAACCTGATAACAAAGAAACCTTTTTCGATAATGAATGATTATAAACAGTGCGGGTAAAATACGATTGAAAAATAGTTGTATCATCATCAGAAGGATCTTCTGTTAACAGTGATGACAAATCGACCAGATTTTTACGATAAGCATTCTTAATATAACGGTAGTGGTTATATGCTGCGGTAAACTGCCAGGAAGATTTATCATTCAGTTTTTTATCCGTTGTAAATAAAATCTGGTTACGTGATGTTTGAAAATCCTGGTCAAACGCATAAGCTTGATACGGTGTAATTGTAATATCGCCTTTATTAAAAACAGTTTCGTTGCTGAAGTTATACTGCAATGTCATCTTATAGCCATTTACAGTTTTGTTGTACTTTAAATTTGCGAAGTATTGTTCTTTTGGATTCCACTGCTGACTTCTCAACGAATCATTCGGACTCCATCCATCAAAAAAGTTACGACCAGCATTAAAATACAAACTTGAATTTTTGAATCCTTTTCCAAGACTTATATCCGTATTGTAATTTCCAACTGATTCATAATAACCTGTTGCATTGCCATTCCATCGTTCTTCTTTATTTGATTTGGTAATAAGATTAATCACACCACCTAAAGCATCGCTACCATATAAAACCGACATTGGTCCTTTCACCATTTCTATGTGATCGATGTTGGCTAAGTTCAACTGACTGATATCGACATTCCCATTCTGGCGACCAATAACAGGAACACCATCAATTAAAAACTTCACATGTTGTCCACCCACACCTTGCAAAGAAATGCTGCTTCCGAGCACACCATCATTGGAAAGCTGCACATTCAACTGCTGGGTCATCAAATCACGCACATTATAAACTGCACGTTGTTCAATCTCTTTATTTGAGATTACATCGATATTATAAATTGAATTGGATTTAAATCCAGGAGTATAATTACCTGTTATCGTTACCTGATCAAAATTCATGGGCGAAGCCACAAGCGAAACTTTTTTCTTGGAAGTATAACTATGAATAGTATCTGCAAACGATTCAAAACCCAGGTAAGTAACTTTGTAGTAAATAGGCAAACTAAACTTCGGAATTGTGGCGAAACCTTGATTATTGGTAAACCTTGCCTCCTGCTTACCATCTGATAAAGATTGAAAAACCACAACGGCACCCTCCAGATTATCCCCACTGGAGATCTGAACATGTACCTGCTGCCCTTGCGAATAAGTGAAAAGGGAGCACAGTACAATTTGTAAAGCCAATATGCGTTTTTTCATTGTGGTGCGAAAATACCTTCCTCAAACGGATTGCATCCAATAGGAAAAACTGAGAAATGTCAAATTGAACCGATTCTGACAATGAACTGACAAAGAAAAGTTGGACTTAGGGAAAATGAACAAAAGCAGGTTTTTTTGAATGGAAAAACAATCCATACTAATTAACTTTCGATTGTTGAAATACTATTGATTGCTCTTGAAAAAACTTAAGAATTTTCGGAGATATTTGAGAAAAATTAAATTACTGCAAGTCAAATGACAAAGTATCAAAGAGAACAAATTACGTTAGCTATCAGCGACCAACTAGAAATAATTACAGAACAATTCATAATGGCAAGTCAGAACAAAGGGGCTATTCCATTAATTGAAATTGACCTTTTAAAAGAAAGTGTTCGCACCTTATACCAACAAATCAACGATTGGCAAACTACCAATGAACTTGTATCAATTCCAACTCAGGTGGTGGAAGAAAAAACAATCATTGTAACTAGTCCGGTTGAAGAACCTCAAATGGAATCAAAGCCAACTGAGTTGCTATTCAACGAAGCAACAACTACTGTAGAACTTGAAGCCCCTGTAATGGTAGCGCCAGAGATTGAAACTCCGGTGATGGAAACACCAGTATTGGAAGAGCCTGTAATGGAAGCAATAATTAATGAAACCCCTGAAATGGAATTAACATCCATTATCAACGAAGAGTCTTTTGCAGAAGAAGCAACTACAATTGTTGCAGAGACCCCAAGCACAACAAGTGAAGGATTTTTATCTCGTATATTAAAAGCTAAACCAACGGAAAAAACTGCCGAGGTTAAACAGGAAGAGACAGCTAAACAAGCAATCAATGTTGTTGCTGAGAAACCCGCATCAAAGCCAGCTTTGCAAGTATCAAGAACTGTTTATCCTGAGCCAGATACAACAACTGGTAATCGTTTTAAAGGTCAGGAGACTATCTACGATCGTCTTCGCCAGCAAAGCAATCCAACAGTTGCAGATCGTTTATCAGCGAAGCCAGTTGGCGATTTAAGAAAATCGATTGGCATTAACGAACGATTCACATTGATCAATGAACTGTTTGGTGGTAATCAGCAGTTATTCATGGAAAGCATTGATAAAATTAACAATGTGAATGCGTACGATGACGCACGTAAAATGCTTTATGAAGAATTAGCTGGAAAATTAAAATGGAATACAGAAGGAAACACTTTTCACGTTTTAGATGAATTAGTGAAACGTCGTTTTAATGGTTAATGAGAAAAGGATTTAGTTTTTTCATCGTTTTTATTTTTTCGTTTTTCGTTGCTAAAACACAGAATATTGAGTACGCAAGAAACTGTGTTAACGAGTTAACTTCTAAGAAATATAACGGCAGAGGATATGTAGAAGATGGCAGCAATAGAGCTGCCTCTTTTTTGTTTGATGAATTTTTAAAATATTCCACTGACAAACCTTACAACCAATCATTTTCCTTCCCTGTGAATACATTTCCAGGTAAAATGAACGTAGTTGTGAATGGGAGAAATTTAGTGCCTGGCCAAGACTACATTATTGGTACTGCTTGTCCTACAATTAAAGGTGAATTTAAAATCTATTCAATTAATAAGTCCAATTACAACAAAATTCCGACAGACCTAAACAATCAATTTGTTTTATTTGATACAACAGGAAGTAATGGAGAAATCGACAAGGAATTTATCAAACGATTTCAACTTGCTAATAAAACAGCGGGCTATATTCAAATAGAAGAAAAGAAACTTACGTGGTCGGTTAATAGCGTTCAGAAATTCCCTGTTGTTTATATTTTAAGAAAGGCATTGCCTGCCAAGCCATCAAAAATAAAATTACAGGTAGATGCTCAACTGATAAATTACACGGCAAAAAATGTAATTGGACAAATTGAGGGTAAGATTGCTGATACATGCATTTTTATTACTGCGCATTATGATCACCTTGGACAGATGGGAAAGAAAACTTATTTCCCCGGAGGAAATGATAATGCATCGGGGACATCAATGCTGTTAAACCTAATGCAGTATTTTGCCATAAAAGAAAACAAGCCCACATATACACTTGTGTTTATTGCATTCGCAGGCGAAGAAGCGGGATTACTAGGTTCAGAATATTATACTAATCATCCAACAAAAGATTTGAAAAAAATAAAGTTCTTGCTGAACCTTGATTTGATGGGCACTGGTGATGATGGAATTATGGTCGTTAACGGAAGTTTTTTTGAAAAAGAATTTTTAATGATGGAAAAAATAAATTCAGATTTAAAATTACTAACGACAGTTGGTAAACGTGGTAAAGCTCAAAATAGCGATCATTACTACTTTACCGAAAAAGGAGTCCCATCATTTTTCTTATACACAACAGGTGGAAGAACAGCCTATCATGATATTTACGATGATGGACCTGGTTTGCCGTTAACAAAGTTTAAAGAAGTATTTACGCTGATTAGTACGTTTATTAAAACGATTTACTGATTACTCAACCATCACTTTTACAAGCTCCGATTTCCCTTCGGATAACAAGCGAACAGAGTAAATTCCTGAGCTTAAATTCAACTGACTTTTATCGAGATGAATTTTATTTAATCCCTGTTTATAGAACAACGAATTATCAATCATAATTGCTTTACCCAACTGATCAAAAATTTCAACTGTTACTTTTGAATCATTTTCTAATTCGAAAACAACATCCATAACATCTTTCACTGGATTAGGGAATACAGCTAATTTAAATTCGCTATTAATGCTATTAATAATAGCCGATTGAATCGCTGAATATTGCTTCTGACCCATATCATCAACATAGGCCAGCTGATAGTAATAACGTTTGTTCAAATCAATTGATTGATCGATAAAATTGTAACGAACACCTGCATTAAAATTAAGTCCTTGCGATTGATCGATCCATGCAATTTGTTCAAAGCTATTTGCGTCTGTGGAGCGATATAATTCAAAACCCTGAAGATTACCCTGTGTATAATTCGTCATCCATTTTAATTCGATATCTGAAGTCAATGCATTCGCATTAAAACTCATTAACTGAATTGCTAGAGGCGATGGTCCTTGCGCCGTACTAAACGGAGTGATGCCTGAAACAGCCAGACGCTGTACTGCAGTAACAGGTGAAACAACGCAGGTTCCAGGTGCTAACACCCACGCAGCCCCGCTATTTGCCTGAATTGTCCAACGGCCAGCAGCATTGGTGTAATTCAAATTGTAAAGTGTTAAGTCGAACTTGCCTGAAGTTGGATTCGCATTCGCAACAAAGTTCCAATAACCATTATCTAACGAAGGACTACTATACGTAGTACCACACTCCGTAACACCCAATGCAACAGGCAACACCGGATGAATTGCAAAGTTAGCGAGGATATTATCGATTGCTGTTGGAAAAGCACTATTATTAAAATTTAGATTCGCACGTTGATACCCTTTCGTTGCTTCTCCAACAGGAAAATCATACGCGCCTAACGTATTTAAATAACGACGTAATTTACCTTGTACAAAGCTGGAGGTATTTCCCGCACTTACGGAAGTTGAAGCCCTGTTTTTATCACTCACTTCATTTGCATTGGTAATAATTTTTCCGAGTGTCAAATCTAAATTTCCACTCGTATTTAAAACCATATTATTTAGCAATGTTACTCCCGTTGAAGTATGATTCATTTTCACATTACCAACCTCTGCTCCATTCAACCCAGTATTCGAATATGTTTGAGCAGCTGTTCCATTAAATTCTAAAACACCAGTTGATGGAATAAAATTTCCAACATTATTAAAGTTACCTCCTACTTTTAAATTCTTTGTATTCATTGTGAATACAGAAGTATTATTAGTAACTGAAAAATTACCTCGTGCTTCTGCATTTTGCAATATCGAAACAGTGCCTCCGGTTTTAGTAATTGTTAAATTACCAAAAGCATTTGGTGCTAATAAGTTTCCATCTAAGTTCTGATTCACTGCAGCATTAGACAATAATAATGTTGATGTTGTTGATGCAGATAAAGAACCATAGTTAGTGAAGTTTTCACAAACTGCAAGCGTTGAACCAGCGCTCATTGTTAATGTTGCTCCTGGATTTATTACAATTGATTTACAACTTGCAAGAAGAGGAGAAATTGTTGGCTGATTAACAATACCACCAGGGATAATGGCATCCTTGGTACAATTAGGTACAGGACAACCACCCCAGTTGTCCGACTTAAACCAATCGGTATCTATACCACCAGACCAGTTAGACCGTGTTCCTGTCGCTGCATAATTAACAGGAGAAACATTACTAAAAATAATATCAAATCCGCTTGTGCTATTAGTAAAATTACTTACTACTAATACATATTTTTCACCTGCTACAACAGGAATACCTGCATTAAACGAACCACCAAAACCTGGATATGCATTTGGAGAAACACCAGCAGCTGCACTGAAACATCCAGTTACACCTAAAAAATTATAATTACAACTAACAGGTGTTGCACCGGTTGCAATTTGAGCACATGTTACTGATCCTGTTCCTGCTGTTTTCCAAACTGCAAAATCATAATCGGTACAAACAGTGCTTGGAGCACCAGCCCAATCTTTCGGCACGATAGAAAATTCAATACTTCCATTCGCTAAAATTGGAATTTCAAACCAAACAGTACTTCTTTCTCCAGATAATAAACAGTTTGTTCCACCACCAGGGAAATCGCAAATATTTCCAAAACTTTGAAAGCCTGGATCACCAAAACTCATTGTAGTATCACATACTGGCAAATAGGTACCACAATCCTGACCGTTATTCAACGGAGTTAAAGGAATCGATGCATCAACAGCCATTACCGAATACGTACCTACGTCAGCGCTATAACCATCAACAACGATGTAATACGTTGCACCAGCAGTTAAACCTGCCATCGTTACATCTGAACTATAGTTAGTAGTAGTTCCGCAAGGAGTACCATCATCATTACACCCTACTAACGTCATTGCCGTACCGCAAACACCAGAATAAATTGCTACCTGTGGATTAGTTAATGAATTAGGAATAACGCGCACGCGCATTTGTCCGCTTGCAGGTGCCACCGCTGAATACCATACAGTATTTAAATTATTTGGTGTAAGCCAGCATGCAGGTGCTGAAGGCTCCGATGCTCCACTTGAACAATTATTGGCTCCGTTGAGAGGAATTCCTAATACCAACGGAGTAGCATTACAAGGTAAATCGTTACTCGCTCCTTGTCCGAATGAGGAAATAGAAATATTATATTGTGCGTTCGTAGGACTCGCCCATGTATCAACAACAATATAATATGTTCCAGCACTTGGTAAAGTAATACTCCCGGTTAAAGTACCCGAGTTAGCACCACCAGCGTTGCCTATACAAGTAGTTCCTACAACTCCGGGACAACCTTGGTAAACTTGAAATCCGATAGAATTAGTACTTGCACCTGAAAGTGTAATACTTAAACATTCAGGACCAGTAGCAACATAGGAATAAACTTTATCTTCTCCTGATTCATAAAATGTTCCGCACGATCCAGTTGATGCATTTGTATATTCATTTCCTAAACATGCTGTAGACTCACCAGTTCTTGTAAATGGTAAAGCCGTCACAGCAACAGAAGAAGCACAAGTTGCTCCTGGTAAAATACCTGTTGGTGCTGTGATAGATATTGAATAAGGATTACAAGCAGGCGAGGCCCAAGAATCGATAATTAAGTAATATGTTTTTCCAGCTGTTACATTTGCGCACAACGATTTGCTTCCTGTTGAACTTTGTTCGAAAGCAACACATGCACCACCTGTTCCTGAGCAACTCGATGTTAACGGACAACCATCATACAAAGTAATTCCAGTATAAGAACCCGAAGAAGTAAGCGCAATTGAAATATTTCCACTCAAAGCAGGCGTAAAAGTAAACACCTCATCTTCGCCAGTATAATACAATGAACTTCCACATGCAATAGTATTAGAAGAAGTAATATCATCTACTTTACCACATGTTGTACGACCAGCACTTGTATAAGGTAAAGTAATTGCATTCACACCTGTTCCCAAAGAGCAACCATTTCCAGTTACTGGCGCTGAAATAGTCAAGTTCGTATAGGCGTTGCAGGTAGGGCTAGGCCATGAATCTAAAATCAAATAATACGCTTTATTAGCAGATAGGCATGCTGTAATTGTTTTATTACCTGACGACGATTGCGTAACCTGTAAGCAAACACCACCTTGTCCGAGTAAAGGACAACCGTCATATAGCGCAAGGCAGGTGTATGTCCCTGATGAAGTTAAATTTATTGTTACGGTACCCGTAGCTGTAGGAGTAAAAATCCAAACACGATCTTCGCCATCAAAATAATAACCCGTCCCACACGAAATAATATTTGAACTTGTTAAATCATTTCCTGCTCCGCAAGTAGTACCTGCACCCGCACTATAGGGTAAAGACGGTACCGTTACTACACCACCGCCCATATTATTAGGACAAGATAATGGTGCGCCAGATTTATATACAAAGGTTCCTAGACCTACTTGCCCTGCGCAACTAAATTTTGTTACTAATACACGATAGGTCCCAGCGGTTACGCATGTCCATGCCACATACGACTGTGTGCCACAAAAATCATCATTATATCCGCCTGCAACAGCAGCACCCAAATTATCAAGAATAGTTATTTGAGTATCATAAGTTGAAGAGCCTCCGTCCGCTGTACAAAATGAAAAATAATATTTAAATCCAGCAGTGGCTGCAAAAGTCCAATATCCATTACCATCAATGTTCGTGGTATTTAATGATTGCCAACTGGCGGTTGGAACTATACTTCCTTTTGCAACACCCCCTGAACATTGGGCATGTGCAAAAAAACTTGCAGTTGTTAAGATTATAAATAATATTGTTCGTAAAAAATATTTCATAATCTTCTAATGATATATTCGTTTGTTAAGATATTTCAATTCTCCATGACAATTCGCTTCAACCTGTGCCCCAGTAGCACCATACTTTATTATCCCTTGCAAATTCGCATTACGTAAGATAGTTTCTGGATCTGTTGATGTAGGAATAATTGAATTATCAACTGAAAGGACTAACCATCCTTGTGCAGGACAATATTTCTCAAGCTTAACACCGTCTAATGTTACTAAAGCATCTTTCCATACTTGAATCGTCTTTCCTTCTGAAAAAGAAGGTACCTCCACAACAATTGAATAAAACTGATTCGTACTTTGAGCACTCATAAGTTTACAACTCATCATGAAAAACAAAACAAAAATTCCGCGTTTAAGATACATAGCCAACATGCTCTTTTTTTCGATTAGCCATGTAAGATATAAATATTATCTCAATTATTAAACTTTGTGAACAACTATTTCGGACGATTATTTATTTTCGTTCCTTTACAGAGCAAAATACAAGTGAATTCATGAAATTAAAATACATTCTAGGACTTCTATTTATATTCTTTTTAACATCCCTAAAAGCGCAAAATTTTAAAGCTAAATTATTCCTTGGAGCAGCTGGTAGTCAAGTATCGGGAGACGAGCTTTCGGGGTTTAATAAAGGGACTGCCCTCTTCGGACTAGGCGTAACTTACCCTATAAAAGCAACCTCTGCTATAAGTCTGCAACTTTATTACTTACAAAAAGGTAGTCGCAAGCCAAGTAAACTAGATCAAGGCGACCCATCTACTTATCTCATGCGTCTCAATTATATCGAGTCAACCGTAAGCTACGATTTTTCATTAAGCCGTAAATTATATCTCCGCGCTGGGCCATCAATCGGCTATTTAATTTCATCAAAAGAAGAAGATCAAGACGGACCATTAGGAAATAGAAGTAAATTTTCTCCTGTAGATATTAGCCTTGCGGGAGCACTCGGATTTCCCTTCTCTAACTCTTGGAATTTTGAATTTGGATACCTTCAATCACTATTACCAATTCGAGAGCATGGCTCAGGAGAAACCTATTATTTAAACAAAGGGCAGTATAATTCTGTTATTACTTTTACCTTGGTTAAATCATTCGGAAATAAAACAGAAAAAAGTGAATAAGAAAAAAATAATCGTAGCTATTACAGGTGCTAGCGGATCCATTTATGCGAAAGTACTTTTAGACAAACTAGTTGTCTTGCAAGATCAAATAGATGCAGTAGGAATTGTAATGAGCGATAATGCAAAAGATGTTTGGAAGTTCGAACTAGGCGACACTTCATATGACAACCTGCCTTTTAAAATTTATAATAAGAATGATTTCTTTGCTCCATTTGCATCTGGCTCCGCAAAGTATGATTCAATGGTTGTTTGTCCTTGCTCAATGGGAACAATGGCTCGAATTGCAACGGGAATCAGCAACGACTTAACCACACGAGCAGCAGATGTAATTTTAAAAGAGCGAAGAAAATTAATCCTAGTAACAAGAGATACTCCTTTGAGTTTAATTCATATCGACAACATGCGAACTGTTACTCTTGCAGGAGGTATTATCTTGCCAGCAGCACCATCGTTTTATAGTAAACCTCAATCGTTTGAAGATTTAGCAGCTACAGTCGTGGATAGAATAATTGATCAAATAGGTTTAACACAAGACACTTATCGCTGGAGCGAATAATTTTTGTAAAATTGATGCAAGAAATTTAAAAATAATTCGTTTTTTTAATTCCTGATTATTTAAATTTGAATATCACTTAAAACAAGCTCCTATGTTTGAATATTCAAAAGAGATTTTAACGAAAGTTAGTTTTGACAGAGAACTATTCCGTAAGGAACTAATGAAAGCTATCAAATGGCTTACTGCTGATGAACGAAAATTATTAATGATCTGGTGCCTCGCCACTTTTCAGGATCGATATAGTACTATCATCATGCAGGCATTTAAGCAGGTAGTGCGATAATCATTTTAATGTAAACTATAACAGACCCTAGCTTCCTGAGCGTAGTCGAAGGAAGCGTATCAACATTTTATTAAAGTATAACAACCTATTTATTTCAGCACTAAAGCAATTTTAAATTGTCTTTTATTTTTTCAAATCCCGAACGACTAAGCGGAGAATCTTTAAATACTTTTTTAAAAACTTCTTCCGTAATCTCTTCCCATTCACTGCGCGACCACGCTAATCGATTGTCATCAGGAATAAAATCTTTTTCCTTCGTAGGTTTCGAAAAACGATTCCACGGACAAACATCCTGACAGGTATCACAACCAAAAGCCCAATTATCAAATTGCCCTCTATACGAAGCAGGAATATGCTCTTTTAATTCAATAGTAAAATACGAAATGCATTTACTACCGTCGACTACTTTCGGAGATATAATCGCTTGAGTCGGACAAGCATCAATACACCTGGTACACGTTCCGCAATAATCGCGGATAGGCGCATCCGTTGGTAAGGGCAAATCAACAATTAATTCAGCAATAAAATAAAAAGAACCTGACTTTGGATGAATCAGATTTCCATTCTTTCCAACCCAACCCAATCCACTTTTCTTTGCCCATGCTCTGTCTAAAACTGGAGCAGAATCAACAAAGGCCCTTCCATTCACCTCACCCACATTTTCCTGTATAAAGTGCAACAACTCCTTTAACTTTTCCTTTATCACATAGTGATAATCGCGACCATATGCATATTTAGAAATCTGTGGAGCCTCTGCATTTTGTAATTGTGGCGGATAATAATTTAATAGTAAACTGATAACCGTTTTTGCATCGTCTACCAGCAATCGCGGATCTAATCGCTTATCGAACCAATTCTCCATGTACGCCATTTTACCATGGTAATTATTCGTTAACCATTTTTCTAATCGCGGTGCCTCCTCCTCTAAAAAATCAGCTTTCGAAAAACCTACATGCTCAAAGCCCAGCCGATAGGCCTCCTCTTTAATTTTTTGAGCAATATCTGTCATTTACAACTTCTAATTTGTTTTTTCTTTTTTCTTTGGGCGCCTCCATGCAGTAGAGCTCGCTGCGCTCGCACACTACATGGCCGGGCTATCCGCTTGTTTCTGCTGACGCAGGAAATCGCTTCTATCCCTGGCGCAAATTTATCAAAGCAAAAATTACTTGTTTGACTCTTACGCTAAATCATCAAATAAACTTCCCTTATCCTTAAAATACTTTTTCCCTAAATGACGGTAAGCCTTTTCCGTTACCTCTCTTCCTCGCGGTGTTCTCACCAGAAATCCTTCCATAATCAAGAATGGTTCATACACCTCCTCCAACGTTCCACCTTCTTCACCAACTGCTGTTGCTAACGTATTTAATCCAACAGGACCACCTTTAAATTTATCAATGATTGATGAAAGTATTCGATTATCCATTTCATCTAATCCATACATATCTACATTCAATTTCTCTAATGAAAACTGAGCAATTGCTAAATCGATGTTCCCATCTCCTTTTATCTGTGCAAAGTCACGCACACGACGTAGCAATGCATTCGCAATACGAGGAGTTCCCCTACTGCGACGAGCAATTTCATACGCTGCTTCTTCCGAAATTTCAATCTTTAATATCTCACTTGCACGCTGCACAATTAATGTTAATCGTTTCGCATCATAGTATTCTAAACGTGACGTGATACCGAAACGAGCACGCAATGGCGCCGTTAACAATCCAGAGCGAGTAGTTGCACCAACCAATGTAAAAGGATTCAATTGAATTTGTACCGAACGTGCATTGGGTCCACTTTCAATCATAATGTCAATGCGAAAGTCTTCCATGGCAGAGTATAAATACTCTTCCACTACAGGACTTAATCGATGAATTTCATCAATAAATAAAACATCATTCGGTTCAAGGTTAGTCAGCAAACCAGCAAGATCACCTGGCTTATCTAATACAGGTCCTGAAGTTGTTTTAATATTCGACCCCAACTCATTTGAAATGATATAGGCTAAGGTCGTTTTTCCTAATCCCGGAGGGCCGTGCAATAACACGTGATCAAGTGATTCTCCTCGTTGAGCAGCAGCCTTTACAAAAATTTTCAAATTCTCAACAACCAGGTCCTGACCAGTAAAATCACTGAAGTCACCCGGCCTTAACACTTTTTCAATGTCTTTTTCCGTACTGTTCATTTTTTCTTTTTCAGGATCTAAATGCTGATTTCTCATTAAACAAATTTATGAAACATCTTATTGTAATTATTGCATTATTGTTTTATTTCTTAATAGAATTATTCAGTTTGTTTTTTCATACACAAAATACATTAGATTTTACTATCTTCCCGAATTAATTAACATTAAGTATTATGTACGGTTTAGTAAATCAAGCCATCCAAGGATTAGTTATCGACAACTTTGGAAGCGATAATTGGAATAAAATAAAACAAAAAGCAGGTGTTGCAGAAGAGGCTTTTTTAAGTAATGAAATTTACGATGATAGCATCACATTCAATCTGGCAATATCCGCATCTGAAATATTAGATATCCCACTTTCCGATGTATTAAAAACGTTTGGCAAATACTGGATAATAAAAGTAGGCAATGAAAAATATGGGCCGTTGATGAAATCTGGTGGAGATAACTTCATCGACTTTATCGTTAACCTTCCTAATTTTCATAGCCGTGTAATGCTTATCTACTCCGATATTAAACCGCCGGAATTTATCGTTGAAAAAGCGACTGCTAGTAAACTGATGTTGCATTATTATTCAACAAGACAAGGACTAACAGACTTTATGTTCGGACTTATACAGGGGTTAGGTGAACTTTATAATACTCCAATTAATGTTGCACTTGTAGCTGATCGTAGAAATGGAGATGAGCATGATATTTTTGAAATCGATATTATACAATGATTAGCACTAAAGAGAGCAATTTACTAATAAGCAGATTGTTCCCATTTCACTTTTTTCTTAATCAAGAATTAATAATTACAGAGGCGGGTAACAGCTTAAAAAAAATAATCGGTGACGATTGTGTGGGTATGCCTTTTACCAAGTATTTTTCATTCGTACGCCCCGGCCTTGGCATCAAATATCAAATTGATTCTATTCGATTATATGAAAATCAAATTTTCATTTTAGCAGGCAAATCGAACGAATTTACGTTTCGTTTAAAAGGAGAGTTTGTCTTTCACGAAGAAAATAAATCATTACTCTTTTGTGGATCACCTTGGATTTTGAATGAAAAAGATTTTGAAAAACTCGGATTAAAGATCAATGATTTTGCTGTGCATGATTCGACTATCGATATGATACAAAATTTGCGAGTACAGCAAATGGCAGTAGAAGATTCGAATCATTCAAATGAAATGCTCGCCGCTAAAAACGATGAACTCAAAAAAGCAAATGCGGAGCTTGACAGATTTGTTTACAGTGTATCGCACGATTTACGCTCTCCGTTATTATCTATTCACGGCATAATAGATATTATAAAACAACGAGAGGAATTAAGCGAATCTACCATATCACTTTTACAAATGATTATTAATTCCATAAATCGATTAGATAATTCCATTGTTGAAATTTTAGATTATAGTCGCAATGCCAGATTTGATATTCAAAATACAGATTTAGACTTAGCAGTGATACTAAGGCAGATTACAGAGGACTTAAAACACTCAGCAAACATCAATTTTGATATTGAATTCAATACTGCTCCTGCTATTTCAAGTGATAAATTTCGTTTGACCACCATACTGAAAAACATTATTAGCAATTCAGTAAAATACAGAAAGTCAAATAATGATAATTGTTTTGTTAAGATAATTGTTTCAAAGCAAAATTCATTTCTTGAAATAACGATTCAAGATAATGGCATCGGGATAAGCGAAAGAAGTCTACCTAAAATTTTTGATATGTTTTATCGAGCAACAAGCAGCGTAGAAGGAACTGGTCTCGGTTTATATATCTGCAAGGAAATGGTTTCAAAATTAGGAGGAACTATTACCCTCGAATCGCTATTAGGAATTGGAACTACTGTAAAGATTAGCATTCCTGCTTAATTATTTTTTCTCCAGATATTAATTGAACGATCATCACCTGCACTTATAAGAGTGTGATCATCCATCCATAAAAGTGTATTTACTGAATTAAGATGTCCGTCGCTTGCTTGCTCAATGCGCTGAATAATCTGCTTTGTTTTTGCGTCCCAAATCTTCAAAGTTTTATCGCGACTTGCAGTAGCAAATAAATTTTTATCGGGAGAAAAACTGATTTTATAGATTGCATAGTTATGAGCAGGCACTGCATCAACAATTGATAAGTCACCTTTTTGTATCCATCGTAAATGCGCGTCTCTTCCTCCACATATAATATGTTCTTCCGAAAAATCCATCATTGTATTAATTGAAAATCCGTTATTAGAAATTTGATTGCTTAATAACAGTTCCATTGAATCATCATCAAAAACAGTTACAACACCTTCACCACACCCGAAATAAAGTTTGTTAGATGCTTCATCAAACAAAACAGAACGAAGCTTCATTGTAGAAATCTTCTTTTTAGCAATCAATGAATAATCTTTTGAATTTAAAACAGATAAAACTCCATCACCACCTAAAACGTAAATTTTGTTTTTCAATTTGTTTTCTAAAATAGAAAACACGCCTTTGTCATTTATCTTTAATAATTTCTTTTCCTGATTAGTCGATAAATCTATGACATGAATTTCGCCTTTTGCCTGTCCAATTAAAAGCTCATTCGTATCCGACAAAAAACAGATTGCATAAATACTATCAGCTGCTCTTGCAATTAGATTTCCATGCTCCGGATTATCAATATTCCAAGACACTACTAATCGATCGCCCGACGCTGATAAAAATTCCCTATCCGAAATTTTAATTAAATCATACACACCACCTGTATGTCCTAAACACCTGCTTAATAAACTAAATTGCATCCTACAAAGATATGATTGACATTGATAATTATCCTACAATTTTTAATTAATCGTTTGTAAATGGATATAATCATTTACCAACCGAATAAATAATTCTTGTTTCCTAAAATTGCGTACGATTTATTTATGCATTCCGATAAATGAACCGCTATCAATGAAAATTTTTCAAACCATTTAAACCACCATTATTCAACTCCGCTATCGGCGGGGTTGTGATCGTCATCAATAAATGATGAAAATACAATTACAATATTTCGAATCAACTAATGCTACCGTTATTCAACCCCACCATGCGGCGGGGTTGTCAACAAAACGAATGAATGAATAGAAAACAATAAAAATTTCAAACCACATTTTGCCACATTTATTCAACCCCGCATTATGGCGGGGTTGTGATATGAACCGCAACGCGGTTCACCAACATTAACGATAGACATATAACCGACAACGCCGAACCGCGACGCGGTTCAATAAAAAATACCTATATGACGACCTATACTCAAATCATTTACCAGATAGTTTTTGCGACGAAGCGAAGAGAAAAAACATTAAGCGCCGATAAACGCCAAGAATTGTTCGCATATATTGCAACTGTAATCCGAAATAAAAAATGCTTCACACATTGTGTTAACGGGGTTGAAGATCACCTGCACATTGTATGCGACCTACATCCATCCGTTTCCTTGGCTGCGTTGGTAAAAGACATTAAACTATCAAGCACCCATTTTATCAAAGAACAAAAGCTCTTCAAAAAATTTAATGGATGGCAATCAGGTTACGGAGCCTTCACCTATACAGTTAAAGAAAAAGAACGACTAATACGCTATGTTGAAAATCAAGAGCAGCATCACAAGAAAAAGAATTCGCTAAATGAATTAAACGATTTATTAGTCGCCCACCAAATTGAATTTTATAAAAAGTATTTTTCCTGATTAATCATTTATTCCAATTTAATTTTTCCGACAATACAGGTCAATTAGAAAAAATGATTTGGATAATTAAAAAAATCGCTTTTACTTTGCAGATCATTCAGACATCATATGTAAATATGATACCAACCGAGCGGACGATGCAACGGTGGTAAAACGATGCGGACCAGGAGTCAAAAAAGCGCTTTGCACAATAAACCCTCCCTCCTCTCGTTTAATTTACAAATTGCTGAATACAATTTGTTCTTTATTTTTTAATACATCAAGAATTATAGTTCCGACTATAATACCAACCGAGCGTATCCGCGCCACGGTGGTGAAGCGATGTGGACGTTCAGTCAAAATATAACAGGATATCCACTTCGCTTCTTTTTGATGTATGTATTGAGTTAGAAATTAATCTTTAATTCTTTCATACTATGAATCTATTCAATCATTCGTTCACAAGCGAATCGGTGTCGGCAGGACACCCAGACAAAGTGGCTGATCAAATTTCAGACGCTATCTTAGATGCTTATTTAGCAAAAGACCCGGATGCAAAAGTTGCATGCGAATGTTTAATCACCACCAACCATTTAACCATTGCAGGAGAAGTCACCTCCTCTGCTGTAGTTGATCCAATTGCGATTGCGAAGGAAGTGTTAGAGCGAATCGGATATAACGATTCATCAACTGGCTTTAATTGGAAAACGGCCTTCTATCAAAACCTCTTACATCAACAAAGTAAAGAGATTAACGATAGCGTTATTGATGGTGGTGCAGGTGATCAAGGACTCATGTTCGGTTACGCAACTTCTGAAGGTCCGAACCTTATGCCGCTCCCAATTTATCTTGCACATGAACTTATTCGCAAACATCAGGAGCTACGTGACACTGGCAACTATCCATTCTTACTTCCTGATGCAAAATCGCAGGTAACTGTCGATTATAAACTCAACTCGCCTATAGGAGTTAGTAAAGTAGTTTTTTCAGCACAGCACACTCCCGATATCTCTCAAGAATTTTTACACGAATTTATAATTCGTGAAATCATTAATCCTGTAATTGCAAACTACAAAGGAGAATCAGAAACGGAATATTTCATTAATCCTTCTGGAAGATTCACCATTGGTGGTCCACATGGAGATACCGGATTAACAGGAAGAAAAATTATTGTTGATACGTATGGAGGAAAATGTCCGCATGGTGGTGGCGCATTCTCAGGCAAAGATCCAAGTAAAGTAGATCGATCAGCAGCGTACATGGCTCGCTGGATTGCAAAATTAATTGTTGCTTCAGGACTTGCGAAAGAATGTACCATTCAGTTATCGTATGCTATTGGACATAATCAACCATTATCAGTTCATGTTGATACCCATGGAACCAGTTTACATCATGTAGATTCTCGGTTAGCCCTTGCCGTTAGGTCGGTATTTGATTTAAGTCCGAAGGGAATAATCAACGCACTTCAATTAAAGCGTCCGATTTATGGTCCAACCGCAGTTCACGGACATTTTGGAAATCTTGATTACCCATGGGAAAATTTAGATACTGAGAAACTTAACCAGCTAATAGAATATTTCGATAAAGACTTTGGAGGTGAAAAACGTAGAAATGAATGGAAGAAAATTCTTTCGAGCTGCGATGCTCAGAACTTAGTAGATTCTTTTAATCGGGAAGTCAATTCCAGAGCTTCAGCAAGTGCGCGCTTTGAGTATATAATCTTGCTCGTAGATGAATTCAAGAATAGAGGCATTGATGTAAGCATAATTACAGGCGATAATAATTCAATCAAGCTTAATCAAAAAGTTCAATTAGTTGATAATACTTTACAACTAATTAATTCTGAAAACAATTTAGAACAATAACACATCAAAACCAAAAATCGATATGAGAACCGATAAAATTATTAAAGCCGCGACCGACGAAAAGCTAATCGACTTATTAAATTGCCTGACTACTCACAACCGCGATTTTAAAAGTCCGCGCTTGATACTTACGAAAGTTACTTACGAATTAAAGCTTCGAAAGTATATTCTTAAAAATCTATATACTGAAAATCAGGAAATAAAATCAGGAATTTTCTTTAAGAGCGAAGGCAAAATATTAGTCGAAGATCATGAAAGAGTTTTGACAACTCAAGACATGGGAAGAAGTTTTCTAATGGCATTAGAATTAAAAGGTCCAACAAATGACAAGCTGGGAATGTCATTCAGTCGAAATTAAATACCAAAAACCATTTAACTAAATCATCTAAAAAATAGCACTATGAAAAAATCATTTATTCTGTTGCTGACTATTCTAGGAATGGTTACAACAAGTCAAGGGCAAGAGTATTTTAAAAACGAATACCACGAAGGTGATACCGTAGAAGAAGTGGCTAAATCTACAATCCAATTTTTAGATATGAGCATTGAGAATATGGTATTTACCAACGTAAAGTCATGCAAGGTAATCTATATATTCGAGTTAATTAATGATACTACTTGGGCAGAGCCTAAGTACATCCCCACATTACTAAGTACAAATATGAAGTTCCAAGTTACCGATGAAAAGTGGAATTACCTTGATATAACCTTTAATATGGATCTGGAAGCAAATGTGTTTGTCAAAGGCATATTTAATGGTAGGCCATTCACCAATAATAATGAAACGCATCAATTAGTATACGACGACAGTGAAGAAATTATATCGAATGTTGAATGGAATCTTCGCTGATTTTATTGCTTATATTGGAGGAGGGGTGATTGTGCCCCTCTTCCTGATTTTAGAATATATGATGAGCATTTGTTTTAAAAATATAAAACGATGAATAATAATTATTACTATTCAATTTTTCAGTCTCTTCGAAATTTTAATTGATTTAAATAGCTATGATTATTGCTCATATAAAACATGGAATGCCTCCATCCAATTCAATTGATAATCTTAAGCAATAAAATATTTAATACCTTAGCACCATGTTTAAAAAGGTGTTACGAATTGTTGGACTAATTGCAGTTGGATTTTTTTTGTTAAGCATTGGTACAACTATTTTATATCGCTGGATTAATCCTCCAGTTACCCTGCTCATGATTTCACGATACTTCGATCCTGAGATTGGTAAGCTAGAAAAGGAATGGAAATCGATTGATGAAATTTCTCCTAAGTTACCTCTTGCGGTTGTTACATCCGAAGATCAAAAGTTTGAAGATCATTTTGGTTTCGATTTAGAATCGATTGAAAAAGCTGCCGACTATAACGCTAAGCATAAGGGCAAACCAGTGAAAGGTGCTTCTACAATTAGTCAGCAGACAGCCAAAAATGTTTTTCTCTGGCAATCGCGAAGCTGGTTTAGAAAAGGACTTGAAGTGTACTTTACTTTTTTAATTGAAATTTTTTGGAGTAAAGAACGCATCATGGAAGTCTATTTAAACGTGATTGAAATGGGACCTGGTATATATGGAGCAGAAGCGGCCTCGCAATATTATTTTCAAAAACCCGCCGCCAAATTATCAAAAGGTGAAGCTGCATTAATCGCCGCTATTTTACCTAACCCCTTAAAATGGTCTGCATCAAAGCCCACTCCTTACATCCGACGAAAAAAAGTTTGGATCATGACGCACATGAAGTACATCGAGCTAAAAGAAATCAATAATTAAAACCCGAAGTTAACTCCAGCTCTAATAATCGGATTTTCATAAATCGAATACTGACTCGGAGAAAAATTCCATAAACCCATTAATACAAAACTTGAATGATCGCTGATTGGTGTAACATATCCCCCACCTAACAATATCGATTCAATGTTAGTCCGAATTAATTCTGTTTGTAACAAGTTTGGTACTTCTGCGTTGATTACTTCGTACTCGCCATACAAAATAGCCTTCGGATGCACTCTGTATTGTGCAAATATTCGTCCTCCATACGTATCCGTTTCGTAGATATAATTGGCATAGCGCTTATCTTTTAAATAACTATACGAAGGACCAACTCCAGCACCAAACGCCTCTGTAATTCTATAACCGATGGTAGGTGCGAGATAGATATAAGTAACGGTTCCGAAATTCAATCCTACATTACCGCCGTAAAACAAGCGGTCTTTGAAAGGCACTTCCGATAAAGAATTTGTTTCCTGAGCCAATGTGGCAAACGATAGGAAACAAGAAAGAATGAATAATCTGTATTTCATAAAATAATTCTTGTTTCAAAGATATTGAATTAAATAGATTGTTTACTTTGCATCGGATATGGAAAATAAAACCATCTTAATCACCGGCGCATCGTCTGGCGTTGGCTATCAAACAGCAATGCAATTAGCTGATAAAGGACATACCGTTATTGCACTTGCACGAAACGCTGAATTATTAAATCAACTTTCAAACGCATCAAACGGAAAAATTATTTCTTTCCCTCACGATTTAAGTCAGCTGAGTTTCGAAAGCCTTATAAATTTTCTGAATGAAAAATCAATTACTAAAATTGATGTCCTGATTAATAATGCTGGACAATTAGTCAATAAGCCGTTTGAGAGCATTTCTAAAGAAGATTTACAAAAAGCATATAATACAAATGTATTTGCTCCTTATTTATTGATTCAATCGCTGCTGGGCCATTTGAAAAATTCAAGCAGTGCACATATTATCAATATCAGTTCTGTTGGAGGAATTCAAGGTAGTGTGAAATTCTCAGGACTATCCGCCTACTCTTCTTCCAAAGGTGCATTAAGCATACTAACGGAATGCCTAGCCGAAGAATTTAAAGAGACTAATATCAAAGTAAACTGTCTCGCACTCGGTGCTGTAAATACCGAAATGTTAGCGCAGGCATTTCCTGGATATATTGCACCACTCAGCGCATCTGAGATGGGAAACTATATTACCTGGTTTGCTGAAAACGGACATCATTACTTTAACGGAAAAATAATTCCAGTAGCACTAAGTACCCCATAATATGATCAAACTTCTTAAAGCGATTTATGCTGTCTATTGCTTAATTGCATTTGCAGCATCGTTCATCATTGTTATTCCTTGTTACTTTATTGTTTTTAATCTCTTCTCGAAAAAGAAGGCACCATTTATTGCACATAAAGTTTCTAAATTCTGGGCGCTCTTATTATTCGTGTTGTTTTTAGTGCGATGTAAAATTGAAAACAAAGAATACATCAATCCCGACAAGCAATATGTTTTTGTGGCGAATCATTTATCAATGTTGGATATTCCTGCTTACGCAGCAGCTTGTAGCAACAGTTTCCGATTCTTATCTAAAGCAGAGCTGGCAAAAATTCCGTTGTTAGGCTACGTGATTAAAAATCTTTACATCACAGTTAACAGAACTGATCGCAATGATAGAAGTAAAAGCATCGAGCGAATGAAAGAAACCATCGACGAAGGCCTCTCTGTTTTTTTAGCTCCTGAAGGAACCAGAAATAAAACCGAAGCACCATTATTAGACTTCAAAGATGGCGCATTCCGATTAGCCATATTTGCACAGGTTCCTATTGCTGTGTTAACGTTAAAAAATCCTCATCACCTACATTCACCTAAGCGTATGTTAAGTATGCGCCCGGGTATATTGCATGGCACGTGGAGTAAACCTATCGAGACAAAAGGAATGACTGAAGCAGATGTACCTCGTTTAAAAGAAATGGTGCGTCAACAAATGTTGACTTATCTGCAATCGTAAAATAAAAAGGCTTTGCAATAACATACATTTATCACAAAGCCTTTTGAAGTAAATCATTATTCATTTATTCTTTTTTTTAGCCTCCTTTGTTTTTTGAAGTTTTTAATACTGTTTGTGATTTGATTGGCTCAGGAGCTACATATTTATTATCGACAATGTCGTAAATAGTGTAGCCTGATAATACCTCCGATTTCATTTTCTGATTGAGGTAAGAGATAACCACCTTGATTATGGCGGGATCGAGAATTTTTTGTGTATCATATTTAATTAATAAGCAACTGGAAGGCTGGTAATATCCGCTCAAGTGAACTCCATCAAGGCAATGCAACCAACGATTAATTTTAAACACCGTCCATTCATTGAGCGTAGGTGTTTTTATGATCAGCTCTTTCCATTCGCTAGAGTTCTGCGCCGATGAAACATAGTTCATAGCAAGAAACATAGAAAGTATAATTGTTCGCTTAATCATGAAGGCAAGTTAACTTCAGCTTGAAACAGTAATGATTATTTTAAGGGTAAATCTTACAAGCACCTTACAATCTCCATTTTTCGCACTCGTATTCCATGCATCTTTTTATATTTGACTTTTAAATCAACTAGCATGAATACACGTATTGAGTCGATGGAAGCCTATCAGCAGGCCTATGAAAAAAGCGTTAATTATCCTATATCCTTCTGGAATGATATAGCGGAGAATTTTGTGTGGAAGAAACGTTGGGATAACGTATTGAACTGGGATTTTAGATCGTTTGATGTAAAATGGTTTGAAGGTGGCGTTTTAAACATCACAGAAAACTGCCTCGACCGTCATCTTGATACAAATGGAAATACACCTGCTATTATTTGGGAACCCAACGACCCTAACGGCAAGGGATGTACGCTTACGTATCGTGAATTGTATCACGCAGTTTGTAAAGCATCTAACATGCTTAAAAATGCTGGAGTAAAAAAGGGCGACCGTGTTTGTATTTATATGCCAATGGTACCCGAAGCAGCTGTTGCGATGTTAGCCTGCGCTAGAATTGGCGCTATTCATTCGATTGTGTTCGCGGGATTTTCTGCTCAGAGTTTAGCAGATAGAATTAATGATGCTACTTGCAAGATGGTCATTACAGCAGATGGTGTTTACAGAGGAGCAAAAGCATTGAACTTAAAAGAAATTGTAGACAATGCGCTCGCTTCTACTTCTTCCGTTGAAACCGTAATTGTATTTCAGAATACAAATTCAGAGATTAACATGCAAGCAGGAAGAGATGTTTACTGGAAAGATGCAATAAAAGACTGTGAGAATGAATGTGCTGCTGAATCGATGGATGCAGAAGACATGTTATTTATTTTATACACTTCTGGATCTACAGGTAAACCAAAAGGAGTTGTGCATACAACAGCTGGCTATATGGTTTGGGCAGCTTATACTTTTGCCAATGTGTTTCAATATAACGCAGGTGATATTTACTGGTGTACTGCAGATATCGGCTGGGTGACAGGTCATTCTTATATTGTTTATGGACCCTTATTAAACGGTGCCACCACTTTAATGTTTGAAGGCATTCCTACTTATCCTGATGCAGGAAGATTCTGGAATGTAATTGATAAACACAAAGTAAATATTTTTTATACTGCTCCGACTGCTATTCGTTCGCTGATGGCACAAGGTGACGAGTTCGTTACTCCGTATTCGTTAGCAAGCTTAAAAACATTGGGCTCCGTTGGAGAACCTATTAATGAAGAAGCATGGCATTGGTACGATGAAAAAATTGGGAAAGGAAATTGCGGCATTGTTGATACCTGGTGGCAGACGGAAACTGGAGGCGTGATGATATCTCCTCTTGCTAATATCACTCCTACTAAACCGACCTTTGCTACCTTACCACTTCCGGGCGTGCAGCCTGTGCTGGTAGATGCCGAAGGAAAAATCATTGAAGGCAATAATGTAGAAGGCAACTTATGCATTAAGTACCCATGGCCTGGTATGCTGCGCACCACTTATGGCGACCATGAGCGATGTCGCACGACCTATTTCAGTACATACGAGAATTTATATTTTACAGGTGATGGTTGCAAACGCGACCACGATGGTTATTACCGGATAATTGGACGTGTTGATGATGTCATCAATGTAAGTGGCCACCGACTAGGAACCGCAGAGGTTGAGAATGCCATTAACGAGCATATTCACGTGATTGAATCGGCGGTGATTGGTTACCCGCATGAAATTAAAGGACAGGGTATATACGCTTACGTTATATGCGACCACTTACCAGAAGATGAACACACAACACGAAGAGAAATTTTAGACGTCGTAAGCAAAGTTATTGGTCCTATTGCCAAGCCCGACAAAATACAATTTGTGACAGGCTTACCGAAAACACGCTCAGGAAAAATCATGCGCAGGATATTAAGAAAAGTTGCGGAGAACGACTTAAGCAATTTAGGAGATACCAGCACTCTACTGGATCCTGCAGTGGTAGATGCGATAATTGAAGGAGCAAAAAAGATTTAGCGAATTGAAAATTTAATTGCTCAACTATCAATTCACTTTCTTGGTCGTTTGCCAGGCTGCTAATTGCCATTGCTGTTTCTTTTTTGTGTACACTGCGGTAAAGCGCCCATCTAATTTATAAGGAGTATCGTTATAACGTCCTTGCATATGGACTAATCCCGCTGCAACAACTGTTTTCTTATTCAGAAAAACATACTGCGTACTATCCGTTTCAAATGTTTCAAATTTATACTTTCCACTTGTTAATGCAAAGAGATATGCTGCTTTATCTTCAAAGTTTAGATTCGAATGCGTGTATAATAAATCAGGAGAAATCAATTTAGTTGTTGTTGCAATATCTGCATTAATTAAAGCTTGATATCTTTTCTGTTCAAAAGCTTTTATTTCGTTTAATGCAGATTGAGAGAAAATACTTTTTGATAATAGTAAAAAGGTAAATAGTAAGATAGTTTTTAATTTCATAGATAGGTGTGTGAATAGTGTATGATTTGGGGTTTACAAAAGTAGGATTGTTTTGAAATTAGCGTTTTATGCATTCCCATGAAGCGAAACAACTTGCAGTTCTCCGTCTTTATTATATAATTCAGTGGCAAGTAAAATCTGACGTTTTTTTGAAGCCCTTTGAAAATTTCAAAAAGGTAAAATTTTGATTGATCGAGCCAAAAAATATAAGTATAATAGTCTATAAATAACTGATTATTAATTTAAAGGACAATAATCAAGAAACGTTATTTGCCATTTTTAATGGATTAAAAAATAAGTAATTTTACTTATTGATTTCAGTTATTTGCCACTTTATATTTGAGTACCTAAAACTAAAAATCATGAAAAAAAGCAACTACTTATTAGCACTTTGGTGCATTTTATTAAATTGCGTTTTGGCTAACGGACAAAATTGCAACCCCAAAATTAATGGCAAACAAAGCTTGTGTGGTCCTCAAAACTTATTTATTTACACAATTGATAATTATAATAATGCAGGAATTTATTCAGCAGAATTGACCACTTATGATGTATATGATTCGCCTATTACAACAAGTATTTTATCAGTAACAGGAAATCAGTTTTCAGCAAATTCTGCAATCAATAGTTCAACTTTTTATTATGCAATGATTGTTTTGCACCAAACAAGTCCTTGTAATGCTACTGATACTTTGTACCTACAACCTTGTTGTCAAAATGATTCACTTCCGCAATTAATTGACATTACACCAGATAAAATACCTAATATCGTTCAAAATGGAACTACCTTTATCTATGACCCGTTAATATATCCAAATCAAAATAGTATAATTGAACTACACGGTCAATTATTAGTCAATCAAACCCTTGAAATTCACAATACAATTATAAATGTTGACCAAGGTGGAATTATCAATGTTATACCTAATATGGGATTTGGATTAATAAACTCAACCATCCAAGCAGGATGTGGGCATTTGTGGCAAGGTATACACGCTCAGGATCAAGCAACAATTAAAATAAGGGATGGAAGTACAATAAGAGATGCGGAATATGGCCTTTATTACAAAGGGACAATAACAGGTGATTTCAATAATGGATCACCTAATGCAAGTCAATTTTTAGATAATTACATAGCTGTTTATTCACCTGAAAATCCTAATGGCAATAACTTAAATTTTGGCGGTTCTACTGGACCAGGAATTTCAATAAACAACAATTTTAATTTATTACCCAATTACTGCGGGCAACAAACTACACCACAAAGCAAAAGTTTTGCTGGATTTTATCTATATGACAACCCTAACTTCAACAACCAAATAAATAATGATGTAATGCAAATTAATATTCAGAATATGAATATTGGTATTGCTAATATCCGAGGATCAATAACACTTCCAGAGCGTGTTACTATAGTTAATACAATTCCTATATCCGCTTATACCAATACCCGAATTTATAATGGGAGTGCTATTTATTGTGAAGGAACATCAAACCAAGAACAAACAATAAATTTTGGACACTTGTTAAAACCCAATAATAATCTAATAAATAACTGCAAGTATGGTGTAAATGCTTTTAAAAATGTTAATGTTTATTGTTATAAAAACAACATAAATAATGTTAATTCACTAGGTGGTGTGCGCGTAGATAATTTTAATATTTCAAGTAAAACGATTAAAATTTTTGGAAACAGTTTCGATTCACGCTTTTACTGCGCAATTTATTGCAAAAGATTTATTGAAGCTACTTTAGAAATTGACAGCAATACGTTTAATACTGGTACTTATTTTCAAATTCAAAAACCATATGGCAATTTAGAAAATGTTGCAATTCGCTTAGCATTTGTATCCCCTACTACCATTAATGGTCATATTCAAAACAATACTTTTAACGCGGCTAGAATGGGTATTTATGCTAGCAATATTAAAGGTTTAGGAAATGATACTACAAGCATGTTTCCTATAAGGTTTAATAGTTTTAATTTAAGTCATACACCAACACCTAATATTTCGGAAAACCCTTATCATGCAGGAATCTACTTAGAAAATTCGAATCAAATATTCGTAAATTCTAATGATATTTTTCAAACGAATCCCATAAATAGTACTACTAAAGATTATATAAACCAGTTGATTGGAATTAAGTTAGATAATTGCAGTGGAAGAAACTCAATTATTAGTGAAAACAAATTAAATAAAATGGGTAGTGGTTTGTATATCAAAGATGATTGTGTTGGCACAAATATTTATTGTAATAACTTTGAAGGAGATCCATCTACTCCTTTAACAGGGTTTTTAAATGGTATTTATTTTAGCAAAGCAAAGTTAGCCGATCAAGGCAAGCCTTTAATGCCCTATAATAACTTTTTTACCTCTTTTAAAATCAATATTTCTAAATTTGGAGGTACGGTAGATGCCGTTAGTTGGTATTTATCTGGCAGTTCACCAATTATATCCATTAGTGTTAATCCAATTAATAATTTTATTGTACACATTACTAATGTTGCTCAAAATTCATTCTGTGGTCAATCAAACTCCACTTTAACAGATGCTATTTATGAACGTGTTCGCCAAATAATTTATAATGAATTAGAATATGATGAAAACATAGAAGAAAATCATTATTTAGATAAAGTATTTGCTTACTCAGTAATCTCAAATGACTCTGCTCTTCAAGCGTTAGATCAAAACTATGTAGATTTTATTAACTTGCATCGTCAAGATAATATAGGGAATTATGTAGATGCAATAGCACTAAGCAATGAAAAAACCGTTATTGACGCCTTATATCGATTAAACAATATGATTTCAAATAATACAATTGAAGAGAACAACCTAATTGTGGATAGGATAACACTATCATTAATTGCAGAAGATAGAGACCCTACCGAAAATGAAATACAAGACTTAGAAGCAATTGCAATTACAGATGAATTAATTGGTGGAACAGGAGTTAGAAACAGCCGCACCTTACTTGATCGTGAATATCATATCAATAATTTTAATTTAAGAATAAGCAATATTTCAACTACTAATGTTACTGAAATATTAACTCTTGAACAACTATTGCAATTAAATGATATGCAAAAAGAATTTGTACGTTTAGAGGTTTTTGATATATCAGGTAAATTAGTTTACCAAAACTCTTTAATGAGTTGGAGCAAAGACAAATTAAAGTACCCTAATTCCTTATTCCTTATTAAATATTACTATCAAAATCAATATATAGGTAGTAAAAAAGAACTCAACACGAAATAATTCAAACGATGAAAAATATAAAACATTATTTGACAATTATATTTGTGATAATTGTCAATATAAATATATACGGGCAAACATCTGCTAATAAAGTAAATGATACTGCTGCATGTTTCAATATACCCTGCAATCCAAATACATTTTGGCTAAAATATTATCTTGGTCCGCCAGTTGACTCATTCAGAATAGCAGAATATACCCTGGTAAATAATACAATTTCTTTGGTTACATTAAATAAAACAAGTATCGCACCATATTCTCCAAATTTAGCTCTCGTAAATTTAGAATACCCAAGTGCATGTAGGACTTTTTATGATTTGGATACTAGTTATTTAAGGAGGTTTAATACCAATTTAAATAATTGGGATACAATTAATGTCAATTTGAATTTCCCTTGTGGCTCAATGACAGGTAATGACAATTTTATTGTTGCTGCAGCTTCTTCACCTATCGCTAGTGGTGGGTGGGAAGTAGATTTAGTACGATTAAAATATAATAATTTGAATCAAATTGCGGATACTATCATTTATCCATGGAATCCAAATGAATATATTATTACTCAATTGGCAATCGATAATTTAAATCAAATTTGGTTTTTTGATCACATTGGTAACAGCAGTGGTTATTGGGTTGCTACCAACTTAAGATGCATCGATGAAATGGGTAATTTAATTCATGACTATCCATTGAATTTTTATTGTGACCTATTTGGTGCTCACGGGATGTTTATAATGAACAATAAAATTTATGTAGGGACTGATGCCTCCAATGGGCCGTCTCCTACTGATTTAATTCCCTTCGCAATTATAAATGACACAGTAGTTCGAGAACCTCCCATTAATTTTATTGCACCTACAAATAGAAAAACTATGGCAACCTGCATCAATGGCTCCTTAGTAAGCGTAAATGAAATACCTTCCGCTCTAAAGGATTTGTCAGTGTACCCCAACCCTGCCAGTTCTAATTTCACAGTTTATTTGCCCTATAAAACTTCGGCGCAAGCTCAAATAAAAGTTGTTAATTCACAAGGGCAACTTATTTATTCTTCGGCTGCAATTAATTATAACACTATTAACTGCTCTACTTGGTCGCGTGGGGTTTACCTGGTCAATCTTCAAGAAAATGGCAAAATAATAACCAGTAAAAAAATAGTGTTGGAGTGATTATTAAAAATAAATAAATAATTAGTTTTTCAAAAATATCAAGGGGCCTCATGCCCCTTTTTTATGCAAAAAAATATTAATGAGCTCGCATTGCGATCCCGATTCCTCGGGCTGGGATCACGATGTGTGAATATGCTAAATAAATTTAATGTATTTCATTAGCAATTAGCGAGGCCTCGAACTAAAAAAACAATCTCTCAACACTATGGGGGGACAACAGCCCCACCGAATCCCGAGAAAACCTCGGGACCGCAGTAAATTTAAACATCTGGAAATAATTATACGGTTGATACGCATTTACAAACGTTTAATTGATATGACGATTTGATCACTTCCCGAGGAATCAGAATTGCGATTGGAAATTTGACAATTTGATTTATTCGGTTCAATATTTTAGTGCACTTTTTTTGTATAATCAAGCATATGAAATTAGTAGTATTAAAACCAATATTATTAATTAGAAAGATTTAGTATCTCTTGTGCCAACACTTTTTTAGGTGATTGCCAGTTAAGTGCCTTTCTTATGCCTTCACTTAATTCATGCTGTACCCTATTTATTTTCTTCTTATTCCCATCTTACTTACTTTACCAATATCAGTACTACGAAATAATGATAGGCAATAGAAAACAATGGGCATCCATTATTATTTATTACTGATGCTGTATCTTACCAATTGAAATTTTCATGTTAAAATGGGATATTAGAATATAGTAAGGCAATAATTTAGGAAAAAGACTTAATTAAGTCTGGGCCTATTGTTTCTCATTAAAAATTACTCCTATTTAATAGTGGAATAAACAAAAATTTAAATCGAAAAAATAAATTCAGTTTTGGTTGATATTAAATGTTTGCAAAAATAACTAAATCGAACTTTTAATCACTCTTTAATGAATTTCTTACACACAATTTCGTTAGCAGAAATAAACTGAATAATGTACATATTCGTTGGTAAAGAGGAAACATCAATATTTAATGAATTTGTTGAATTAGGTTTCAAATTTTGATTTTGCAAAACTTTTCCTTGAACATCGATTATTCTAAATTCCGAGAATGGTGAAATTAAACCATTGATGGTTATTGAACTATTTGTTGGATTTGGCGATAAAGAAATTGGTAGTTGACTTAATTGATTTTCCTTTATTCCTGTCCACGTTGCAGCGTATATAGAATCAGTTGATAAACAAACATCATCAACTAAATAATAAGCGATAGCAAGTTGATAGGTAACACTATCATTATCTAAATTTATTGTATCTGTATGAGCATCATCAAAGAAATTACCAATCATCAATTTAGTAAAACTTCCGTTGGAGATAAATGAACCACTAATTTTAGTCCAATTTAATGTATCAGTATGAAAAATAGTATCAACATAATCCGCATTATTATTAATGGGAGCGCCTTGAATGTAATATGTATTTGTTAGCTTTACTCCCATTCTATTTGAACCTAGTGAACAATACCATAGTGGTTTGTTGTTATAGCATTGATTTATAAACATTGAAAAATAATAGCGTTGCCCTGATATAGTTGGTTGAATTAAATCAACGCCCGGAATTTCACGAAAAAGTCCAGGTATTGCAATTGGAGTTGTATAAGTGGCAAATCCTATCATTTTATTACCAGAATGAGCATATTGATAAGTAGCTCCAATATTAGGAATTTGATCATAATTGGAGCATTCTGTCCAATAATCTGGGCTAGAACGAAAGGAATACCAATACAAGCATTTATTACTATTTATCCCTCCTAATCCACTGGTAAGACAATCTACCGTATCTTCAAAAGAAGGGTTGGGTACAAGGTTAATTTGGGCTAAACCAATGTATGGCTGTGCGAAAACCAAAACAAACAAAATGATTAAGTATTTTTTCATTTTATAAATATTTTATCGTTATACACACTATTATCACTTATTAAAACGATGTTATAAAATCCTTGAGTTAACCCATTTACCGAAAGTTCGAGTAAACCGTTATTTGCAAATAGATTATGCCAACTTGCGACTAATTGACCTAAACTATTATATAAATTAACAGAATTTACAGATTTAATATCGTCTGTACAATTAATTCTGATATCGTTTTCAATAGGATTTTGGATCAATTTGCAGTTTAGTAATTTTAGCTTTTTACTTTCTGAGTTTATTGATAATAATCTAGCTTGACTTTCTGGCAATTCATCATCAATAAAAATATCTAAAAGTATTCGAGCTAAATAAACGGCCACACCTCCTTCCACTGGATTTTGTATTGCAATTGAAGTTAAAATTTCAATTTGTGCTGGTGTCAATTCGTAATTTTCACGAGCCCATGTTTCCAAATATACATCATTAAATACTTTCAAGTTAGACTCACTATTATTACCTGGCGTTATATTATCATTTATTGTTTCTGCGGTATTAACACTAATCATACTTGCTACTTCGTCAATTGAATTAAGCTTTGTCGCATTGGAATTCGACATGCTGTCTTTAAATGCAATAAAAAGGGAATCCTGAACAACTATCGTATCAATTCCTTCTGCCATTAATTCTTCATATAAACTTGATTGTACCAAATATTTTTGTTCTAACGAATAAAAGTTGGATGTATCGATAGCATAAATTTTGTCAATATAATAACTTAACCTACATTGTGAAGGTGATAAACATGGGTTAGTACAGTTTGTAATATTAATATTATTGACTAAATTTTTAAATATTGACAAATTTATGTTTAAAGGCAATACAATTGGTTGATAACTATTAGGAAAACTTCTCAGATACCAATTGCTATAAAAATATTGACCATTAGCAAATTCATCATAATAATAATTATTAGTCCATTGGTTATCGTTTGTATTAGATGTATTACCTTGTTGCCCTACGTTGCTCCCATCATTCACAAATCCTACGTAATCATGATCCATGATGTTACAATACAAACCAAGTGTAACCATACTATTATAAGCACGTATTCCTGCACCTAAATGCAATAAATTATTGTTTTTATATTCAATATATCCTTGACCAGTTTCATTACTGATGCCGCGTTGAAATACATTCATAGGTGTAGTTCCAGAAATTGTATTTTGATTGAAAGAAAGATTTCGTGAAACCATTGTTCTGATTCCATATTCAGCAGCATAAGTGCCAAGTGGATAGCCTGCAAGCGTAATTGTATTATTTTCAACTTTCGCATAATTAGGTGAATTACCGGCAACACCTATAAAAGAAAAAGCTGTATGTGCATTGCTAATATAATTTTCCGAAACTTCAATATTTAAAGCAGTATTGTTTGTATTTTGAACACTTAAGAATTGACGATAAGGGCTATAATTCAAAGGAGCTAATGGGATTGTTAAATTTCCCCAAAAATAATAATTACTTTTTATTTCATGTAATTGACCGCTTCGCGAAAACAAATTATATGACATAATTGCCCTATTACAATTTAGAAATCTATTGTTGTTTATTTTTGTTGTAAAATCAACCATATTTACATTTGTTGTTGGGTAAAAATTATGAATAGCATTGATATATATATTTTCAAATTGATTATAAGAAATATCTACTTCCGTATATGGTCCAGTATAAATTCCATTTTTACAATTTGTAAAATAATTTTTTAAATTATTCAAATTAAATACTGAATTATTCGAACCACCAACCACAATTTTACTATTACTTATTGGAGAAGGGCTACCAGATATATGTACTGCTGTACCAACTTTAACAATACCTGAACCAGCAATGGTATTAGATATTAAATCATCAATATGAACAAATTTATTATTTACAATTTTAATTTGAGCATCTTTAGCAACAATACCATTATCAAGATTAATAAACTCATTGGGAGGACAAGTAACACAACCAAAATTTGATGACATAGGAGCTTGCAAACTTAAAGATGAATGTCCTATTTGCAAACCAAAACCTCCTTGAGTATTGAAGCAATTTAAAACAGAAAATCCTTTTCCTCTCACATTTTGCTGCTGGGAAATTGGGGGAGTATTAATAACTGAATATGTTGGACTCGGATTAATTAATGTATTAGTTGTAAATGGGGCAGTAAATAAATTACTAACAGATTCAAATTTACAACCTGTAAACGTACTTCCATTATTTGAAGAATTTAAAATTTGAATTGCACATAAATTTTGATTAAATGTGGTTTTTTCTAAGTGTACTTCATTTTCTCTTGATACAACTACACCATTCTTCGAACCTTCAATATACAGTAATTGTTGAGAATACATAAAACTTGATGGTGATGAATTTGTTAGATAAATACCATCCCACATATATCCGCAATCATGCATATAAACATCATCTTGAATTATTAAAGCCACATTTGGCTGCAAAACAAATTTTGCGTTCGGTCCCATTAATATTTCTGCAAAACTTATGACCATGTTTTGATCAACACTAAAAGTACCATTAATTGCAAATTTTTCAATATTTTGCGCACTAGCGCTTTTAGAAGTTAAGACTACATAAGGAGAATTATTTGGCCCATTCAATTGCGAAACATACCCATTTAAATCAGATATTAATAATAATTGAGACGCTGACATATTGTTAAATGTTAGTGTCGGATAATTTGTATTAATATTATTATTTAAATTAGGTCCTCCTTCGCAACAACTATATACTTGCAAATTGGATGAAACTTCACAGGTAGTACCTTGATTTGCTATAAAAGTAACATTAAAACCAGCTGACGATAAGGAATATGTATTACTATTGATTGTTACACTTGTACCCGAACCCGTAACTGTAGTCAGGTTACTAAATGTAATTATATAATTATACTGTGCTCCAGAAACTACATTAGTAACCTCATATAAATCATTAGGTGAACATTCTGAAATTTCACCATTGATTATTGGGATTGGAGCAACAATAACGCTGGGCACTAACACAACAGAAATAGTCTTAGAGCAACCACTAGAGCTTGATATGTTAATTGTTATATTACCATTTGGAAGATTGAATATTGTCCAATTAGGCTGAGAACTGGTACCACCACCACTTAAAGCGCCACATGTCCAATTATATGAATAGTTACTTAAGCCACCAATTGTAGTTATTGATATTTGACCTGTATTTTGACCAATGCAAGAACCTAATGCATTTGAAGGAATAACTTGAAAATTAGTAATTACTATATTTTGAGAAACCACAGACGAACAACCTGTAGCATCAGTTATTGTTACAGAATAAACTCCATTTGTATTTACTGTTGTCATATTACCAACGGAGCCGTTACTCCATAAATATGAATATGGTGCTATGCCATTAGTTTGCATTACAGTTAATTGAGCCTGTATAGCAGTACATGGATCTTGATTTACCGTAATTTGTCCAGATAAATTTGAAACTTGAACGTTTATATCATCAAAATCAGAGCAAGTAACGATATTTTGATTACCATCAGTGTATTGAATTGTGGTTGTAAGTCGAAAAACTGTAGAAACTGTAGGTTTAACAATTATATAGGGATTAGTATTTTGACCAGATGTAAAATTATAATTTGGGACTGAGGTCCATGAATATGAAACTATCAAATCTGGCTTACTTCCTAAACAAAATGTTGGTATACCGATTTGAACTCCCGTTGTGCCTGAACAAACAATAGTATCGGAACCTGCATTTCTAGCAAGTTGAACCAAGCTAAAATCATCAAGAAAAATATCAGCGGGTTGATTTTGATTAATTAATCCAGTAATTGACAACTTATTATAAGTATTTATTGGATTTGGCAAACTATACAAATCCAAACAACTAAATGCATGCCTCCAAACGCCTAAACCATTACTTTGATCATAATTAAATCCGCCTAAACTGGGAGTAAAGTTAGTATTAGAAGATAAGGATATACAAGAAATCCAAGTTTGAGCCCCCGAAACAGATGGCCCGTTACAATTAGAGAAAGCGTAATAATAGTCGAGTAGATATTTTTTGTTTGTCAAACTTGAATTAATTATTGACATATCAGCAGATTCACCGTTTATCATATGCATGTATCTTCTATTAGGTGTATTAATTGTATTAACATTTACTACACTACTTGCAAAATTCACTGGAATACCTACACCAGTTGTTTGTGAAGTGCAAGAATAAGCACTAGGGAAAAATGTAACATCCATCAAATCTGGAGTATTACCACCAATTGCGCTGCAATTTAAGTTACGTATATTCCCCCAACCAATCGCAGAATTTATTTGTCCAAAATTAGTAGGCATATTGCCTAACTCTAAACCAGGATTAAAAATGCATTCAGCACACCAAATTTGAGGATTAATGGGAATACTATATCGCAAACTATTGAGATTAACTTTATTAACAATATGAATATAATCATTAAAATTATTTTCGTTATTAAAATTAACCTTATGTTGAACGAAAAGTTGAATTTTACCACTATTGTATTTATAAGATGTAAAACTATTGGCGAAGAATACTCCATGTATTTCTGTAAGAGAATCTATATTAAGTTCATTCAAGCACCAAGTAACATTTTCTTCTAAAACACCTTCAAATATTATTGCTGCGCCTTTACGAAAATTAAGTAAAGAATCAGATTTGAAATAATATTTAGTAGTTGAATCACCAAAAAGTGTTAAACCTTTCACAAACTCTTTAGTATTTAACTTATAAAAACCACCACCGTAAATTGTGTCTCCATCCAAATTAATTGAACCAAAATAATCTTTCCCTTTTAAAGTGGCGATAGCATTTGAATACTCGCTTATTATAGAATCTCCAATTGATGATTTCCAAAATATTGTATCAATACAATTAACATTAGGCAGGTTTTTATTGTAGACTAGTTTGCCATTAACAACTAATGTTTCCTTGGTAATAATTGAATCCAATCCAAGCAATGCAACATCTTTAAGAAATTTTTGATCTGTAACCGATGTTGTATCATTTATTCTCCCAACAGTATAATAACTTGAAGTTACATCAAATGGACATGTAATGGATCCAATCAGTGCATTACCCGAACTACTGGTTAACCCATTATCTTTCCATTTATTATTATTCCATGCCGAAACTTTACAGTTTGCAGGTTTTGCAAATATGATATTATTTTCATTCCAATAAAGTGTTAAGTAAGGGACTGAAGAACCTGATACTCGTGTACATTTCCAATACATCTCACTATTCAACTCTTTAATAGATGTATCTTTATTCATACTCAAAGTTTGGCCTTGATGAAAATATTCGGCAATGTAACTATCTGAAAGACTATTACTAATAGTCAATGAAATTGGATTATAAGCCTCAGATTTGCCAATAGGATATAAAAACGCAGCAGAGCCAATTTTTTTCAACGGTCCACTCACAAAGCTGTTTAAACTTCCTCCAATTACTATTGCTGGCGCTTTTAAAGTGAGCAAATACGAATTTGATGTAATGATATTCCCTTTGGTGAGCTCCAACAAAATACAATTTGTGACAGGCTTACCCAAAACACGCTCGGGAAAAATCATGCGCAGAATATTAAGAAAAGTTGCAGAGAACGACTTAAGCAATTTAGGCGACACTAGCACCCTCCTCGACCCTGCAGTAGTAGATGCGATTATTGAAGGAGCAAAAAAGATTTAGTAAATTTTAAAAGTAAATACTCAACTATCAATTTACTTTCTTGGTCGTTTGCCATGCCGCCAGTTGCCATTGATGTTTCTTTTTTGTGTACACTGCGGTAAAGCGCCCATCTAATTTATAAGGAGTATCGTTATAACGTCCTTGCATGTGGACGAATCCCGCTACTATAACTGTTTTCTTATTCAGAAAAACATATTGCGTGCTATCCGTTTGAAATGTTTCAAACTTGTACTTCCCACTTGTTAGTGCAAGGAGGTATGCGTTCTTATCTTCAAAGTTTAGATTCGAATGCGTGTATAATAAATCAGGAGAAATCAATTTAGTTGTTGTTGCAATATCTGCATTAATTAAAGCTTGATATCTTTTCTGCTCAAATGCTTTTATTTCATTGAACGCAGATTGAGCGAAGATACTTTTTGATAATAGTAAAAAGGCAAATAGTAGGATGGTTTTTGATTTCATAGATGGTAGTTTGAATAGTGTATGATTTGGGGTTTACAAAAGTAGTATTGTTTTGAAAATCTGGAACTATCTCCTCTTTATATCCTTCAACAAAAAGGATTTTAAAATCCATTTTATATTTAACAGTGGCAAGTAATTATGACGTTTTTCGGAGACCTTAAAAAATTTCAAGAACCAAAAATTTCAATTTTTTGAGTGATAATACCTTCTGTTTGAAACCATAAACAACTGATAACAAGTTAATAAGACAATTGTAATTGGCGAATACTTGTCATTTTGTAGTACTAGAAAAATAAGTAATATTACTTATTGTTTTAAGGTATTTGCCACTTTATATTTGAGAATCTAAAATCTAATAATTATGAAAATATCAAAAAAACTACTAGCACTATGGTGCTTATTAATTAATGTTCTTATGGCTAATGCACAATTTGTTTCTCCTGTTATACAGGATAGCAGTTATGGAGTCAGTCCGATTTATAGCCGTAATACTGGCTGTGATATTATGACTTTTAATAATAATACATATCGTGTAAGTGTTTGGGGTAATGCTACAAAAAATAGAGGATTCGGTTGGGTAGTTGATTATATGGGTAATAGCTATGTTGGAACATTACCCCTTACTTATCCCGGATATTTAGAGGACCCTGACGTTTGTATACTCACAAAGTCTGATTCTAACCTTCTTGCGGCAGTTGTTTATTATGATTCATTGAGCTCAAATTATTATTTAGAAATATTTGAATGGAAAAGCAGCATTTTGGCGTTTTCATCAGTTAATGTTACAAATTTTGCAAATGCTCCTTTTGGCACCACTTTAAACATTGATGGTAATAGTAAGCTAGTTGGGGAATTTACAATAGTTTGGGATGACCAATCAAAAAGAATATTTGCCGCTGTCGGAAACACATCTTCAGTAATTATTTCGACAAATCAATTGGATTTTGGAGTTAATCCTGATGTCAGTTTATACTCTGACAGTAATGCCGATGTAGTTCATGTATGCTATATTGATGCTAAAAATGGCGAATTAACAATAGATGATTATAATTTTAATGATTTAGCTTCAAATATAGTTAATACGATTACTATACCAATGGCTTATCCTCCTACGATTAGTTATAAGTGGGAGTTTCCAAGAATTGCTTCTCCCGGGCCTAATGGGGGTAGCCCTTCTGAATGGACGGTTGTTTCATATGAACACTTGAACAGCTCAACTTCACCAAGCCCATTTTGGAATGTAAAAGGCTTTAATAATGGTGGATCTGTAATTAATTATAATACAAATACTGCTAATATATCGCAAAATGCAAACTATTATGTAAGCGTTTGCTATTCGAGTAACTATCCTACTGATGGCATTTATGTTGGTTGGTCATTTTATTCAGGAAACTTATCCTATCCAAATATTGTTAATTATACCGATTATTCAATAGCACTTAGATGTAATAATAATGCTATACCTATTGATTCTCTATTCTGGCAAGTCCCTTATTCCATAACAAACAACAATTATGATGTATCTTCCTTTTTATCATTAGCTGGAAGGCATGCAGACAATGAATTATTCTCCACTTATCAGAATATTAGTATTGGAGGTACAAATATCTGGGATGTTAATTATAAAATGATAAAATCTATTTCTTCTGTTACTAGTTTTAAGTTGAATCAAAATGCGACAACAATACATTTGGACACATCTAAAGAATTAATACAAACAAGTTACTACTCTTTAGACGGTAAATTATTATTTACTACAAACAACAAAAATACCGATGTATTTGATAATTACTTTAATTACTTTAATTACTTTAATCATTTTACTAATGATTTAATTATACAAAAATCAGAGTATAGTAATCATACATTCAGTTCAAAAAAAATAGCTAGATTTAATCATTAATATTTTGTATAAATGAAAAACTTATATATCATATTTATTATATTTTTAATTCAAACCAACTCCAATGCCCAATCATTTAACTATATAGATGATCATTGCTTCGGAACAATTAATATGGACGAAGGAAGTGACATCGCGCGACTAAACCAATTAAATGCAATTGTAGGTTTTAGTAAATGTTATACTGCACAGCAAGATAAAACAGAGCCAAACTGTGAAATCTCAGGTGCTACTCAAGATATTTGGATTGTCGCTTTTGATGATTCCCTTCATAAAATATGGGATAAAAATTATGGTGCAATTTCAGCCTATGACCAAGCATATAGCATTATACCATATAAACAAGGTTTTTTAATTGCAGGGCATACTACTGGAGATTCTTCTTGTAGTTTATTTACAACAACAAGAGGGGGGTTTGATTATATTCTGTTATTTCTTGATACTCTTGGCAACAAAATTAATGAAACACGATTTGGTTCTTCTGGTGATGATCTATATTGTAGTGCAGAACAAACTTTAGACGGAGGCCTATTGTTATCGGGCACTAGTAATGGCGTGCAAGATTTTGATAAAACTCAAAACGCATTCTATTATCCATCTCAAACCCCATTTCAAGCAGCTAAAGACCTATGGGTGATTAAGTTAGACTCATCAGGGAATAAGCAATGGGATCGAGTTTTTGGAGGAATGGATAGAGATCAAGGAGCTGCTAATAATTATAATAACAATGTACATCAAGGACATATAATTTTGAATGATAGTAATTACTTGGTTTATGGATTAACCGAGAGTGGAATAGGTGGAAATATTGCTTCTTCTCCTATCGCTCCTCCTGGTTTTGCTGAGGCTATTGTATTTAAAGTAGATAAAAATGGAAATAAAATCTGGGATAAACGTTTCGGTTGCACAGGGTGGACAGGGCTGATGAAAATAATTGAAAAGGATAATTTTTATTACTTATTTGGATTTAAAGAAAATGTACTAATTCCACTTTATCAAGAAGATTTATGGATTATCAAAACGGATACAAGTGGTAATATAATTTGGGAGAAAACGTATGGGACTTCACAGCCGGAGCAATTTGGGGATGTTATACTAAATGCACAAGGTGGTTTTTTTGCAGTAGCATCAGTTCCGAGCGTATCAAATGGTACATTTCTTAACCCTGGGTATGGAGACTATGATGTTGTAGTTATGGATTTAGATACCTCAGGGGCATTGTTGACGTATAAAAATATTGGGGCAAACAAAGCAGAATTTGCCGAGGCATTAATGCTATTAAATGATAGTACGTTACTTATTACCGCAACAGCTAACGATGGAATTAGTAATGTGAAACATGATGCAGGTCGTGGCGCAAGAGATATTTGGGCAGTGAAATTAGGGTACTCATCAACAACTACTTCTATCAATCAACTACAAAATAATTTATCACTAACGGTAAGGCCTAACCCCGCAAAAGACCATATTGATATTAGCGGCTTGCCGCCTGCAACTTATACTATCAATACATACAGTCTTGATGGCCGTTTGGTGATGAGTGATATAGTTACCTCCGATTTATCACTTCCACTTTCAATAGAATCCTTGCAAAGTGGTATGTATATCACCAGTATTAAGAACGAAAAAATCAACACAACCGTTCGATGGGTGAAGGAATAAAATTATAAACGCATTTAAATTTCAATGGGCCTCGTGCCCCTTTTTTAATTAAAACTATTTTAGTGGCAGGAGAGCTTATCACGCAAACAACATATGCAACACTTATTTTAACAGGTTGCGTTTTTCATATAACAACAATATCAAAATAAAAAAAGGACTGATTACTCAGTCCTTAATATCTATTGTGCTTTTGCCATTGATCGTTTGAGCTCATCGGCGCCCCAGTGAGGTTTTAAAAATTCTTCCGATTTACTCGCCTTTAATGCATCGCTTGCCAGCTTGTAATTTTTCATCGCCTCTTTTTTATTCCCTTCTGCTAACAACTCATCACCCATCACTAAATATAAACGAGGATTCGCAGCATCTATCTTCTTTGCATCTGCAATTAGCTTTTTAATTTTTGCTTTATGGTCTGCAGATAGTGAATCGTTATGGTTGGCCATCAAACGTAAAATATGCGCCTTTAAAATAATCGGCTCTGCGTCCTTCGGATTTATCTTCATTGCTTTATCTGAGTAACCTAACGCTCGCGTATATACTTCCTGTTTGCGTAAGGTATCAAAATATAAAAATCCAGATTCAGCATCAATATAAGCTGCATAATACTGTCCGTAGAAATTAGTGGTATCAGCAGCTGCTAAACGATCAAAGCCTTCATAAATCTTTGCTCTTGTTGTATTATTAGCACACGTATCCCAGACACTTACATAACGATCTAATGCACGCTTAACATTACTTTGCTTCATTGGAGGACGCTTTAATTCCTGCTTAGGTGCTTGAGCGAATACTACCACTGACATACTCATCAGTACAAAAACTACTACTATTTTTTTCATCTTATCGTTTTATTTAAACAAATCTTCTACCCAGGCTTTACCCCAGTTGTCTAATTCTTCTTGCGACCAAAGTTCGTAATAAAAAATTCTTTTCTGAAAACGTGGAGGCAAATACTTCTGCCAATTGGTTCCGCCCGTTGCAGCTATGTCAACCGGATCTTTTTGTAAATACCTTACAGCCGATTTATAATGAGACAATGGCCAGTTGATGTTTACATTCACATCTAATTGCTTCAATAATTTGATTAGCTTTTCATTCTGCTGATCTTCTGCCGATAGCTTTTTATATTGCGATAGGACATTCACTCCTTCCATCGATTTGGCAAGGGTGATTAATTGCGTCGAGTATTTTTCTTCAAATTGATTTAGCGTTAACGTCTTTTTACCCGTTGCTAATTCTGTTGCTCCTGCCTTCCAATAAATATGCTCAAACATTTCTTCAACACTCGCACTCTTACTATTTATTTTTTCTCTGACATCTTTCGAAACCAATCTTTCGAATTCTGTCGAGTAAATTTCAATGCAACGGTACTGCGCCGACTGAAATCCTGATGCAGGCAATAAACTCATTCTGAATTTTTGAAATTGCTCTGGCTCCATCCCATCTACCATTATCGAAAACGAATCGGTTAACGCTACAAAATAACGATTGATACGTTGCAGTTTTTGAATTAATAAATCAACAGTTATATTTTTTGTATTGCTGATTTGTTTGAATTCATGAATTGATAACTTGAAATACAATTCTGTTATCTGATGATACATGATAAAAACTTCTTCATCAGGGAACTTCGTTTTTGGCGATTGTAAACTTAAAAGCGTATCTAAGTGAATATAGTCCCAATAAGTCAAATAATCAGCATATAACAACCCATCAAGGTAAGATGTTAAATCCTGCCCCATGGCATTAAACTTCTCTTCCAGAAGCTTAATTTTACTTTCAATGTTTTCAGGTAAACTCATGCTTCAAAAATACTATTTCCGCTTGAATATTTATCTGCATCTGAGAAAGATTTGTTCATAAAAAAAGCCGACTTGAAAGCCGGCTCTATTCTTTTTAATTGATGTAATTAATTTCTTCTTCCACCCATGTAAATCATGATGTAATACAAGAGCGTTGCGATTGATGCAATTGCTGCTACTACATAGGTCATGGCCGCCCACCATAAAGCATCTTTAGCATTTTCGTGTTCTTGTGCATTCGAAACTCCTGATGTTTCTAACCATGCTAAAGCGCGGTTACTTGCATCAAATTCTACAGGTAATGTTACAAGACTGAATAAAGTAGTTGCTGCAAATAAACAGATACCAATTAGTAATAAACTTGGGAATGTATTTATCGTTAAAATTCCTGCTAATAAAATCCAGTGCATCCAACCCGAAGCAACACTTACAATAGGGACTAATGTTGAACGAAGTTGTAACATACTATACGCTGTTGCATGTTGCACGGCATGTCCACATTCGTGAGCTGATACCGCTGCTGCTGCTGCATTTTTTCCGTAATAAACACCCTGACTTAAATTTACTGTTTTATCTGCGGGATTGTAGTGATCCGTTAACTGGCCTTCTACACAAATTACTTTTACGTCGTAAATCGCATTATCGCGAAGCATCTTTTTTGCAATTTCTTCGCCTGATAAATTTGAACTGATTGGCGTTTGAGAGTATTTTTCAAACTTACTCTTTAAACGAGACTGAACCATCCAACCGATGGCCATGAAAATTAAGGAAAGAATAAACATCATAATCTTACTATTTTTTTTCTGTTATACGTTGAAAACTTCTTTTTATTGTAACTGGTTAATGAATAAACAAATTTAATAGATAAAAGTTAAAATTACTATTCCCAACGGAACACTTTTACCGCTGCAAAATAAATGATTACTCCCCAAAGTAAAATCACTCCTAATTGAGTTGTAACATCCATTAATCCAGCTCCTTCAAATGCCACTTTACGCATAGCATCGTTGAGATAAGTAAGCGGTAGAATTTTACAAACCGGCTGCAACCAGGAAGGGAAATTATCGATTCCGAAGAATGTTCCCGAGAGTAAAAATTGAGGCAACGTAACAATATTTGCTAACGGAGGAATAGTGCCTTCATTCTTTGCGATACCAGAAACTACGAATCCGAATCCCATAAATACGATCAATCCAATTGCTGATAGCACAATCATGTCAAAAAAGGTAGAGAGTCCATTAATCAAGGTAAATCCGAAAGCATAATGTCCTAATGTAATTAAGAAGGCCGCACCTAAAAGAGCAAATACCATTCTAGCCAATGCTTCGCCTAAAACGATAAATGGCCGTTTGATAGGAGTTGCAAAAAATCGTTTGATAACTAGCGTCTGACGTAAATTAAAGAATACGAAAGCCGTTCCGAATACCCCCGTGCTCAGCAATGAAAATCCTAATTGTCCTGGCAAAATAAAATCGATTGTCTCGTATGTTCTTCCTGTTAACTGCTCTTGTTGGATAGTCGCCATTGGTTGGGAAATATGCGCTGCCTTCAAATTTAATTTATCAATCAAATGCTCTAACATCGATTTTACAATCACTCCTTTTTCCGCAGAAGCCATTGTCGTATAGAGCTGAACGTTATACGTTGAATCGATTGCTGAACGCTGGATATTTACAATCGCATCGAGCGTGCCTTTCAATAATAATTTCTTCTGCGTTGCAGTATCCATTTTTTCCTGAACGGAGAAAGCAGGGTTCGAAATCATTCCTATGTAAATCGGATTTTTTGTATCGCAGTCGGGCGATAATGCCACATCCAGCGAAACACTACCACCTTTCAAAAATCCGAAAACCATAATAAAGATTAACGGAAACACCAACGTGAAAATTACTGCCGATGGACTTCTGGTAATAGAGCGGAAGCTTGCCTTGGAGATGGCAAACATGGCTTTCAGCTGACTATATTTTTGTTCGTTGTTATTCATCTTTCCATTCATTTCCTGTCAGTGATAAAAATACATCTTCTAAATTCGCTTTCTTAACTTCTTTCTTGCGCTCAAATCCTGTAGCGACTAATTGATCAATTAATGCATCGGGTGTATCCAACGCAATAATTTTTCCTGACTCCATTACCGCAACACGATCGCATAATTGCTCAGCTTCATCCATATAATGCGTAGTAATAACAACAGTAGCACCTTCATCGCGTACACTACGAATTAAATCCCAAAGGTTTCTGCGCGCCTGCGGATCAAGTCCTGTTGTAGGCTCATCTAAAAAGATAATCTTCGGTTGATTTATCAATGTTGTCGCAATCGAAAAACGTTGCTTTTGTCCACCCGATAATTCTTTGAATTTTGCTTTCGCTTTATCTTCTAATCCTACTTTCGCAAGCATTTGCATCGGATTAATTTCACGGTTATACAAACCCGCAAACAACAAGAGCAATTCAACTAATGTTAAACTAGGATAATAACCAGCAGCCTGAAGTTGCACTCCGATGAGTTGCTTAATATCGTTTGCTTGTGTTTCGATATTTAGTCCGCACACACTAACGTTGCCGCTTGTTTTATCTCTTAATGTTTCGATGATTTCAAGAGTAGTTGTTTTTCCTGCTCCATTCGGACCAAGTATTCCAAATATTTCTCCCTCTTGCACCTCGAATGAAATTCCTTTCACCGCATGAAAAGATTCATACTTTTTTTCGAGGTTACTGACTTGAATAATACTATTTTTTTGCACGAGTCAAAGGTAGTTTTAAAAATAGGATGGCCGTTAATTTTTTGTAAAATATTCCAACTATAATTTTATCAAAGCCTGCACAGTAAAAGTACGAGGAGCTTGCAAATCAGCCGGGCGACCTACATAGAGGTTATTTAGAATATTCTTTGTAACAAAACTTAACTGTACTGCTTCATTTACCTTATAAGCAAAACGAACATCAAACACCCATTCACCATTCGGATTTTTATCACGATAATCTTTTACACCTGGAATAACCACTTCAAATGGTTTATCGATGTTTTCCATGAAACTATAATAACGTGCGCTAACACCAAAAGCGATTTTTTTATAAGCAGTTTCTGAATCAAACTTAAACATGATTTTATTTCTATACTTCAATACATTCTGATTGGATGAATTGACCAATGTATCTTCTGCAGGATTGAAGTCTGTTTGAATAGGATCGATACATGTAATGCCACCCATTACCGTTTCCTGCACATTTCCAATCTTGCCATCACCACCAATTGAAATTTCAAATCCGTCGATACGGGTATTTCCAATATTTTTCGATTTGAACCCTAAACCGAATAATGGATCAACAAATGGATTGCCCCATTGCCCAAAGGTGAATTCCATCATATCTGTATACTCCTGACGAAAAACAGCCGCATCAATAAATCCAATCCAGTTTTTTAATTTGAATCCTTGACGCAAACCAAATTCATACGAGGTGCCTCTTTCAGTTGTAAGCGAATCGTTGGGATAAATAACTATACTTCCAACCTGCGTACGAATGTACTTCTCTGCAATGGTTGGAAAACGAAAACCTTGTCCGTAAGCTGCTCTTAAATAGGTTGCTTCAGCTGCTTTAAAATTAACACCTGCACGCATCAATTGTTGTGGCTTAAATTTGATACCTGATATCTCGCCACCTTCATAACGATACCCCGCTGATAAATTCCAACGGTTGTATTTATAATCTGTTTGCACATAGGCAGCGTAGTTATACGATTGATGGTCGCTGTATAAATCGCCTTTTACATTCGTCTTTGAAGCGGATAGTCCACCTGAAACAGTTAAATGTTCTTTCCACTTATACTGACCTAAATATTCGCCATAAGACAACAAGGACAATGCCTCTTGATTCGTATTGTTTTTATTGTTGGTTGAGTAAATTCTTCCACGCAATTTATGACTGAAATTTTTTCCAACATAGGAAATAGATGGATCTACGTACGTTCTTGTTGTAGTATACAAACTTAATGTGCTTGAAGCACCAGTTGTTCCGCCATAAGGTTGCAAAGCACCGCTCGAATCATTTTCCCAGAATAAAAAATTTCCACCTTTCGAAATTTGCGAATTAGCGGATAACCCTGCCGTTAGTCCTGGCACATTTTTAAAATGATACTTCAAATTAAAATTACCACGAACACGTTCTTCACTTTCACCCTGGCGATATCCCTGATCATTGAGGTAATGGCCTCCAACGACTAAATCTAACTGACCAATTTTTCGTCGGTGAGAAAACTGCCCTCCTGAAATCATCTCTGGACCACTGCCCCACCACTTCATACTTCTATCAAGGGGAGTATCATAGATTCCCGAGTACAATGTAATATTTGATTCAGCAGTATCTGTTGGTACTACCGTTCTCATATTAATAACACCATTTAAGGCAGAAGAACCAAACAATGCAGAAGATGCACCTTTGATTACCTCTACTTGTCCAATATTTTCTATAGGCAAAAAACTCCATTTTACATCGCCAGCATCACCAGCCAACAAAGGCAAATCATCTACTAATACCAACACACGACTACCAGCACCATAACTAAATCCGCTGCCACCACGAATATTCGCTTGTCCGTCAATAACCGTTACACCAGGAATTTGCTCTACAGCTGTTTCCATGGTTGTTTGATTACTATTCTCGATATATTTAGGTTTTAAAACCTCCATTGATACCGGAACTTCTTCGATGCGCTGAGCATGTTTTCCTGCGGAAATAACAATTGTTTTTAAATCTACTTTAGAAGGGACTAAACGAATTTTCAAATTAACAGTAACATCACTCTTGATTTCTACCGTTTGCTTGATTGTTTCATATCCAATAAACCCTACTGAAATTTCTTGCATCCCTATAGGCAACTTAAATTCTGCAAATCCATTAAAATCAACCTGAGCTCCTACTTTATTAGGCTTGCTTTCAACGATTCCTCCGATTAAATGCTCGCCTGTGTTGGCATCTAACACTTCAATACGAATCTTCCCAGATTGCGCAAACGATGTATTGCTAATTAGAAAAAAGAGGATAGCCGTAATTATGATTTTATATTTCATTTCAAATTCCAGTGATTTGTTAGTAAGAATCCATAAAAATGCAACCTATTTTCGATTAATAAAAATAATTTTGTGGCATTCGCTCATTAATTTTTCACAAGTCAGGCGATATTATTTTAATTATTATGAACAACGATTTATTTTACAAAATCGCACTTACGTTTATTCCGAATGTCGGTGCTGTACTCGCTAAAAATCTGGTTGCCTATTGCGGAAGCGCACAAGCTGTTTTCGAGCAAACTGAAAAAGAGCTGCTAAGCATCCCCGATATTGGTCCCGTTACCGCCCGTTCAATTTTGGAACAAACTGTATTTCGCAGAGCAGAAACAGAGCTAGAAAGAGTAATCAAAAATAATCTTGATGTTTTATTTTTTACTGATGAGGCCTATCCTTATCGACTAAAACAATGTCATGATGCACCTATTTTAATTTATAAGAAAGGGAACATCGATTTAAATAAACATCGCTATCTCGCGGTAGTAGGCACACGCAGTGCAAGCGCGTATGGGAAAAAACTGACGAGCGATTTAATTGATGATTGCATCGATAAAGATATTGTTATTGTGAGCGGAATGGCCTTTGGGATTGATATAGCAGCGCATCGTCAGGCGGTAAAAAATAAAATTCCAACCATAGCTGTGCTTGGCCACGGACTCGATATTTTTTATCCTGCGCAGCATAAAGAAACTGCATTAGCAATGTTAGATAATGGTTGTTGGCTGAGTGAATATCCCTTTGAAACCATGCCCGACCGTGAGAACTTTCCTTCTCGCAATAGAATTGTTGCGGGTATGTGCGATGCTGTTGTAGTTGTTGAAGCTGCAAAAAAAGGTGGGGCGTTAATCACAGCCGATATTGCACACAGTTATGCACGCGATGTTTTTGCGTTTCCAGGACGGATAGGCGATACGTTTAGTGAAGGTTGTAATAATTTAATTCGCTTTAACCAGGGATCCCTCATTACTTCGGCTGCTGATATTTTCCGTTTGATGAACTGGGATATTGATCATCCAAAAGCAAAAAAGAAATCGACACAAAAGGCGCTATTCGTTGAATTATCTTCGGAAGAAGAACAAATTGTTAATGCTTGTCAGATAGTGAAATCGATGGATGAAATTGCCATTCACGCGCACTTACCCATCAGCAAAACAGCATCGATTTTATTTTCGCTTGAAATGAAAGGACTAATACGAGCACTTCCGGGAAAAGAATTTGAATTAATCTGATAGGAATTATTTATTTTTGAGCATCAAAATTCAGAACATGTATAAAACATTAGAACCCGTATTAAATGCGGAATTAAAAGAGATTAAAGAGGCAGGTTTATTCAAAACTGAGCGCGTAATTACAACTCCTCAAGCGGCAGATATCAAAGCGAATGGCAGAGAAGTAATTAACTTTTGCGCGAATAATTATTTAGGATTATCGTCACACCCTAAAGTTATTCAGGCCGCTATCGATGCTATTCATACGCACGGATTCGGAATGTCGAGCGTACGCTTTATATGCGGTACGCAGGATATACACAAAGAACTAGAAGCAAAACTTGCCAAGTTCTTAGGAACAGAAGACACAATTTTATATGCAGCAGCATTTGATGCAAATGGTGGTGTTTTTGAACCTTTATTGAATGAGCAAGATGCTATTATTTCTGATGAATTGAATCATGCTTCTATCATTGATGGAATTCGTTTATGCAAAGCTCAACGTCATCGTTACAAGCACAACGATATGAATGACCTGGAAGAGCAGCTAAAGGCGACTCAACATTTACGTCATAGAATGATTGTTACTGATGGTGTATTCTCCATGGATGGAACTATTGCACAACTTGATAAAATCTGTGACTTAGCCGATAAGTACAATGCTTTAGTGATGATAGATGAATGTCACGCTAGTGGATTTATGGGCAAGACAGGTCGTGGGACGCATGAGTACAGAGATGTAATGGGTCGTGTAGATATTATTACAGGTACATTAGGTAAAGCGTTAGGTGGTGCAATGGGTGGATTTACAGCAGGAAAAAAAGAAGTCATTGATATGCTTCGTCAGCGTTCTCGTCCGTATTTATTCTCGAATTCATTAGCACCTTCTATTGTTGGGGCTTCGATTGCAGTAATTGATATGCTGAGTGAAACAACGGCACTGCGTGATAAATTATGGGAGAACACTGCATATTTCAGGAGTGAGATTACAAAAGCAGGATTTGAAATTAAGCCAGGCGAACATCCAATAGTTCCGATTATGTTATACGAGGCAAAATTGGCGCAGGAATTCGCAGCAAAATTATTAGATGAAGGTATTTATGTGATAGGATTCTTCTATCCTGTTGTTGCGAAAGGCAATGCTCGTATCCGAGTGCAAATATCTGCAGGTCACGAAAGGCACCATATTGATCAGGCGATAGCGGCGTTTACGAAGGTGGGAAAAGAGTTAGGGGTGATTAAATAAGGGCTACATAAAATTGTTTGGGAACAAAATCAGAATTTACTACTTTTGCCTTCCCAATAAACAGGGCCTATAGCTCATTCGGTTAGAGCAACAGACTCATAATCTGTGGGTGCCTGGTTCGAATCCAGGTGGGCCCACAAAAAAGCCGTGAAGCATAGTAAACACGCTTCACGGCTTTTTTATTAATTCACTTTACATATTTTAAATTATTGTGGGTGCCTAGTTCTCCCGAGGCTTCGGGACCAGGTGGGCCCAATTCAAAAAAACGCTGCAGCATTGTAGCGTTTTTTTTATTTAATATCAGTCGTAAAAATTAAAGTGGGTTTTGTTTAATTTAATTGTGGGTGCCTTGTTCTCCCGATGGTAATCGGGACGATAGTAATCGGGAAGGTGGTACCGATAGCTATCGGTACACCAAACTAAAAAATTTAATTAAGGATCGAATTAATGTTTCAATTCCAATCTGTTCTTGATTGCATTTTTAATTCGCCCTTGATTATCTTTACTGCGCATAAAACCGACCTTCTATTTATTAATGAAATTCTACAAATATCTTTTTACTTCTTTCCTTCTATTATTTAGCTCATTGGGCTACTCACAGATTGTAGATTCCATCACGACGAAGGAGTTAAAAGAAATTACTGTTACAGGTTATAAAGATGAAGACGAAAAAGTTTCTCCGATCAACATTACATCGGTATTGATTGATAGTGTTACGACATCTACTAATTTCACCGTATGTGATCAACTTAAAAAAGTAGAAGGTGTTAGTATACTCTCAACAGGCAACGGTATTGCCAAACCTGTTATCAGAGGTCTTTATGGAAACAGAGTACTTGTTTTGTTAAATGGCTTGCGCTTCGATAATCAGCAATGGCAAGATGAGCATGGTATCGGCATCACTTCTTTTGGACTTTCTAAAATTGAATTGATAAAAGGTCCTCTTGGAATTTTATATGGCGCAGAAGCAATGGGAGGCGTTGTCAATTTAATTGAAGAACAAAAACCAGCAGCTAATTCGAGTGAAACAGATTATGGCCTTACTTTTAATACTAATACCATGGGTGGTCAGTTTCAAATTGGACATAAAGCAGCTTACAAAAATAAATGGTGGCGTATTCGCGCTGGTATCGATAATAACGCAGATTATAGCGATGGAAAAAATAATCGTGTGTTGAATACACGATTTAAAGGTTATTATTTAAAAACCACATGGGGCTTCGATAAGAACAAATGGTCATCAACAAATAATTTTTCTTCGTCGTTTAATCAATTCGGCTTTGTCTTTAATGATATCTATAATTTCGTTTATCCCGATAAAAGATGGAGCCGTTCACTGAGTGAAAATCCTTGCCATTTAGTTCTTCTAAATATTTTTTCGAGTGAAAATAAATTTTCCTTCAATGGACATTCAAAACTATTTGTAAATGCAGGATTACAATCCAATCAACGAATGGAAAATGAAGGTGGTGGCGCAATAAGTTTGAATATGCTTTTACTAACGGCACAGGCGTTACTAAAATTAGAGCATCAGATCAATGAGCATCAAAAAATAATTGTTGCTAATTTAAATTCGCTTGAAGACAATACTAATTTCGGTGCTCGTAAGATTGTTCCTGATGCATCGATGCATGAAAACAATTTATCGGTGAACTATGAAATTGAGTTTAATGATAAATGGATTTTTGAAAATGGAATTGGTTACGGACTAAAATCGATTAAGACTTTTTTCACTGCGTCTGTTAATGGTCCTGAAAAAGAAATTCCTGTTTTTAATAAACAATCTCCTTACTATAATTTTTTAAGTGGTATCAGCTTCTTCCCTAACGACAACTTTAATTTTAAATTAAATTTCGCATCAGGAGTAAGAGTCGCCAACCTTGCAGAACTTTCTTCTGATGGTTTGCACGAAGGAATTTTTACGTATGAAATCGGAAATCCTAATCTCAAAAATGAACAACTCTACTCATTGAATCTTGTGACTAAATGGAAATCGAAGTTTGTAGAATTATGGATAAGTCCTTTTTATAATCACTTTTCAAATTTCATTTACCTTGCTAAAACAAATGAAGAATGGTATGGATTTCCTGTTTATCGTTATATGCAACAAGGTGCTGAACAATTCGGTGGGGAAGCTGGGATTAACTTAGAGGCATGTAAAAACCTACAGTTCAAAACTTCTTATTCGGGAATGAACAATAAAACAGCAGATGGCAACTATATATCTTATACTCCTTCACAAAAGATAGAGCCCTCCATTTCCTACACTTTAAATCGTAAAAAAGAGGAACCCTACATTTTTCGATTGTCAGTGGAACATTACTTCAAACAAAATCATCTCGCACCTTTAGAATTAGGTACTCCCGCCTACGACATCGTAAATTTAAGCGTCAGTACTAATCTTAAATTAAAATCTAAACTTTTGCTTTTATCTATTTCAGGTAACAATTTACTAAACACTTATTATTACGACCATCTGTCACGATTTAAAAACTATGGCATTTACAACATGGGAAGAAATATATGCATCAGTGCCAGAATTTATTTAAATTGATTATTTTTGCATACAGAACATAAAACAAACAAAACAGAATCATGAAAAAAATTTACGGAATTATCGTTGGAATTGCAGCTTTAATTTTTATCGCCTCTTGTGAAAAAGACGAAGGAAAATTACCAAACATAAGTTTTAAATCGGGAGGTACTTATATTTATAAAGACACCACCTTAGCGGCAGGATCTAGCTTTACAATAGGCATGGCGGCATCAAAAGCAGAAGATAAAGATGTGCTGAAGCAATTTACCATTTCTCGCTCCTATAATGGGGCATCGGGCGTAAGCGTTTATAGTAAATCGTTATCGGGTTCTGAACAAGATTATTACTCGTATGATTATACAACGAATACTGATTCAGTTGCTGGACAAAAATCGAAATACACGTTTACTGTTACTAACAGGGATGGATTAACAAACTCGGTGAGCGTAACTGTTATTGCTCAATAAAAATCTCTAAAGCAATAAAAAAGTCCGGGTGACCGGACTTTTTTATTTTCAAAACTATTTATTTTCCTGACACAGCTCTATCAGCACACCATTTGTTCCTTTCGGATGTAAAAAGCAAACCAGTTTATTATCGGCCCCAGCCTTAGGTTCTTGATTTAGCAAAACAAATCCTTCGCTTTCCAGTCGTTTCATCTCTGCGCGAATGTCTGCTACATCAAAAGCAATATGATGTATCCCTTCGCCTTTTTTCTCAATGAACTTTGCAATGGGAGAATCAGGATTTGTGGCCACTAACAATTCTATTTTATTTTCTCCAATCTGAAAAAAAGAAGTATTCACTCCTTCTGATTGTACTTCTTCTGTTTTATAATGCGCTTGTCCGAACAACTTTTTAAATAGTTCATTCGAATTATTTAAATCTTTTACAGCTATTCCTATATGCTCAATTTTTAACATCATGATCTGTTGAATTTGGTTTGTAAATATAGTGAACGCTTGTTGATGGTTTATTTTCTTCTATTGGTTTATTCTCTTCAACATCTACATTCCAATATTCTTCTTCGTGTACTTCTTCTTCTTTTTCCCAATCGTAAACTGGCTTTTGTATTCCCGTTTTACGATAGTACCAAGCCATTAATAATCCTGCAGCACCACCAAATAAATGTCCTTCCCAACTGATGCCTTGCAAGAAGGGCATTAATCCCCATACCATACTTCCATATAAAAACACGACCAATAAAGAAATGGTCATGGTTGACTTTTCTTTTTTAAATACCCCGGTAAAAAATAAAAATGCAGCAAGTCCGTAGATGATGCCACTTGCACCTATATGATAAGTTGCACGTCCGCCTAACCATAACCATACGCCGTGCAACAACCAAATTTGCGCAACAACGCGATAAGCAATTTCACGGTGGAATGTGAAAAGTAAAAAACCTAATACTAATAATCCAGCACTATTTGAAATCAAATGATCCCAGTCGCCATGAATAAATGGGAAAGAAATAACACCAGTTAACGCATCAACATTACGAGGTAATAATCCGTATTTAGAAAAATGAAGCTGATAATAGATTTCAATTCCTTTTATAATCCATAAGAAGGCTACAAACAAAAAAGGAGGAATGAAATTCTGAAGTAAAAGCTTTTCTTCTTTACGCATTAATTTCTCAAGGCTTTATCAACTTGCGCAATGCTTGTACATTTCCGTTTTTATCTTCTATACGCAGTAAATAAAATCCAGCATTATAGTTACTTGTATTTAACTGATAATTGTTTTTAAATTCAGTAGTAAGTAACAACTGACCAGTAGCAGTATAAACTTTCAAAATGTATTGATCTGCTTTCGCAACTTCAATGTTTAATAAATCGCTCATCGGATTAGGATAAACAGTTAATTCAATTTGATCATTATCTTGTAAAGAAGAGACGCTCGTACAAATAATACTTCCAGTATTAGTAGCAGCATTAAATACATTATTCACCTGCGTTAATACATTAGTTGTTCCTGAACTTAACGCATGAGGTGTTGATGGAATTGGCGTCACAGTAGTGTTCGTTAAAGCAAGTGTACTCATGTTACACGTAACGCCCGCTGAATCTGTCTTAACAGCAAAAATATTAGTCGATGATGAATTACCCACATAGCCAACTAATAAATAGCCACCATCAGATGTTTTTATAAATGAATTAAATTTCGATTGAACATAGCCAGTAGGCAAATATTTATTTACCCAATAAATTAATCCCGATTGATCAATTTTAAAAAATAGCGCTGATGTATAACCGCTAGAGAGCGACTCGGCATTAGCTGCGATTACATAATTACCAAACTGCTGTTGATAATCGGTAGTGATTTTAACTCCATTTAAATTGTTACCCGACAACTTATATTTTTTATTCATCAATATAGTACTCAAAGTAGAATCATAACGTGTAACAACTAATGAACCTCCAGTTGGTCCGCCGTAATCACCAGAAGACATAATCACTGTCTTTCCATCAAAATCTTTGTAACTATCAATTGAAAATATTCCCATTCCCGTTGATGGGTTCGTTAAAATTGCATTATTCGTATCAACAATACAGGTCACATTCGCTAAGTGATTAAATGAAAATCGTCCGTCGCCTAAATACGATGCTTTGTAATAAGGACTAGCAAATTGATTGGTGTTTAAATGAAATTCACTTAGTATAGTTCCTGCTGTATCTAGATAAGTAATTGAAGGTTTCGCAGCTCCACTAATTGCAGTTGTACCTGTTAAAACATATTTATCATTATTCAATTGAAAAACACTATTGCCATAATCATTACCACCCGTAACACCATATCTTTTAAACCAGATTAAATTCAGATCAGGAGTAAACTTAGCAAGGAAAATATCATTATCTGTTGTAGATGCCATATAGTACCCTGAAACTAAAATCTCGCCTGTATTCGTAATACTCATTGCTAACGGAATAGCTGTAACAGAAGATCCTAATATACTCTGAATAGTATTTCCATTCTGATCTAATTCTGTTAATGAAAAATTAAAACTATTATTAGCACCACCTGTATAAACAGATCCTAATACAATAAAATGTCCATTGCTCGTTTCAACTGC